>JBEKFB010000097.1:0-15580 GCA_050013535.1 Bryobacteraceae bacterium | reverse complement strand
CGGAGGTCTGGTGAGCTGGTACGGCGACGAAGCCGGAGAGGGGCGGCCGGTGGTGCTGGTGCACGGCGTCAGTCCGTATGCGTCGGCTCATGAGGTGCGGCCGCTGTTCGAGAGGTTTCGGGACGAGCGTCCCGCCTACGCCATCGATCTGCCAGGCTTTGGTTTTTCCGAGCGGACCGATCGCGTCTATTATCCCGAGCTGTACGCGGACACGCTGATCGAGTGGATCGAGTCCTATCTGCCGGGATCGGCGCAGCCCGTGGACCTGATCGCGGTTGGGCTCTCTTGCGAATTTGCGGCCATAGCTGCTTCGGTACGTCCCGAGTTATTCCATTCGCTCACGCTAATCTCACCCACTGGTCTGGCGGATTTCGGCGAAGCGGGCGTATCCGAGCAGATGCTGCGCTTGAGTTCGCTGCCGGTCTGGAGCCAGGCATTGTACGATCTCCTGACCACCCGCGCTAGTATTCGGCACTCGCTGCGGAAGCAGCTCGAAGGCCCGCCGGACGAAGCGCTGGTTGACTACGCATACCGTACGTCGCATCGGCCCGGCGCGCGATTCGCCCCGCTGCATTACCTCAGCGGGCATCTGAACACGCGCGGCATTCGTGAATTCTACGGAGCGTTGAGCATGCCCGTGCTCGTGCTTACGGATGAAGATCACGCGCTGGCCGATTTCGTCATTCAGCGGCAGAACTGGCGAATCGAGAGCGTCCCCGGCGGAGGGAGTCTGCCTCATTCCGGGAACGTCGGCGGCACGATGCTGCTGATCGAGGACTTCTGGCAGCATCTGAGGGTGCCGGCGGGGGTCGAAGGATAGACTCTACTATCGCGCTCAAGAAATCGGGCCGATCAACGCCAGATCGTCCGAACCGGCACCGGCGACCGCCTTCACTGGTATGGATCGATCGAATGTGGCCAGCCTTCCCTCGTGCCGGACGGCCAGGCCTAGCAGGTAGACGTCGGTGATCTTCTGATGCCCCGTGATCATGCCGACTCGGAAGAGTTCCTCATCCAGCAGCGAGACCGAGTCTTCCCACCAACGATGATCGGCGGCGGAACAAAGGGCGCGAAGGTGGGAGGCAACTTCACTCGGCCTCGCCGATACCGTCGGGTATGCGGGATTGCTCAGCACTCGAATGCAACCGTTGACGGTCAGAGGACATGTCGCCCATCCTCGTTTTCGATTGCGTCCAAACCATTGATGCGCGTCTTCGTGGTTGGGATGCGCCGGATCGAACAAGGCGACGAGGACGTTCACATCGAGCAGCGCCACCGTCATGATTCGTCGCGCAATCGATTCACCAGTTCCATGTGCGGCTTCCGCGTTCCCGATCGCGGGGTGAAGAGAGGAACGCCGTTGCGGAGCTTCGCTGACGATTTCGGTTCAAGCGACGCGAGCGCCAGGTCCGAGATCACGCGTCCGATGCTCAGTTTTCTCTGCTGAGCCAGGTTTCTGGCGATCTGAACGAGATTTTCGTCAAGGTCCAGTGTCGTGCGCATGCCTCAATATTAGCATCAGACATCACAATCTATGATGCATGATGCTGCCTGGTCTGCCTGACATTCTGCTTCTGCTCAATGCGTTTTTCCGATCCAGACCTGTGGTGGCACCTCAAAGTCGGACAGGAAATCTGGCAGACGCACGCGCTCCCGAATGCCGATCATTGGTCATTCACCGCCTACGGCAAACCTTGGATCGACCACGAATGGCTCTCGCAGCTTCTGCTCTATTTGGTCTGGCGAATCGGCGGCTATGGGACCATGGGGTTCTCGCTGCGCCCGCAGTTGATCGGGTATGCATTGCTGGTCCTGTTGCTCCTGATCATGGAGCGGGCGTGGTCGGGACGGCCGCGCACATTGTGGTGGTTGCCGCCGCTGTTCGCGCTTTGGGTGAACTGCCATGGGTCGTGGGTGCTTGGTCTCGGGATACTGTCGGCGGCATCGCTTTGCGCTTGGATTGCTCACCGCCGACTCAGGTTCACCGGTGGCCCGGACATCCGTCTGCTCGCCGGCGTGCTGGGTTTCTCAATGGCCGCGCTACTGGTCAATCCCGTGGGGATCCGGCTGCTCACATATCCGCTGGACGTCTTCGTGCATCAGCGAACCAATCTCAACTTTGTAGCCGAGTGGTTTCCGCTCACCATGCAGGACCCGCGCGGCGTCGGCCTGTTTGTCGTGCTTGCGGCGCTTCTCGTCGCAGGTCTGACCGGACGTGCGCGGGCAAGCGCATTCGAACTGATGGTCCTTCTTCCGGTCTCAGCCTTGGCCGTGCAGCACATGCGAATGGTCTTTGTATTCGGAATCGTCTGTGCGCCGATCGTCTGCCGGATTGTGGCGCAGATGAAGCGGCCTGGAAAGCCCCGGCGCGACTTCCTTCCCGCCAATGCGGTCCTCGTGCTGCTGTGCGCGCTTTGCTGCTGTGCGGCATTCCCGAGCATGCCAACGATACAGGCGAACATCGCATCGCACAATCCCGTGGAAGCGGTCCGGTTCATCAAGCGATCCGCACTGCCGGGACCAATGCTGAACGATTACATGTGGGGTGGTTATCTCATCTGGGCGCTGCCTGAACAAAAGGTCTTCATCGATGGCCGCGGCGATATCTACGACTGGTCCGGCGTGCTGGCTCGTTATCGCGACTGGGTTTCACTTTATGCCGATCCGGAGCGGCTTCTGAACGACTACGGTATTCATCTCTGCCTGCTTCCGGCGAACTCCGCGCAGGCCCGAGTCATGTCCCATCTCACGGGCTGGACGCTGGCGTACAACGATAATATTGCGGTCGTGTTCGCTCGAAGCCACTGACGCGACGACGGGGCCGCTCCGCGTGTTCGTGTTACCCTGAAACTTAAGCCGTCATGAATGCCTCTGCGAACCAGCGAAGCCATAGTTTTGCGCTGCTGGCCGTTACGGGAAGCGGATCTCATCGTCAGCTTCTTCACGCGCGATCAGGGCAAACTGCGCGGCGTGGCGCGGCGGGCACGCCGGCCCAAAAATAATTTCGGCGCGGGTTTGGAGCGCCTCTCGTGGGTTTCCGTCTCGTGGTATCAGAAGGAGACGCGGGAACTGGTCAGCCTGGACTCCTGCGAGCTATTGCAGTCGTGGTTCATGCTGGCGTCCAGTTACGAAACGAGCGTGGCTCTCGATTTCTTCGCGGAAGTTTCCGACCAGATGCTTCCCCCAAACGAAGTCAATGAGCGGCAGTTCCGGCTGTTGCTCGCGGTGCTCGAGTTCCTGCGAGCTGGCGGCAGCATATGGCCGGCGATTGTCTACTTTACTTTGTGGATGGTCCGGCTGGCGGGTGTTCTGCCCGAGTTGAGCGCCGATGCCGAATCGCTGGGAATCGCCCGTGAGATGCTGGTGACGCCAATATCGAGACTGACCCCGCGTGAATGGTCGAAAGAGACCGCCGCCGACCTGCGCCGCTTTCTCATTCGCTCCATGGAGGAACACGTCGAGCGGAGATTTCTGTCGGCCCCGTTGCTGGAATCGCTATGAGCACGTCATCATCTTTGGGGAAGGGAAAACCGTATTTCCAGGACACTGTCGCGCGATTGAAATCCTATTGGGCCGAGCGCGGCTGCATCATTCAGGAGCCGTACGATCTGGAAGTGGGCGCGGGCACCATGGCGCCAGAGACGTTCCTGCGAGTGCTCGGGCCGAAGGAATATCGCGTCGCTTATGTGCAGCCGAGCCGCCGTCCCGCCGACGGCCGTTACGGCGAGAATCCCAACCGTTTATATAAGCATCAGCAGTTGCAGGTGATCCTTAAGCCGTCGCCCGCCGACGTGATCGATCAGTATCTGGGAAGTCTGAAAGCCATCGGCATCGACCTCGCGAAGCACGATATCAAGTTCGAAGAGGACAACTGGGAATCGCCGACACTGGGCGCGTGGGGCATTGGCTGGCAGGTGATGCTGGATGGGATGGAGATCACCCAGTTCACGTATTTCCAGCAGTGCGGCGGGATCGATCTGGATCTGGTACCGGCCGAGCTGACCTACGGGCTGGAGCGGCTGGTTAAGTTTCTGCAGAACGTCGAAAGCGTGTACGACATCGAATGGGCACCAGGGTTCACGTATCGGCAGGTGCGCTTCGCCGACGAATTGCAGTTCTCGGTGTACAACTTCGAGATGGCCGACGTGCCCACGCTGTGGAAGCTCTTCGAGTTGCATGAGGCCGAGGGGCATCGGCTGCTGAAGCTCGGAAGCCTGCCTCTTCCCGCGTATGACGAAACGCTGAAGTGTTCGCATCTTTTCAATTTGCTCGATTCACGAGGGGCCATCAGCGTGACCGAGCGCGTGGGCGTGATCGGGCGCGTGCGCAAGCTGGCGGTAGGCGTGGCGCAGATCTGGAACGAGCGCGAACAAGCGGAGGCTGTGACAGCATGAGCGGGCTCCCGTTCTACCTCGAGATCGGCTCGGAAGAAATCCCCGATTGGATGATCGTTCCCGCTCTGAATCATCTTCAGGATTCGTTTCAGAGCTGTCTCGACGGCAGCCAGGTGGGCGGGAGAGTGACGCGAGTGGGCGCAACGCCGAGGCGCCTGGTATTGCAGGCGGAGGGCTTGCGCGAGAGCCAGGAAGATTCGACCGAAGTGGTGATGGGCCCGCCTAAATCGGCGGGAGAGGGCGCGCTGCGCGGGTTTGCGAAGAAAACCGGTGCGACGGTTGATCAGCTGCAAACCGAAACGACCGCGAAAGGTGAATACTGGAAATTCACGCGGGCCGTACCGGGACGCAATACTGCCGATCTGCTGAGCGAGGCGCTGCCCGGCTTGATTCTCGGCATCCCATGGCCGAAGACCATGTACTGGACCGGCAAGAACGGACCGCGCTGGATTCGACCGATTCGCTGGCTGGTCGCGCTGCTCGGAGATGACGTGGTCCCTTTCGAGATTGCCGGAGTGCGAAGCGGCCGCGAGAGCCAGGGACATCGGACGCTGGGCGTGAAAGGCGTGATCGTCTCCGCCGATGAACGCCGGGCGAAAATCGAGCGCGAGATAGACGGGTTGATCGCCGGCAAAGATTTGCGCGTGAAGCCGGACCCGGACCTGCTGCACACGCTCGTCTATATCACCGAATTCCCGACGCCGATTCTCGGCTCGTTCGAAGAACAATATCTGAAGCTGCCGCGCGAAGTGCTAACCACCGTCATGCGGCATCACCAGAAGTACTTCTCCGTGGAGAATGCCGCCACGGGCGAACTTGCCCCGCACTTCATCGCGGTGATGAACACCGATGCCGATCCCGACGGTCTGGTTCGGCAAGGGAACGAAGGCGTGCTGCGTGGGCGCTTCAACGACGCTCGGTTCTTCTGGGAAGTCGATCAAAAAAAGACGCTGGCCGATCGGTTGCCGGATCTTGCCCATGTCACCTTTCAGGCAAAGGTCGGGTCGTATCTTGAGAAGACCCATCGCGTTGTTGCGCTGGTGAAAGAGCTTGGCGGCAACGAGCATGCCCAGCGTGCGGCTCTGCTCGCGAAGTGCGATCTCACCACGGATATGGTGAAGGAATTCACCGATCTGCAGGGCATCGTCGGCGGGCTCTACGCAAAGGAACAGGGCGAGCCGAAGCCGGTTTCGCGCGCGATCTATGAGCACTACAAGCCGCTCAGCATGGAAGATTCGATTCCTTCCACGCCCGAGGGACGCATTCTGGCGCTGGCCGACAAGCTGGACACACTGCGCGAGTGCTTCCGCGTGGGTCTGATGCCGAGCGGGTCGAGGGATCCATTCGCGCTGCGGCGCGCCGCACAGGGAGTTATTCGGATCCTCGTCGAAGGCAACATCGAGCTTCCCTTCGCCGAAACCGGCGAACTCCGCGAGTTTCTGATCGACCGCATCCGGTATTATTTCCGCGAAGTGCGCGGCTTCCGATACGACGAAGTGAATGCGGTACTTGCGTCCGGCATTCGCGACTTGCCCGATGTTGCCGCGCGACTCGAAGCACTCCATCAGGTTCGTCCCACGGCGGATTTTGAGCCGCTGGCCGCATCCTTCAAACGCATTGCCAATATTTTGAAGCAGGCGAATTTCAGCAACGGCGGCCCGGTGGATGCGAGTCTGCTCGAACCGGGCCCCGAGCACGATCTTTTTAAGGATTTTGACCGCGTCCGTCAAAACGCAAAGACCAGCGACTATCTGCCGGCGCTCGAGGCCATCGCCACATTGCGCCCGGCCGTGGATCGCTTCTTCGATAAAGTGCTGGTAAACGCTCCGGATGACCGCATCCGGCGCAACCGGCTAACGCTGTTAAGCAACCTCCTTACGGAGTTTTCGGCCATCGCCGATTTTTCGGAGATTGTGCCGTCGAGTACTTAAATTAATCAGACAGGAATCGCGACATTATGCCTAAATACGTTTATTCATTTGGTGGTGGAACGGCCGACGGGAATGGCACGATGAAAGACACCCTCGGCGGTAAGGGATCTGGACTTGCGGAAATGAGCCGCGCCGGGGTGCCCGTGCCTCCCGGCTTCACCATTGTTACCGAGGTCTGCAATTTGTTTTTCGACAACAACCAGACTGTGCCCGGCGAAGTCGACCAACAGATCTGGGTAGCCCTGGAGAAGGTCGAGAAACTCACCGGAAAGAGACTTGGCAATGCCGCGGATCCTCTGCTGCTGAGCGTCCGTTCCGGAGCGAAGTTCTCCATGCCGGGGATGATGAACACCATTCTCAATCTGGGTCTCAACGACGCCACTACCGAGGGCCTGCTGCGGAAGACCGGCAACGCTCGTTTCGCCTACGATTGCTATCGCCGGTTTATCCAGATGTTCGGCGAGGTGGCGCTGGGCATCGGCATGGAATTGTTCGACGAAGCCTTCGATGCGCGCAAGCACAAAGTGAAAGCCAAGCTCGATACCGATCTGAATGCCGACGATCTGAAGGCCATCATCGGCGAGTACAAAAAGATCGTCCAGAAAACCATTAAGCGCGAGTTCCCACAGGACGCGCGCGAACAGCTTCTGTTGTCCCGCAACGCCGTCTTTAATTCCTGGTGGGCTCCGAAAGCGTCGTACTACCGCAAAATGGAAAAGATTGACGACCGGCTCGGCACGGCCTGCAACATCCAGGCGATGGTGTTCGGCAACATGGGCGACGATTGCTGCACGGGCGTTGGTTTCACGCGCGACCCCGGCTCGGGCGAAAAAGTTTTCTACGGCGAGTTTCTGGTGAACGCACAGGGCGAAGACGTTGTGGCCGGTATTCGCACGCCGTCACCCATCAGCGAGCTGAAGGACTGGAACGCCGACGTGTACAACCAGCTTCGCGAAATCACCGCCATGCTGGAAAAGCACTACAAGGACATGCAGGATTTCGAGTTCACCGTGCAGGCAGGCAAGCTTTACATGCTACAGACCCGCAACGGCAAACGTACCGGTCCGGCGGCCGTCAAGGTGGCGGTCAACATGGTGGAGGAAGGGCTGATCGACGAGAAAACCGCCGTCATGCGCGTGGCCCCGTCGCAGCTCGATCAGTTGCTGCACCCGGTGTTCGATGCGGCCAGCCTGAAGACGCTGACGAAACTCGCAACGGGAATCGATGCGTCGCCGGGTGCTGCCGTCGGCAGGCTCGCGTTTACTTCCGATGCCGCGGTGGAGATGTCCGCTGGCGGTCCGGTGATCCTGATTCGCAAGGAAACCACGCCCGACGATATTCACGGCATGGACGCGGCCAAGGGAATTGTTACCGCGGTTGGCGGCAAGAGCTCACATGCGGCAGTGGTTGCTCGCGGCATGGGCCGGCCCTGCGTGGTAGGTTGCGGCGCGATTTCGATTAACGAGCGCGCCGGGTCGGCGACGGTGAAGGCAGGCGACAAGACCGTCACCGTAAAGCAGGGCGACTGGGTCTCCATGAACGGAGCCACCGGCGAAGTCTGGCTCGGCCAGGCGCAGACCAAGGAACCCGATCCCAACTCGCCGGTGTTTGCGAAATTCATGAAAATGGCCAAGGTATTTCGTGGGAAATTCGGCGTGCGCGCCAATGCCGACATCCCGCGCGATGCCAAAGCCGCGATCGCGTTCGGCGCGGAAGGCATCGGCCTGTGCCGCACCGAACACATGTTCTTCGCCGAAGATCGCCTGCCACACATGCAGGCCATGATTCTTTCCGATACCGAGAAGGACCGCCGCAAGGCATTGGCGAAACTTCTGCCCATGCAGCGCAAGGATTTCCAGGGGCTTTTCGAAACCATGGACGGTCTGCCGGTGGTGATCCGCACTATCGATCCTCCGCTGCATGAATTCGTGCCCAAGCGCGAAGAGCTGATGGTGGATCTCGCGAAGCTGCCCAACGCCGACATCAGGACGAAGAAGGAAATGGTGGAGCGGTACAAGAACTTCGGCGTCGAGGTGAAAACACTGAAGACCGTGCTGACCAATCTGCTGAAGCGCGTCGAAGACCTGCATGAGATGAACCCCATGCTCGGACTGCGCGGCTGCCGTCTGGGCATTCTCTATCCGGAGATCACCGAGATGCAGGCGCGGGCCATCTTCGAGGCCGTGGTGGCCGTGGTGAAGAAGGGTAAGAGTGTCATCCCCGAAGTCATGATTCCGCTGATCGGCGGCGTACAGGAACTGGCGAACCAGAAAGCCATCGTGAAGCGCATCGCCGACGAGGTACTGGCGAAAGCGGGCATGAAGGACCAGAAATACCTCGTTGGCACCATGATCGAGATTCCGCGCGCGGCGCTGCTGGCCGATCAGGTGGCCCGCGAGGCCGAGTTCTTCAGCTTCGGCACCAACGATCTGACGCAGACCACCATGGGTCTCTCCCGCGACGACTACACGAAGTTCTCCAAACAGTATGAAGATCTGAAGATCTTCAAGGCCGATCCGTTCGGCGTGCTCGACCAGGAGGGCGTGGGCCTGCTGGTGAAGTGGGCCGTGGAGAAGGGCCGCCAGACCAGACCCGATCTTGAAATCGGCATCTGCGGCGAGCACGGCGGCGAACCCAGTTCCGTCGAGTTCTGCTACCGGGTGGGCATGAACTACGTGTCCTGCTCGCCCTATCGCGTGCCCATCGCATTGCTGGCAGCCGCCCAGGCGGCCATCACGAAGGGCGATAAGAGCGAGGCCCACCGCACGGCGTAAGCCGCGCCAGACCGTCGTTTTACAGGCCCCGGATCGCAAGGTCCGGGGCCTGTTGTTATTGGGCGGGCGGATTTACAGCACCGGCATATCGATCGGGTTCCAGGACAACGCCGCTGCTCGCTATTGAATAGCCGCATCTGCCTGATTCTTAATGTGCTAGACCATACCTAACTTCCGTCGATGACCCCCATTCATGAATTGTTCGTTAAAAGCTTTCGGACGGGACTGCGCCGCGTTTATAATCGTCTATCGCCGCCTGACGGGGGTCGAGGTATTCGCACATTTTGTCGTTCGCAAGGTCCGGGAGCATCCCCAACCTGGGGTGCGCCGGCTGCGCGCGACCACGTAGTCCAACACAATCTTTTCACTGGGAGGAAGCTTTGAGATCGCTAAAGCTACAAGCTGGATGGGTCGTTTGTTGTCTGCTGTTCCTGGGCATTGCTAACTGGGCATCGCTCTCGGCGCAAGAGACCCTTGGCGCCATCACTGGTACGGTGACCGACTCTTCCGGAGCCGCCGTGCCCGATGCAACCGTGAAGGCGCTGAACAAAGCGACCAACCTGGAAGTGACTGCTCACACGCAGTCGAACGGTTCCTACTCGGTTTCCGAGCTGCCCGCCGGAATATATCAACTGACATTCACGAAGGAGGGCTTTGAGACGGAAACGCACACCGAAGTTCTGGTAAATGGGAACCGCACGAGCACCGTCGATGCCAGCCTGAAAGTCGGATCGGTGAGTACCACAGTGGAAGTTACGGCAACGCCGCTGATGAACCAGACCGATACCACGAACGGCTACGTGGTAGATCAGCTCACCATTCAGGACACGCCGCTTGGCACCGGCAGCTTCACCCAGTTGGCCATTCTGAGTCCGGGCATACACGCCGACTTTCTGAGCGGCGCGGGCACCAACGCCGGTCTTGGCAACCAGGCGATCTTCGCCAATGGGAACCGCGACACCAGCAACAGTTTCGCCCTGAACGGTGTTGGCACGAACAATCTGTTTAACGGGAACTCCACCAGTTCGGTGGGTGAGAATCGCTTCGTCCTGAACACCGGTGAGAACTTCGCCGGCGCCGGCACCATTCAGACCAGCACGTCGGTGTACGGCGCCATCGGTCAGGCGCTTCCCACGCCTCCGGCGGACGCCATTCAGGAAATCGCCGTGAACGCAGCCATGTATGACGCCTCGCAAGGCAATAACAGCGGCGCGCATATCAGCGTCATCACGAAATCGGGCACCAACCAGGTCCATGGGTCGGCCTGGGAATTGTTCCAGAACAGCGACATGCAAGCCGCGCCATTCTTCTATAACGCGTCGCCCGCGATCACCGACAAAGTCCCGTTCACGAACCGCAATCAGTTCGGCGTGACATTTGGCGGCCCCATTACGAAGGACAAGCTTTTCTACTTCCTGTCCTACCAGGGAATTCGCGCTGCCGACGCTACCGATGCCACTCAGGACATCACCGTGCCGCTGGGCCTGACGGACGACCGCAGCCCGCAGGGGATCGTCAACATGTTGGCGGCAACAAACGGCAAGACCATCACCACCGCCCAGATCAGTCCGGTGTCACTGGCGCTGTTTCAGGCCAAGCTTCCCAACGGGCAATATCTGATCCCCAGCGCGCAAATCACTAATCCAACCCTCGCTGTACAGCTTGGCTACGATGCAGTGGTGCAGGGGCCGAATGCCCAGGAGAGCGTGGATCAAGGCATCGGCGATTTCGACTACAACATGAGCGACAAGGACAGGCTGACCGCCAAGGTTTACATACAACGCGATCCCACCAGCGATCCGTTTGGAGCGGTTGGCTCTCTCTCCGGTTTTCCGCAGAAGCTTCTGGCGGGAAGCGACGTGGGTTCTCTGTCCAACACCATGATCCTCTCGCCGACTTTGACATGGGAACAGCACGCAGGCATAACCCGGATGCAGGCTTATTCGCACACCAGCCAGGCGTTCTCGCCATCCAGCATCGGTATGAATCTGCTCGGTTCGAACACCTTCCCGCAGATTGAGATAGACGGTTTCGATCCAACCCTGGACAACGAACTTGAGTTCGGGCAAAGCGCCAGCTTCGCCAACGCCGGGATGTTTCAGAACCAGTGGGAATATGGATCGACGCTGAACTGGGTCAAGGGAAGGCACACCATCTCTGCCGGGGGCCTGTGGCAGCACACGCAGCTCAACGTCATCAACAACAACACCGATGGCAGTGTCGTCAACTTCCGCAACCTGACGGGTTTTGTGGAGGGCAGTGTTTACGCCGGTGATGCGTTCACCGGGGCGGCGAGCCGCTACTATCGCGCCGATACGGCCGGAATCTTTGTAAACGACAATTACAAGCTCCGCAGCAACCTCACCGTAACGCTGGGTCTTCGCTGGGATTACGACGGCCCGTTCACCGAGAAATACGGGCGTCTGACGGCGTTCGATCCGGGCTTGTACGCGTACAATGCCTCTACCGATACCATTACCAACTCCGGGCTTGAGATCGCCGGCAGCAGCTCGAATTCTCTGATGCAGCAGAATCAGTCGGGTTTCGCGCCGCGTATAGGCATCGCCTGGAGTCCATTTCCTAAGGTGACTCTGCGTGCCGGGTACGGCATTTTCTACGATCGCGGCGAGCTGTTCAGCTACTTCTCCGCGGGCGCCGGATCGGGCTTTAACGGACCCTTTGGCGTGACTCTGGCGCCACCCTACGTGGAACCGATTGCCGCGAAGAGAGGCGCCAGTTTCGCCACACCCTTCGGCACAACAGTACCCGCGCCGCCGTCCGGCACCGCTGCCGGACTTCTCTCGATTCTGCCCAATCTCTCGCAGACCACCTCTGGCGACTGGCCGGCGGGCGACCTCTCCGGGCCCTTCCTGTTCGCAGGCTACAATCAGAACAACAAGCTGCCCTACACTCAGAACTGGAGTTTCGACGTCCAGTATCAGCCGGGAAATAACTGGCTCATCGATATCGGATATGTCGGCAATCACGGTACACATGAGGTTCTGCCGGTGCCCTTCAATCAGGCGCTGATTGCAACGCCGCAGAGTCCCGTGAATGGCCAGATCTATTCGTACGGAGGTGTGAGCAACCTCGCCGGCTGTAACGACGGAGTGCTCGATCTTGAGCCCATTTGTCCTCCGCCGTATTACGCGGGAAACGCGGCGATCCGCGTGCCGTATCTCGGGTATGACTTCAATTCCCTGCAGTACGACGCGGAGGGTATTTCCAACTACGACGCTCTGCAGGTTCAGGTGCGCAGGCGCTTCTCGAGCGGGCTCCAGTTCACCGCATCTTACACCTGGTCCCACGCGCTCGACGAGCAGAGCGGTCTGGGTCTCTTCGTTACCGGCAACAATCCGCAGGATCCAAAATCGAACTACGGCAACGCGGATTTCGACCAGACGCATGTTTTCCTGATCAACTACAGCTACACGGTTCCGGCTTTCAAGGAGAACAGATCGCTGAATGCCTTGGTTAGTAACTGGGTGATCGGCGGCCAGACTGTTGCACAGAGCGGACAACCCTACAGCGTGTACGACTATTCGGGCGCCGCGGCCAGTCTTCTGTACGGCACGTTCGATGAAGTGGGGAACCCGATCATTCCACTTGCGCCGGGCGTGTCGAATTCACAAGCGAAACTGCAGGGCACTCTCGGCGTCAATCCGTCCAACCCCGTATTGAATGCAGCCGACTTTGTGCCGCAGTACCTGGCTCCTGGCCAGGATGGCGTGCCGCCATGCGATGCCACTGGCTGCGACATTTGGAACACCCTTTTCGGGACCACCGGCCGGAACACCTTCCGCGGACCTTTTCAGGTCCGTTTCGACGTGACGCTGGCCCGCCAGTTCGCGATCGGAGAGCGTTTCAAGCTGCGCTTCGAAGCCGACGCTTTCAATCTGTTCAACCACCCGGACTTCGATACGCCAAACAACGACATAACCACGTTCCCCAACTTCGAGTCCCCGCCCTCGGTTCCGCCGGTGGGCAGCCTCGGCTACATCCAGCACACCATTGGTAGCCCGCGTTTCCTGCAGTTGGGCTTGCATCTGTACTTCTAAGCACGTGAGGGGCGGGCACGGGACCTGCCCCTCAACCTTTCGCGCTCGCCTCGAATAGAACCTGCACAACATCACGGACGTACTGCTCACCGCTGAGCCCGTCGAGCGCTTCGGCCGGAAACTCGACCTTGGTCTGAAAATGACGTGCGAGGCCGTCGAAGAGTTCAAGGCGTGGCTGAGCGTCGAGTTCGTCACGCCGCAGGATGGCGTCCAGCGCGGTGCCGGCTTCCTCGGGCGTGCATCGCTGGCGCAGACGCGCACACAGGTGAGGCCACTGCCGCAGCGAGTTGTAGCGCAAGCGTAATGTCTCGCTCAGTTCCGGTGTCGCGGCCTGCTGGTGACGGATGACCACCGTATTGGCCGCGAGGTCGCCGAGGCGCTGCGTGTGGCGGGTGACCGCGGAGGCGATGCCGCCCACGGCATAGAACGCCGGCATGCTGTCCACTGCGCGCAACAGATTTCGCAAAACGATCTGACCCGGCGTAAGACGCAGTCCTTCGCCGTCGATGACGCGAATGCCGAGGACGCGCTTGCCGATGGTCTGGCCGCGCCAGAGCCATTCGAAGGCGATGCCATAGCCGATCTGTAGCGCGAAATAGAGGATGACGGCGATGCCCGTGGCCCAATCGGCGCTGACCACCTGAAAAATCGAAATCACGCGCTGGATCAGCAAAACCGCGGTAAAGATGCAGGCCATGTCGATGAGCAGCGCGAGCATGCGCGAAACCGGTCCGGCGAGCGGCCACGAGAAGACGATGCCCTCGGGCGTGCGCATGATGAGGCGGCGGCTGGTCACTGCGCCTCATCCTTGCGGCCGCTATAGGCGAGAAACGCGGTGAGCAGAACCAACTCGACACAACCGAACGCGATCTTGGCTTCATACGGCAGCACCGGCCGATGGTATTGGGAGATGAAACTTTCGACGATGCCTGCCCACACCAGCATCACCGCCGCCCCTCCAGCCAGAGTGACCACTGACGGTGTGGCATGGCGCAGGCGTTCGCGGCGCGGCCTGCGATCGCCACGCCCCAGCAACGCTCCGGCGACCACGAATGAAGCCTGCCCGGCTACCAGAATGGCCGGAATTTCGATTACGCCGTGGGGCATCAGCCAACCAAGCAAAAACATCGTATAGCCCGCACGCGCGTAGTCAAACGCAACGGCGCCGAGGATAACGCCGTTGTAGAACAGCATCACCACCGAGCCGACGCCCCACGTGACGCCCAGCGCCAGAGTGAAAAAGGCGACGCGGATGTTGTGGGTCATCAGCTCGGCGGAGAATGTAGAGCGATGCCCGCGGAGATTCTGGTTCGGCCCTGCTTCTTCCTTGTGGACACGCTGGCCGGGGTCGCCTTCGAGCCCGGGGAAAGGCATGAGGACGTGCTTCGCATCAGTGTCGATGGCCAGCGCGAAACTTCCGAATCCGCAGCCTCCGACCGTAATCGCGACAGCGAGAGAGAACGCGCCGAAGTGGCGGCGGAACGTCCGCGGGAATTCGCCGAAGAACCAACCGAAGGGCGAGAAGCGCGCTTTGCGGCGCCGGGTCTCGTAAATTTCGGCATACGCGCGTCCAACAAGGCCGCTGAGATATGCGCCCGCATCCGATTCGGCGGCGAAGGTGCTCAATCTCGCAAGATCGGCCTCAATGCGCCCGAGTAGCTTCTCCATTTCCTGCCAGGTGGGACGGTTGCGGGCGAAGAAGCGCTCAAGGTCGATAATCATATCGCCTGCCGCTGTTTGGTATTCAGGTAGAAGCGGGTGAGCTCCAGCGACAGCTTCGCCGGATGCGCCGTGAACATGCGTATGCCGCGTGAGCGCAGTGCGGCGGCAAGCTCGTTCAGCCTGCGCCACGCCAGATGGCCGCCCAGACGTTCATAGACTTGCGGCAAAGACGCGGCGGGCAACTCGAACAGCGCCTCTTCGTTCTTCTCGCGCACGGAAGCCACCGCCAGCAGATGCCGCCTTGAGAGCGACCCGGTGACTTTCAGGAAATCCTCAGACAGCACGGGGTCGTCGAGCTCGGTAAGAAAAACCAACATGGCCCTTCGGCGCAGCCGTGCATCCAGCGTGGTTGCGATCTCGGCGAAATCGGGAGTCACGATGCGCGGTGTGAGATTGAGCAGGGCGTCGCGGCAAGCGTCAAAGTGCGCGTGCGTGCCGCCTGCGCGGACAAACGAATGCACTGAATCACTGAACGTGACCAGACCGAACAGGTCACCCTGCTGCCGGCAAGCGAGCGAAAGCACGAGTGCCGCGGTGATGTAGCGCTCCAGCACGGTCTCGCCCGCTTCAGCGTCGCGACCGGTCAGCCGCGAGCAATCAAGCACAGCGTAGATCTCCTGGGTGCGCTCTACGCGATACTGGCGGGTGATGGGATGCCCTCGCCGCGCCGTCGCCTTCCAGTGGATTTCGTTCAACGCGTC
>JBEKFB010000096.1:0-13293 GCA_050013535.1 Bryobacteraceae bacterium | reverse complement strand
TCCACTTCTTCGAGGGAGAACAGGCCATCCGGCGTTACTTCCTTGTTGCCGATGCCCAGCTTTTTCTTGGCGTGTTCGTAGAGCTGTTCGCCGCCCACCAGCAGGCAACTGATGTTGGTGCACACCTGCACATGAAAGCGCCCCAGCTCCTTGCGATGGAGCATCGAATAATAGCCGACGACTTCATCCACCTGCAGCGGCTGTACTCCGCACCGACGCGCCACTTCCGCAATCAGTTCGCTGGTGACGGCGCCGGTTTCGTCCTGCGCGTAGAGCAGCATCGGAACCACGGCGGAGCGCTGCCGTCCAGCCGGATAGATTTTCAGAAGCTTCTCGAACTTCGCTTCAAGCTGTGGCGAAAAGGTCATTGGTTAGTTTTCTGGCCAGAAAGCTAATGAACGTCTCAACGGTCCACGTCCCCCAGCACGAAATCCATGCTGCCCATGGACGCGATGGTGTCCGCGATCAGCGCGCCCTCGATCATCGCCGGAAGGCTCTGCAAATTCCCGAAGCTCGGCGTGCGCATGTATACGCGCCAGGGATGCGACGTTCCGTTGCTCACCAGGTAGTACGCGATCTCCCCGCGGGGCGATTCCACGGCCTGATAAGCCTCGCCGGCGGGAACGCGGTAACCCTCGGTGACGATCTTGAAATGGTAGATGAGCGCTTCCATCTGTGTCTTCATCTTCTCGCGGTCCGGCAGCACGATATGCGGGGCGTTGGCCTGCCATGCGCCCTCGGGCATTCCTTCCAGCGCCTGTTTCACGATGCGCGCGCTCTGGCGCATCTCCTCCACTCTCACCTGAAACCGCGAGTACACATCGTTCCCGTTGCGCACGGCGATCTCGAAATCGAATTTCTCGTAGGACGAATACGGTTCGGCTTTGCGGATGTCCCACGCGATGCCCGCCCCGCGCAGCATGGGCCCGGTGACGCCAAGATCCAGCATCACGTCTACCGGAATGAAGCCGACGCCTTTGGTGCGCTCCATCCAGATGGGATTCGTGTTCAGCAGATTCTCGTACTCATCCACCTTGGACGGGAACCCGTCGATGAATCTCCGCACCACGTTCTGCCATCCGCGCGGCGGCTCCAGCGCGAGCCCGCCAGGCCGGATATAGCTGGTCATCATGCGCTGGCCGGAGAACATCTCGAAGATCTTGAGAACATCCTCGCGCTCGCGAAAACAGTAGAAGAACATGGTCATCGCGCCGAGGTCCAGAGCGTGAGTGCCCAGCCACACCAGATGGCTGGCAATCCGCTGAAGCTCCACCAGCATGACGCGGATCCACTGCGCCTTCGGCGGAATCTCGATGTCGCCGATGAGCTTCTCCACCGCCAGCGCGTATACCAGATTGTTGGAGAGGTTGGCGAGATAATCGACGCGGTCCGTCAGCGTCACCGCCTGATGCCAGGTCTTGACCTCGCACTCCTTCTCGATGCCGGTGTGCAGGAAGCCGATGTCGGGAATCGCTTTGGTGATGGTTTCGCCGTCCAGCTCGATAATCACGCGCAACACGCCGTGCGTGGAGGGATGCTGCGGACCCATGTTGAGGGTCATGCGGCGAGTGGTGTCGGCGGTGCCGGGCGCGAGTCGCTCGCCGGGCTCGGCCACCAGAGTGTCGGTGTGTACTTTCAGCTCCTCCATGGGTCTCCTACTCGCTCGGATAGCTGTACTTGTGCCCGTGCACCGGATAATCCTTGCGCAGCGGGTATCCTTCCCAATCGAGCGGCATCAACAGCCGCTGCAGGTTGGGATGGTTGCGAAAACGGATTCCGAACATGTCGAACACTTCGCGCTCGTACCAGTTCGCGCCCTTCCACACGGATGTCACGGAGTCGATCTGCTGGCCCTCGGCCACGCGGCACTTCAGGCGCAGGCGCTCGTTGTGGTCCAGCGAGTGCAGCAGGTAGACCACCTCGAAGCGCAGCTCTTCGGGGAACCAGTCCACCGCGGTGATGGCGCTGATGCGGATGAAGCCGAGATCGTTGCGGGCCATTCGGCACACGCCGGCAATGCGCTCCGGCGCGACGAGCAGCGTGAGTTCATCGCGGTCGGTGTGACCGCCCAGAATGGCCGCGGGATCAAACGCTTCCAGCGCGGCGGCCGCACGAAAAGATTTCAATGGCTCGGGGAGCATTATTGTTTTGCGTTCTCGCCAGCGGTTTCCTGCGACCAGTCCAGCGCGCCCTTCTTCCAGATGTAGAAGAAACCCACGACAATCAGGACGATGAACAGCAGCATCTCGAAGAAGCCGAAAAACCTCAGTTGACGGTAGACCACCGCCCACGGGTACAGGAAGACAGCTTCGATATCGAAAAGGATGAAAACGATGGCCACCAGATAGAACTTCACGCTGAACCGTTCCCGCGCGTTGCCGGTGGGGCGCATGCCGGATTCGTAGGGCGTATCCTTCTGCGGGCTGCGCCTCCGCTGGCCCACCAACCACGAGAGCGTCACCAGCGCGCCGGCCGTTCCGGCGGCCAGCACAAACTGAAGAAGCACCGGAAAGTAAGAGACGGGATCAGCATTGGGCATTGAAGGGCCTTCTTCGACTATAATGAGGGGCAAAACAGAGTGTCAAACCCGGGCGCGATATTTCACCTTCATGCAACGAACAGAAACGATCGGGATTGTCGTCAACGGTGAAGGCCGGAACGTGCCTGGCGGGCTGAACATCGGCGATCTGCTGCTGCTGCTGGGCGTAGTGCCCGATCGCGTGGCGGTGGAACTGGACCGGCGCATCGTGCGCAAGGCGGACTGGCCCGTGACAACCGTGGCGGCGGGCGCTCAGTTAGAGATCGTACACTTTGTGGGTGGTGGTTGACCCGGTTTAGTGCGTTGCGGAGACCGCTGGTTTGTATCCGCCGCATTGGAAAGCACCAGTTCCAGGTGGGAGCGAAATCGCCTATTGACTCCACCGGTGGTGCAGGTACAATTTGAATGGTCCCTGGGATCGGCAAACGCGGGCGTACAGACATGTTCAAAACAAAGAAAACGCGTCCTGAAAGTAGTGGGGAAGAGCAATCATATTCCAGCAGCGAGGTTTCGCGCATCGCGCAGGTGAGCCTCCGGCAACTTCAATGGTGGGATGAGCGCAAGGTCGTCTCGCCCCGGCACGAAGGTCACAAGCGCATCTACTCGCCGGAAGAAGTAATCGAGATTACGGTGATCGCCGAACTCCGCCGGAAGGGCTTTTCCCTGCAGAAGATTCGGCGTGTGCTCCGGTTCCTGCAGCGCGAGATGGGGCATCGGCTAAACGAAGTGGTGGACCACGACGGCAATCTGCACCTGGTCACCGACGGCAAGTCGATTTACCTCGAAGACCAGCAGGAGCGCATCATCGATCTGTTCAAGAATGCCCGGCAGCCGATGTTCCTGGTTTGTGTTACCGACCAGATGCGGCGCCTCGGCAATGGCCAGATCGCTCCCCGCAAGCCCGCGCGCACGGAACTCGCGCCGCTGGCGAAAAAGGCCCGGCTCGGGTAGGTGGCGGCGCGGCAAGGCCACCGCGAGTACACAGTAATCCAATTCCGCTACAATGGCTGGAGCGCGCAAGGGCGCTGCCGGTCCGCGGAAAGGGATTTTCCCGCCTTTAGGATTTCCGTAGTCTAACGAACCTTCTTTCAGCCCGTTCCCGCGGACGATGGGCGCAACTTGAAAGGAGGTCGTATGCCGACCCATCCCGAGGCGACTCGCCTCAATCTCGAATACTACCGGAAAGCGGCGAAAGCTCTGCTCAAAGCCGCCCAATCCGGCGATGCCAGCGCGGTTGAACGCATCGCGCGATATTTTCCCAGCGCGGCACCGGCGCTTCACCGCGCACAACTGACCATTGCCCGCGAACAGGGGTTCGCGAGCTGGCCGCGATTCCGTGCATTTCTCGTTAAATCGTCGCTCGACTCGCACGGTCTGGTGGCGGAGTTCATCGACGCGGCGCTGGGAGATGCGCGGCGCGCCAGGGTGATGCTCACCCGGCATCACGAAATTGAGCGCGCGGGACTCTATCCTGCGCTCGTGCTCGGCGATGTCTCCCGCGTGGAGAAGGCGCTCGCGGACGTGCCCGATCTGGCCACTCGAAAGGGCGGACCGCGCGAGTGGGCGCCCCTGCTTTATGTCTGCTTCTCGCGGCTGGGGTCCGGCGATCCGGCCGGAACCGCGCGGGCGCTTCTCGCGCGCGGCGCCGATCCGAATGCATCGTATACCGACGAGCGATGGCCGACGTGGCCGCTGTCGTGCCTGTACGCGGCCACGGGCCTGAACAATAATCCCAGGCTTGCTCGCGCGCTGCTCGAGGGCGGAGCGAATCCGGACGACTCCGAATCGCTCTACCATTCCACCGAGCATCCCGGCCTCGAGTGCCTGAAGCTGTTGATCGAGCACCACGCGTCCCCCACTGGCACGAACGCACTGAAACACATGCTCGACCGGGAAGAAATCGAAGGCGTGCGGCTTCTGCTGGCGGCCGGGGCGGACCCGAATCAGGTGAATTCGCGCGGCGAAACGGCCTTGCACTGGGCCGTGTGGCGCGGCCGCGGCAGTGAGATCATCTCCGTCCTGCTCGATGCCGGCGCTGACATCGACGCTCGCCGCATGGACGGCCTCACCGCTTCCGCTCTGGCCGTACAAACCGGCCAGCCCTCCATCGCCATTCTGCTCGCCTCGCGCGGCGCCAACACCGAAATTGCCCCGCTGGAACCCGCGCCGCTGCCCGACCTCGCCATGAACCGCCACGTTTCCGCTGTGCGAAGCCAACTGGCGGCCGGCGTCCCGGTGGACACGCGCGGGGAGGCGGGAGGCACGGCTTTGCACTGGGCATGCTGGAAGGGCTATCCGGATCTCGTCGGGATGCTCCTCGATCACGGCGCTTCGCTAACCATCGAGGACGTGCAGTTTCACGCGACGCCGTGCGGGTGGCTTTCGCACGGTTCGACAAACTGTACCGAGGGAGACGGAGATCACCCGCAGGTAGCGCGCCTGCTGCTGGCCGCGGGCGCCACGTTCCGGGACGGCGCCATCCCCACTGGCAATGAAGCGGTCGACGCCGTGTTCCGTGAACACGGATTGATAACCTAGCATCAGAGCGCGATTCCGCAACTTCCAGCCTCTCGGTACATCAGACTAGAAGGAAAGATTTCTGCCTACCGCTTCGGAACGCCACATAAACCCCTGGCTGATCGCGATTTCGGTGATGTTCGGCACCTTCATGGAGGTGCTGGACACCACCGTGGTCAACGTGTCGCTGCCGCACATTGCCGGCAGCCTTTCGGCAACCGTGGATGAAGCCACCTGGGTGCTCACGTCTTATCTGGTGGCCAACGCGATCATCCTGCCCATCACCGGGTGGCTGGCGAATTTCTTCGGGCGCAAGAACCTGCTCCTGATGTCGCTGACCGGGTTTACGGTGGCGTCGCTGCTGTGCGGTCTGGCGCCGAATCTGCCGATGTTGATCGTCTTTAGGCTGCTGCAGGGTGCCTGCGGGGGTTGCATGCAGCCGTTGTCGCAGGCGGTGCTGCTGGAGGCGTTCCCGCCCGAGGACCGCGGCAAGGCGATGGGGTTCTGGGGCCTGGGAATCGTGGCGGCGCCCGTGCTCGGCCCGGTGCTGGGCGGCTGGCTCACCGACACGATGAGCTGGCGGTGGGTCTTCTACATCAACCTGCCCGTGGGCATCGTGTCGATCCTGATGACACAGCGCTTCATCTTCGATCCTTCCTACATCAAGCGCGCGAGTACCCGCGTCGATTACTGGGGCATCGGCATGCTCGCCGTTTGGGTGGGCGCCCTGCAGATCGCGCTCGATAAGGGCCAGGAGGACGACTGGTTATCGTCGCCCAAAATCGTAACCATGCTGGTGATCTCCGGCATCTTCATCATTGCGTTTATCTGGCGCGAAATTGTCGCCGCCGCGCCGGTGGTGAGTCTCACCGTGTTCAAGACACGCACCTATGCCGTGGGCGTGTTTCTGATGACGCTGCTCGGATTTGGATTGTACGGGAGTCTGGTGATCCTGCCCATCTGGTTGCAGACTCTGCTGGGATATCCGTCGATCCAGGCGGGGATCGCGCTGGCGCCCCGAGGTCTGGGATCAATGCTGGCCATGCCATTGGTCGGCGCCATCTCCTCGCGCTTCGATAATCGGAAGCTGCTGGCGTGCGGTCTCGCCCTCTGCGGTTACACCATGTACTCCCTTTCCCGGCTCAACCTTAACGTCGGTTACTGGGATCTGTTCTGGCCGCAGTTTCTGCAGGGCATTTCGCTGGGCCTTATCTTTGTGCCGCTCACCACCGTGACCATGGCGGCTGTGAAGCGCGAGAACATGGGAAACGCAACCAGCCTGTTCAATCTCATGCGCAACATCGGCGGCAGCATGGGCATCGCGGCTACCACGGCGTTGACAGCGCGGTATCAGCAGGAACATCAGAATTACGCCATTCGACACATCAACGTGTTCAATCCGCGGTACAATTCCATGCTTTCGGGCTTGCGCTCCATGTTCATGGCGCAGGGCGCGGATCCCGTGGAGGCGAACCGAAGGGCGCTGGCGTCCATATACGGGATGGTGCAGCAGCAAACCGCCATGCTGACCTTCGTCGATGTGTTCCGCCTGCTCCTGATGGTCTTCGTGGTCATGCTTCCGCTGGTATTTCTCTTAAAAAAGCCTCCCAAAGGCGGACCCGCCGCGTCGGCGCACTGAAGGGTTTAGCTCCGGGATTTCAGAGATGGCGTGTCAAGCCGTTAACCAAAGTTTTGGTATTTTATCTCACTATCTCGGCAATAGTACCTGGGACTGCGAGTACGTGCGCCACCGGATATATCGCCAAGTCGTGTACGGATATCAGGCCACCCCAGGGTTCGATTTGGTGCTCGAATTGCTCGAACACCCTGAAAGAACTCATAATCCAGTGGGAGATGAGATCCTTGAAAAGGAGCCTTAACTTCATGGTTAAGCAAAGTTTTGGATTCATGTTGTTGGCGACACTTCTTGTAGTTTCGAGCTCAGTTGTCCGGGCCGACACCTACAGCATAGTCTCGAATTGGCAAATCGGCTACGCACAGTTTGGAGATCTCGAAACAATCACGGGCGATGGAACGTTCACCTGGGATGGGACGACTTTTTCGGACATTGTGTTCTCGTTCGTCGAGACCTCTCCTGCCTCGTCAACAATTTGGACCGCCACAAGCGATGATGGAGAACTTCTCGCCTCCAACGAATTTCTGATCGTTGGGAACGGCCCATTTGATTGTGCGGGACCGAGTTGTGTCGGTATCTTCTTCGCGTCCCCGGTTACAACGGGCTCCCCTCTCACGCTCGCGGGGACCAGCGGCTTTACCCAATTCCCCAACACAATTTTTGACAGTGCCACCCTCACGGACACTTCTTACTCCAGCTCCGTCCCCGAACCCAGTTCCGTCGTTTTGTTGCTAACGGTGCTTGTGGCAGCGGGCCTCGTGGTTGGCAAGAGACTCCGTCGAGTCGCCCCGGCCATAGAATCGTAGCGACCCTGCATCCCACTGACCGACGGCCGTAACGAACGCCGAACTCAGTCTCCAATGCGCTGCCGGATCTCCTCCGGTGGCGCATTTCGCGATTGGTCCCCGCAGGGCAGGATCAGAAACGAGGAAGCGCCTGGGAACCCAGGTCAGGTCGAGCGTTCGCCGCACCGTTCGGTTGCTCACGTCCCACGCTCTTCCTGTCTCCGGCACATTTTCTGCACCCTCGACGGGCGCGGTTTCGTATTTCGTAGCGGAATATGCTGATTACGCTGCTGCTGTCAGCCCTCCTGGCCGCCGACCCCGGGCCGCCTGTCACCGGGATCATGGCGCGCGTCGCGGCGAACCAGACCCGCGATGCAGACCTTCGCAAGCAGTTCACGTATGAGCAACGGGTTCACGTCCAGACGCGACGCACAAACGGCAAGCTTGCGCGCGATGAGACCGCCGAATACCTGGTGTTCCCCGACCCCGACCCGAAAGGCTCGGGCAGAAAGCTGACGTCGATCTCCGGGCGCTACTGGAAGAACGGCCGCTACATCGAGTTTCACGGTACCGCGGCGCCGGAACCCAACAGTCTGGACGAAGGCCTGATCCAATCATTTCGGGACGACATGATCGATGGCGAGGGTTTCCCCCTCACCGCAGATCAGCAGAAGACCTACCGGTTCGAATTGCTCGGCGAGCAGGACGTGCATGGGCGAAAGGCCTGGCGAATCGGCTTCCAGCCCGCCGACAAGAAAGACATCGACTGGACCGGCGAGGCGCTCATCGACGAGCAGGATTTCCAGCCCGTGAACATCTACACGAAGCTCTCTCGCCGCATCCCCTTCGCTGTGCGCACGTTGCTCGGCACTGACCTGCCGGGCATCGGCTACAATCTCGACTATCAGAGAATTGACGACAGTGTCTGGCTTCCTTCGAGCTATGGGTCCGAGTTCACTCTGCGGCTGTTCTTCTTCCTGAACCGCGAGATCAACGTCTCCATGGAAAGCTCCGGTTTCCGGCGAGCGCCGGCAAACGCGGCTGCTCCCCTAGCGGCTTCGCACTAAGTACTACAATGGCGTTACAGCCATGAAGGGAAACCCGAAGGTAATTGCCCATCTGCAGGAAGCGCTCCGTGAGGAGCTCACCGCCATCAATCAGTATTTCCTCCACGCCGAAATGTGCGAGAACTGGAAGTACGAGAAGCTGTCGAAATACATCAAGAAGCAGTCCATCGACGAGATGAAACATGCCGAGGCGCTGATTGAGCGCATCCTGTTCCTGGACGGCACGCCCAGCATGACCGAGACACTCGCGATCAACGTCGGCGCAAACGTGCGCGCGCAGATCGAAAGCGATCTCAAGTTGGAAATCAACGCCGTCGCCATGTACAACAAGTCGATTGAGGTCGCGCGCCAGGAGGCGGACAACGCTTCACGGGAGCTGTTCGAACGTCTGCTCAGAGACGAAGAGGAACACGTCGACTGGCTGGAAGCACAGGTCCATCAGATGGACGAAATCGGCTACGAGCGCTACCTCAGCCAGCAGGTGCGGGAAGAATAGGGTCAGACGCCGCGCGGATGATGGAATAGCAAGCGGAGTTGGCGCATCAGGTGCACTCTCGCGGCGAACGCAAGCAGAAACACGAGCATAAAGGGAAACGTGGCGATTCGCGCGACAACGCGCGAGCTCCCTTCCCCGGCCAGGCCAGCGCGTGCGGCGAATAGCTTGCAAAGGATTCCGAAGCTCCCGCGATTCAACCAGAAATAGTCGGCATTTTCGTTGATGACGAGGACTTTGGCCGGGATCAGCGCGGCGAGCGCGAATTTATATCGGGCAAGGTACGGCTCACCCGAACAAATGATCGCCAACACATCGTAGCGGCGGGATCGCAGCTCGCGAATCAGTTCTCGGCGTCCGGCGCGGCTGGAGTAGTCAAAACTCCTCAGCACTTCGCCCTGTTCCGTCCGAAACGACGCGGGCGCGCCGTCCAGATAGCTCAGGAGATCGACGGTTCCGGCGGAATGCCGTTCATAGAAGGATGCCAGGACTTGCTCGGCGATGCCGCGCGAGCCGCTCTCCACCAGCAGCACACGCGTGAACGGCGCGGCGCTCCGGCTCAGGAATCTAAACACCCCAGCAGTAGTCCTCAACCACCTTTTCTATTGTTTCATCCATCTCGGTGAGCCGCATCAGCTCCAGCCGGATGGCATCCAGCAACGCCCGCCAGCTTGCCTCGATGATGTTGTCGGAGACGCCCACGGTGGCCCAGCTCTTGCGATGATCGCTCCACTCCACCAGCACGCGGACCTTGGCCGCCGTGCCCTTCTTGGTGTCCAGCACGCGGACTTTATAATCGGTGAGCCGCACGCGCGCAATGGATGGATACAAAGACGACAGGCATTGCCGAAGACAAACGTCGAGCGCGTTCATGGGGCCGTGGCCGGTGGCGGTGGCCGAATGAACGGTGTCCTGGATCTTCAGCATGATGGTGGCGGTGGTCTGCGTGTCGTCCGAAGTGGTCATACGCGTGGTCACTTCGTAGCTGACCACGTCGAAGAAATGCAGCCCTGGGCGCAGCGCTTCGCGAACCAGCAATTCGAAGGTGCCCTCGGCCGCCTCCAACTCGTACCCGTCATGTTCGAGTTGCTTGACTCGGTCGAGGAGGCCCTGGCGCGCCTGGTCGTCCAAACGCTCGCCAAGCCCGTGCTGCTTCAGCTTGTAGAGCACGTTGCCGCGGCCGGAAAGATCGCTGAGCAGCACCCGCTGGCGGTTGCCCACGGCTTCCGGTTTGATGTGTTCGTAGGTGCTGGCGTCCTTGAGCACCGCGCTGACGTGCACGCCGCCCTTGTGCGCGAACGCGCTGCGGCCCACATACGCCCGCTCATTGGGCAGCGGCAGATTGGCCAGCTCGGCGATGAATCTTGCGACCGATGTCAGCTTCTCCAGATTCTCGCGCCCGATGCAATTGTGGCCCAGCTTCAGTTCGAGATTGGCGATGATGGAACACAAATTCGCGTTGCCGCAGCGCTCGCCATACCCGTTGAAGGTGCCCTGCACGTGCGTGCAGCCTGCTTCCACCGCCGCGATGGCGTTGGCGACGGCCACCTCGGAATCGTTGTGCGGATGAATGCCCAGCACGCCATCGAAGCGTTTGCGGACTTCCGCCACCGCTTCCACCAGACGGCCTGGAATTGTTCCGCCGTTGGTGTCGCAGAGCACCAGCGCGTCGGCCCCGGCCTGTTTCGCCGCTTCGAGTGTTCGCAACGCGAAATCCGGATTAGCGAAAAAGCCGTCGAAAAAATGTTCGGCGTCGTAGAGAACCTCGCGGCCGTGTTCCTTCAGGAACCGGACCGTCTCCGAGATCAGCGCCAGGTTCTGCTCTTCGGTGATACCCAGCGCGCGCGTGGTGTGGAAATCCCAGCTCTTGCCAAAGATGCAAACTGTGGGTGTTTCGGCTTCTATAAGCGACCGCACATTCGGGTCTCGGTCGACGGGGTTTTTAGCAAACCGCGTGGCCCCGAATGCGGTCAGCCGCGCGTGATGGAATTTCTCGTCTTTGGCGCGCTTGAAGAATTCGCGATCCTTCGGGTTGGAGCCAGGCCATCCGCCTTCGATATAGTCGATGCCAATTTCATCCAGCCGGTGGGCAATCATGATCTTGTCATCAACCGAAAAGGAGACGGCTTCTCCCTGGGTGCCGTCCCGCAGCGTCGTATCGAAGGTGAAGATTCGCATGGTTCCGTTGTCCTGATTCGTGGGGCAGGCCCCCGGCCTGCGGCGGCCTCTCAGGCCGCCTTACTTACTCACCGCCGCCGCCTCCTGTTGTGGCACGCCTTTCTCCCGCTTCTTCTTCAGGAATGTCATCATCTCGCGCAGTTCGCGCCCAACCTGTTCCACTTGATGGCTGCGTTGAGCTTCGCGCGACGCAAGGAAGTTTTTCCGCCCGGTCTTGTTTTCGTTGATCCATTCTTTCGCGAACTGCCCGGACTGGATCTCGGAAAGAATCTTCTTCATCTCCGCGCGGGTCTGATCGTTGATAATGCGCGGGCCACGCGAGTAGTCGCCGTACTCGGCCGTATCGGAAATGGAATAGCGCATGTACTCGAGGCCGCCTTCATGAATCAAATCGACAATCAGCTTCAATTCGTGCAGGCACTCGAAGTAGGCGATTTCAGGCGCGTACCCGGCGTTCACCAGCGTCTCGAAACCGGCGCGGATCAGTTCGCTGGTCCCGCCGCAGAGGACGGCCTGCTCGCCAAACAGATCGCTCTCCGTCTCTTCGCGGAAACTGGTCTCAATGACGCCGGTCTTCAAGGACCCCAGCGCCAGCGCGTAGCCCAACGCGACCTGCAGCGCGTTGCCCGAGGGATTCTGGGCGACGGCCACCAGCGCGGGCACACCCACGCCTTCGGTGAACAGTTCACGGACGCGATGTCCTGGAGCCTTCGGAGCAACCATCGATACGTCGACATCGGCGGGCGGCACGATGGTGCCGAAGTGGATGGCGAACCCGTGCGCGAACATCAGCGTCTTGCCGGCTTTGAGCCCCGGCTCGATCTCGGCCTTATACAGGTCGGCCTGCAGATGATCCGAAACCAGGATCATGATGATGTCGGCAGCCTTCGCGGCCTCCGCGACGGTCATCACTTTGAGGCCCGCGGCCTCCGCCTTGGCCCAGCTCTTGCTGCCTTTGTAGAGCCCGACGACGACATCGCAACCGGAATCGCGCAGATTCAGCGCATGCGCGTGCCCCTGGCTGCCGTAGCCGATAATCGCGACCGTCTTGTCTTTGATCGCGTCGAAGCTTCCGTCACTCTCGTAGTAGCGTTTTGCCATGATGTATCGATTAAACCGTTTCTTCTTCTTTAGCCCGGCCGTTTTCCGCCCCGGCCCCGCGCAGAATGGGCGGCGCCAGCCGTAGTTTCTTCTTCTCGAGCGACACCGACACCGTTCCCGATCGGGTCACGTCGATATCGCCGTAACTCTGCATCACCGCGATGAACTCGTCCAGCTTTTCGGGGTCGCCGGTCGCCTCCAGCGCGAAGCCTTCAGTGGATTGATCCACCACGCGCGCGCCGAAGATCTCCGCTTCCTTAAGGATCGCCGTGCGGCTGTTCAGCGCCGTACGAATACGCACCAGAGCCATCTCGCGAGTTACCGCCGGACCGTCCGTGAGATCGGTGGCCTGCAGCACGTTGATCAGTTTGTTCATCTGCTTGATCACCTGCGCCCGCAGACTGGGGTCGACGTCCACCACGATGCTCATGCGCGACAGCATGGGATCGAGCGTCCGCGCGACCGTAAGACTCTCGATGTTGTACCCGCGCGCGCTCAGAACACCGGTGATGCGCATCAGCGCACCCGGTTTGTTTTCAACCAATAGAGAAATGATTTGCAGCATGAGTTTGCCTTTACACCGCCACCGGCTGAGCAGGCCCGAACACCATCTCGTTGATCGCGCCGCCGGCGGGCACCATCGGGTAGACATTCTCGTACTGCGACACGCGGACGTTCAGCAGGTAGGGGCCCGGCTCCTTTACCGCTTCCTCCAGCGCCGAGCGAAGCTCACCCGGCTGCTCCACCGTACGGCCTTTGAATCCATACGCGCCGGCGAGTTTCTCGGGGTCGGGGAAGCCCACCAGTTCCACCGCGCTGAGGCGGTTGTTGTAGAACAGCTCCTGCCACTGCCGCACCATGCCCAAATAGCCGTTGTTCATGACGACAATCTTGATGGGCAGCCCGTGGTTGGCAATAGTGGCCAGCTCTGGAATAGACATCTGGAAGCCGCCGTCGCCGACGATCGAGAACACCAG
>JBEKFB010000095.1:0-13331 GCA_050013535.1 Bryobacteraceae bacterium | reverse complement strand
CAGCAGCGCGGCCACCGAAGGTGTCATGTGCGGGTTCGCAATTATGCTCTGCGAATCGAGCAGCATTGCCAGCAGCGTCTTTGCGGTCTCCTGCCGCGGCCCACCCTGTGTATCCTCGGTCAACGATTTCTCCGCCGCCGCATTCTGCGCGGCCGCGACGCTGCCCTCCGCTATTGTGGCGTCGTCGATGGCTGTCTTGAGGGCATCGGGATCGGAGGTCGGCGCCTGCATCAGGCGCAACCGCTGATCGATAGCCAGAACGGTAAACTGGACGCCGCTGTCATGAGCGCCTTTGATAATTGCCAGAGCCTCATCGCGGGCGCTTTTGGCGTTCCCGGCCTCCATTCGGTCGAACACCAGCATAACGGAGTTGGCGATGTTCACTCGCCGAAGATCTTTGATCTGGACGCGCGAGCCGCCGTCGAGAACCTCCAACTCGGCAGGTTGAAGATCCGAAACATCCTTACCTGACTTGTCGTGCACCACCAGATCGAGAGAGACTTCGTCGACATTCACCGTTGTCCGTGAACCGGAGGGAGCCGCGGGCGCGGAACTGGTTTGTCCCAACAATGAAGCAATGAATAAGGATGCCAGCAATCCAGGCAAAGGGGCGGCAAGAGAGCGCTTTCGCCCCCAACACGACACGGTGCGCATGTATGTATTACTCCTTAGACTATTCTACGCGTGCATTCCGGCGGGGGTTTCCGCGATTCGCTTAATGCTCCGGTTCCTTTACCTTCAGGATCCGGTCGCCTTCCACGTTTTGCAACAATTGCACCGCGCCGGAAGGCCAGACTATTTCCACCGTTTCCGCGCGCTTGTCGGGACCCAGTCCGAAGTGCACCGGCCCCAGACTCGACGAGGCGTAACCCACGCTGCTGGTCATGTGGTTGTATTGCGCGCCAATCCCTTTCGTCACCACCTTGATGCGGGCGCCGATGCCGTCGCGGTTGCTCCGCGTCCCTTCCAGTGCGATCTCGAG
Source organism: Bryobacteraceae bacterium (assembly GCA_050013535.1). GTDB lineage: Bacteria > Acidobacteriota > Terriglobia > Bryobacterales > Bryobacteraceae > CAWACP01. Next base: position 12,349 of record JBEKFB010000095.1, on the reverse strand, counting down.
CCAGTGATTCGCGCCCGGACTCCGATTCATCCAGATTTCCGCCGGATGGGCCATCGCGGTGGTCACCACGTCGACGCGGCCGTCGCCATCCAGATCGCCGAAAGCACAGCCCCGGTGGCGGGCCATGGGGGTGGCGTCGAGACCGGCTTCTTCCGTCAGGGCTTCCCATTTTTCGCCGCGGCCCAAATTGCGGAAGACAGTGTTGTGCTGTTCCACTCCCTGACCGGGCTGCGGAAGCGCGCCGACGTGCCCGCGCGTGACGAACAGGTCCTTCCAGCCGTCGTTGTCGAAATCGAACAATCCGGCGCCAAAGCCGGCCATGTGCAGCGTCAGGGCACGCATGCCGCTTTCCGCGGTGATCTCCCGAAAGTCCCCCTTGCCGGTGTTCAGGAACAAGGGGAAAGTTTGATTGTTGAGGGCGATGAAGGCGATGTCCGGATAGCCGTCGTTATTGAAGTCGCGAAAGTCCAGACCCATACCGGAAACGAAACTGCCGTCCTCGGGGAGCCCCACTCCGGCAGTCATGGCTAGCTCTTCAAACTTGTTCCCCAGATTGTGGAACAAGGAGTTGTAGTAGGCGTCGTTGGTGACGAACAGATCAGGCTTGCCATCCAGATCGTAGTCCGCTACACCGACGCCCATGCCCTTGCCCACCACTTTGCGAATGCCCCATTCGGCCGACACATCCTGGAACTTGCCGTTGCCTTTGTTGAGAAACAGCTGATTGGGAAGACCCTCGTAGTAGCGCGGGTGACAATAATCGGGCGTTCCAAGAAAGTCGCACAGTGGCGTCGGCTTGTACTGCCACTGCAGGTAATTCGTGACGAACAGATCGAGCAGCCCATCGTTGTTGACGTCCACCCAGGCAGCGGTAATCGCCCACAGAGGCCCATACTTTGGATCGTTCCAGTGATTCAGCCCGGCCTGCTCGGTGACATCGGTAAACGTGCCGTTGCCGTTATTGTGATACAGCGTGCTCTTGTGCACTCCGGCTACGAAGATGTCGGGATAGCCATCGTTGTCGTAATCGCCCACCGCGACACCCGTATCAAAGCCGGTGCCCGCCAGACCGGCGGCATCGGTGACATCGGTGAAGACGCCGTTTCCGTCGTTACGAAAGAGCCGGTTTCGATATTTCGTCGAGTCCTTCGTCAACGTCGCGAGATTTGCGCCATTGGTGAAGAAGATGTCAGGCTTACCGTCGCGGTTGTAGTCGAAGACAGCCACTCCGCCGGCCATCGTTTCCGGCGCGTTGCGGGCGAGTGTCTCGTTGCTCTCAAGCTGGAATCCAATCGGATGGTAGGAGAACTGGATAGGAGACGAAGAAGGAGTCCCGGCGCTGAAGAAAAGGACCAATACCGGCAACAACACCAGGCCCGCGAAGAAACCAGCTCGCTTGATCATAAAAAGAGGGATGGCATTGAGCCATCCCTCCAGTTTACTGCCCGGTTCCTTCTAAGAGTCGAATCTCAGAAGTAGAACTTCACCGCGAGCTCAACCAGCCGCTGCCCTACCGTGTAGAGCGGTACGCCGGAGGTTAGCGAATTCGTGTTGGTGGAGCTGTAGGCCCCATTAGGACCGGAGAAGTTCAGCTTGATATCCTGGTTCTGTCCAACCGCTCCAAACTGCGGATTCGGATGGTTCAACCAGTTGAACGCCTCGATGCGGAATTGCAGAGTGCGGCTTTCCCCCATCTTGAAGTCCTTGAACAGGGAGAGGTCGCTGTTGAAGAAAGCCGGCCCCTTGATGTACGGCCAGATAATGGTCCCCTGCTGACCGGGCGCCGGCACCGTGAAGCACGACGGATTGAAGTACTGGCCCGAGCTGAGGCCGCTGCGAGGATCGCAGGTAACCAGCGGCACCAATACCTCCTCGTTAGTGCCGAGGTAGGTGTTATTGCCTACGTTGGTCGGCCACTGCACGTTCAGATCGCCGCCGGTGTTTCCCTGAATCGGCGCGCCACTCTGGAAGTTATTGTTGGTCTGCAATACCCAGCCATTCACGGCCCCCATCAGAATGGGATTGCCATGGACGCGCTGTCCCTCGCGGAAAATACCCACGATGTTCACGATGTTCGTGTGATCGTAGTTGAGAACACCGTAGTTGCTGTCAAGATTGAATGGGTTGACGATGGTGCCCGCGCCGGCTCCGTTACCGCTGTAGCCATCGCGGATGCCCAGCACCTTGCTGAAGGTGTAGTTCGCCATCACCATGGCCGGACCCGAGTTCTTCATCCAGGAGACCTGCAGGGAGTTGTAGTTGGAGTAGCTCCCGTGGCCTAACTGCTGGATGGCTTGATAGTTCGACAGCGGGTAATAGTCCGCGGAGTTGAAGCTGCCGTTGCAGGATACGCCCTGAACGCAGTTGATGGACCCGGTGATGGGGTCGGGTTTGAAGTAGGCTCCCGGCACAATCGGGTTCGCATCGTTGAGTCCGTTGGTGCCGAAGAGCAGCAAATCGTAGCTGTGGTTCCCTACATAGGAGAACTCGGCCACGGAGCGCCATGGCGCCTGCTGCGAAATTGTGAAGTTCCAGTCCGCGGTACTCGGAACCCTGTTGTCGCCCATCTGCATGACGCTGATGGCGCCGCCGTTCAGCGAGCCCGCGCCTGAGGGAAGGCCGGTGAGGTTTATGTCATTCGCCAGACCGAGAAACGAACCCGATCCGTAAGAAAACGCACCCACTCCGGAGTCCCCGGTTGCACCGGCGTTAACGCCGGCCTGATATTTGAATATCGCGAAACCGCCGCGCAGAACGGTCTTTCCGTTGCCGAACAGGTCGTATGCCGCGCCCAGCCTGGGAAGCGGATAAACGAACGGCGAGATCAGGCCGGAAACCGGAATGCTGCTATTGGTCCCGTGATCCTCCAGTCCGGTGTTGGCCGGGCCAGGGTGTACGTTCGAGTAGGTTGCGGGATTGAATACGTACATGCCGTTCGGAGAATTGGGATCGTAATACTGGCCTACGTGATCGAGGCGGAGACCGTAGTTGATGGTCAGCTTTTTCCCGATCTTCCAGGAATCCTGGGCATAAGCGGAAACCTGGTGATACTGAATCACCGCCAGCGGACCCACGTTGCTCTGCGTATAGCTTTGCACCGCGCCGACCAATTCGTCGGCGATCACGTTGTTGACGGTGGTTGAACCATACTGTTCAAACTCGAACATGCCCTGAGTCCCGGCATTGGCGGCGAGACCAGTCTGGGCGTTCTGGTTCATATCCCAATAGAAACCGAACTTCATGGTATGGGTTCCCCACACCTTGCTGAGGTTGTCATAGACCGCCGGGTCTGACTTGATGGCGCCAAACGTGTTAGCGCCGGACGAATAGAAGTCCGCCTGCGGCATGAACTCCGCCAGCGCTCCGGACCAGCTCAGCGTGTTCGGAATCTGCTTCTCGTCCACTCCGAACAGCCCCTTGGTGGTCATTCCGAGCGAGCTCGGATCCACCCCGGAAGGATTAGACAGAGACAGGAAGTTGGTGTAACGAGCGTAGGTAACCACCGTTTCATTGACCAGCGACGGGCTGAACACATGGGTGAAGTTGCCCATGATGACGTCCGACGGGGTCAGAGCCGGCATGGCCGACGGATACGGTACGGCCGAGTTCGGCGCCCACCAGGTGGCGATCGGGTGCAAGTCCGTCTCCTTCTGGTAGGTGTACGACACGGTCAGCTTGGTGTTGTCGCTGATCGCATAATCGACCTTCTCGCTCTGTTCCCAACGATTCGTGGCCACAAGGAATCCCGTGCCTGGGTCAACGAATTGGTAGTTATATCCGTTGTTGGTCGCCGGATTCATATTGGGCGCCGGGAGAAGGCTCAGCAATTTCGCGCCGTTCGGGTCGAAGTCCGCCTGGGGAATGATGCCATTGACAATGGGTGCGGGAAGCACGCCAGGAGCGCAGCCGTGTTGGCCGGCGGCCGAGCCCCCGCAGGGAGTGGTCAGGCCGGCAGACCAGCCGCCGTTCGCCTGGGCCGCAAACTGCGCCAGAGAAGACGGGGAAAAGTCGCCGCCCAGCATGGCCGACGTGGGTACGATGTAGTTGTTGAGCTGGCCCACCGGCACCTGGTTCATGTACTCGAAACCGAACCACCAGAACAGCTTGTTCCGATTGTGATTGAAGTGCGTGAAGGGGAGCAGGACCGGGCCGCCCATGTTGCCACCGGGATAGTAATAATGTTCCGAGGGCAGGTTGCTTCTGGTCGCTCCTTCCGCTTTGGAGCCGGAATCCAGCGAATCGAAGATGGCGTTGCGCGCATAGAAATAGCCTTCTCCGTGGAAGTCCTTGCCACCGCTCTTTCCGTAGGCCTGGAAGACCACCGGCCCTTTGGCGAACTCAGCGCCATAGGACGACATCAGGACTTTGACCTCGGCGGTCATGTCCGAGTTGATGTTGGCGATCTGGGTGCCCACGTTGCCGGGATCCACCAGGTTCGCGCCATCCAGCATGTACGACATGGCGCCATACGGCTGGGTGCCGTTGGAGGAATAATTCCCTACCGGGCCGACGTTGCTGCTGACGATCTTGTCGGAGAACGCCTGACCCTGGTTCAGGCCGTTGTTGATGGCCATGCCCGGCATGATCTTGAGCAGCTCACCAGCATCGCGACCGGTGATCGCGATGTTGTTTACGAAGTCCTGGTTCAGGTTCGTGCTGACCTCGCCGGAATCCATCTGCGCCACTTCGCCGGCCGACGTCGAGATCTCGACCTTCTCGGCTACCGTTCCTACCGTGAGCGCGATGTTCGCAATGGTGCGCTCGTCGCCCTGGTTGATAGCGATGCCCTTCAATTGCCACGTGCTGAAACTGGCCGCGGTAACTGTGAGGGTGTAGCTTCCCGGGGGAACGGCGGTAATGGCGAAGCGTCCCTCGCCGTTGCTGACCGCACGGCGGACGTCGCCGCTTGCATCATTAGCTAATTCGATTTTTGCATCCGGTATTACCGCGCCTGTCTGATCGTTAACTGTGCCTTGCAGGCTGCCGGTAAGTTGTTGGCCGAAGGCGGCGCTGCTCAGAAGCAGCAACACAACGGCTACAAAAAGGATGCGAGACGTAAACCCATGCTGGACGCGATGTGGTGTGCCCAGCACAGATGCTTCTGGGGATCTGTGCATAGTATCTCCGTGATCTGAATGGAACACCGCAGGAGAGCAGTCAAACTTATTGCCCCCTGATGCCTTTCCCGAGCACAACTCAGCTCGGAACTAAACCTCGCCACTAGTGGTTTAATGCTATATCGCAACCAAACTGTAGTCAAGTGCTTTCTGCGAGAGGCGTACTATATGAGATTTTGTAATTGGTTCCTCAACAACTTGAGGCGGTAAATCCGGCTTTTTGGAGGGGGTTCACACCACTTGCGGGTGCTCTGCGGGGTTGCCCGCGGCGCCGGAGTATTGTAAACGGGGCTTAAAACGCGAGGAGCCAGGGCGCGGCGAAGAACACCCCTGAGGTGGTGCTAATCGGCACCGCCCGCTAGTTCTCGACTTCTTTCCCGTCTTCGTCCTGCGCCCTCGCCGACGCTTTATCTTCCGGGCCGGCCTTACGAACGGTCACCGTGCCGCGGTCCGTGCTGATGTGCACTTCAGGTCCGTTGCCCACAGTTCCGGCAATGGATCCGCTCTCGCCGCCTTCGGTTTCGCGCACCTGCAGTGGTGAACCGAACTCATTGCGCAGCTCGCCGCGATCCGTGCTGGCCTTGAGATCGAACTTGCCCTGAGCCGGCAGCGCCAGGTCGACATCGCCGCTGCGCACGCGCACTTCCATCTTGGGCACGCCGGATGCGGCTGGCCGAAGCTCCACGTCACCGCGGTCGACATCCAGATCGAGCCCCTGAGAAAAATCGGTCAACTGGATATCGCGCGCCTGAGCGCTCACCCGAATCGGCCCAACAACGGTAGTGCCGGTGAGATCGCTGCCCGACAAGCGCACCTGACCGGGTATTTTCGCGGCTTCGAACTCGAAGTTCGAACCTTCGAACTTCACCGCCTGTGCGAGATTTCTCAATTCCACTTCACCGGCGAAGGTCCCGGTCGCGGTCACCGCGCCGCTGATATTGTCCAGTTCCACATCGTCGCCGCGCGACGCCCGCAGCTCCACCTTCCCCTTCACTCCCACCGCCCGCACCACGTCGCTGCGGTCCAGCTCCACGCGCACGTCGCCGCCGATATCCTGCAATCGCACGCCCGCGTTATCGCTGACAATGTTCACACTGCCGTCCACCCCGGTAATGTCGAAATCGCCGTACTCGCCGTGCCCCTCAATGCTGGAGCCTTTTGGCACTACGATCTCCAGATCTTCGCTTACCCGCAGACGCCCGTTGGCTTTGTCCTGATTGGTGCGAACAGTGACCGTTGTGTTTTTATCGCTGAGGACTTCGAGCGGCGTTTCCTTGTTGGCATCGTCGGCTTCCTTCTGCGAAAGAGACCGCACCGATTTCCGGCCGTCCACCTTCACCGTCAAATCGTCCCCGACGGTGATGCGTGCGTTGCCGCGGAAGGCCTCAATCACCACGTGCGGCGTTTTGCCGGCGCTGCCGGTCGCGGACGGGAGACCGTATTCGTAGTTCTCGCCCATGTCGGCGACGATGCCCCGCCACGGTCCGCCGGACCACCAACTGTGCCGGTGCGCCGCCCACGCCGTGGAGCCGATGATACAGATGAACACCACCAGCACCCATTCGCCGCCGGAGATGCCGTTACAGGAAAGCGGCCTGCCCCCCGACGCCTGCATCGCGATCTCAAACAGCCGCAGCGCGCCCCAGCCGATCAGCAGAAAAGGCCACCACATGGCCAGCATGTCCCAGATCTGAATCTGCGGCCAAAGGCTGCGCGTGAGAAACAACGCACCGATGGCGATCAGTATGAGCGGACCAATTACCGAACCTCGCCTCATGACGCGCCTCCCGGATATTGCGGGTTCGCAGGCTCATCCTGCCGCACCGCCCGCTCCAGCAGCTTCAACAGACCGAACACAATGATCAGCACCGGCCACGTTCGCCAGAACGGAAATGGACCCATGTGATCTATCGCCAGCAAAGCGCCCAGCGTGATCAGCAGCAGCGGCCCGCGCACCGCCTGCATTACCGTAGCGCCACCAGGCCGGCTCATCGCTGTTCCTCCGATTCATTGCCGCGGCCCGCCGGAACCAGCCGTTCGTACAGCAGGTAGGCGCCCAGCGCAATTAACAGGAGCGGCCAATATCGCAGAACCTGGCTCATGCGCAACAGATCCATGGTATTCAGTAGAAACAATACGCCGATGGCCATCAGCAGGATGGGGCCCGCGGGAAAGCCGCTCTTCCGGCGCATGGGCACCAGCCCGGAGAATTCGTCCACACTGTGACCGTAGAGCCGCCGCTTCGCCGTGTGATACGCCTCGAATGCCATATACAGAATCCACGCGGGAATCATGAACCCGAACAACGGCTCAAACCCGGACGCGGCGCCCGAACTGAGCACGCTGATAATCATTCCGAACACCACCACATGAACGAGACCCTTCACATACTGGCCGTTGTAGATGGCGCCCACTCCTGGAATCAGTCCCAGCACGAACGCGAGCCCCGGCGACGGCGCACCTTCCGGTAGCGGCGGAGGCGCTGTATATGGCGACCATTCCGGCGCCGGCGGCGGAGGTGGCGGAGGAACACCCGGACCACCCGCTGCTCCCATGGTGGCTTCGGCCGCGGGCGCGAGAGGCGCGTGTTCGGCGCAATAGAGTGTCCCCTGGTAAGGGTGCTGACACGCCGGACAGAGCGGCTTTCCGCACGAGCGGCAATATCCGGTCGCCTCGGTTTCGGTATGGATTGCGCAGTTCATTTTCGTTCACTCCGCCCGGCGTTGTTCGCCGGAGCGCCCTTCGTCTGATTTCCTCCGGCGTCCGCCCGCTTCGCCGGCACGCTGGAATCCTGTTCGGTCCAATCCTTCAGCCGGCTTTGAATCTCGATCACCAGCTTCAGGTTTTCGTAGTATTTCACCGTCCTGTCCCAGCCGCGATGCGCCCGGTCGTCCACGGCCATCCAGATCTTCACCGGATCCAGGTCCGACGGCTTCAACTGCCGCGGCTCGATGCCCGCAAACCGCGCCAGCATGGAGAAAGAGAGCACCGTCATGGCCATGCCCATGGCATAGCGAGGCTGCAGAATCGGCTCGATCCAGCGCCGCCGCCACCATGGCCGTTTGCCCGCGGCGTTGTTGCCGGGAATCACATGCAGAATCCGCGTCAGCAATTCCGCGGGCGGCTCCACCACCGCCGCTCGCTCCATCAGGCCCAACGCGCTGCGCACATCGACGGCTAATGCCGCGCACGAAGCACAGGTCTCCATGTGCCGCTCAATCTCGTGCCGGCGTTCTTCGGCGAGCGTGCCGTCCAGATAATCGCACAGAAGGATTTCGAAATCGGCGCAGTTCATATCGCCACCTTCTGTCTCTTCAGCACCCGGGCCAGTTCGGCGCGCCCGCGGTTCAACCGCGATTTCACGGTTCCTTCGGGCACATTCAACACCTGAGCGATTTCGCGATATTCCATCTCCTCGAGATCGCGGAGGATCACCGTTTCCCGCAGCTCCGGCGAGAGCCGCCGCAACGCATTCTGTATTACCTCACTTGCTTCACGCCCCGCCAGCGCGCTGTCGGCATGGCCGAAAGCCACCGTCTTCTCTTCCAACATGCCGAGTTGTTCTTCGATGGAATCGGTGGCGCGCTCGGATCGCGTGCGGCGGTAATTGTCGATGAGAAGGTTCCGCGTCAGCCGCGTCAGCCAGACCACGAAAGAGCCTTCGCCCGAGCGGAAGCTGCGCAGGTTGCGAAAGATTCGCAGGAACACTTCCTGAGATAAATCCTGCGATTCCGAATCTCTCCCGGTGAACCGATAGCAGATGGAATAAACGCGGCGCGTATGCAGGCGGACGAGATCTTCCCAGGCGGTTTCATCGCCGCTCAGGCAGCGTTCCACTAATTGCGCGTCCGAATCCACCCTGTTACGCCAGCTCCCTTCAGTGGCCGCACAGGCAGGAGCCCAGGTCCATTTCGCCTGGGGTGCCGCAAGTTGTGCAACCGATGCCATCGGGGCCATGCTCCTCGTTCAAAGTGGTGGACCGGCGGCTGTCCCGCCGGCTGAGCGGTACCGGTATTCCCGATTTCCGCTTCCACTCACTAGAACGAGGAACTATCATAAGAAGTTCGCCTAAAACAGCTTTACCGTGTTCCAGGACTTACCATTCTATACGCCGCACTCACTTCGCCGAATGGTCAATCGGTGAGCGGCATGCCAGGCCGGGCCAGTGGCATGCGGCCACCGGTAGCGCGGAGTGCGAATTCGGACGGGAGGGCACCATAGGATCGATTGCAGGCAGGAATCGTAAGACGCTCGCCGGGTTAGCGGTGGGCGCCGTGATTATCGGCGTCGTCCTGTGGCGGTGGCGCGGGAGCAGCTTTGACTGGCATGTGTTCGCGAGGGCTTTCCGTGGGCTCAACGGATTCTGGCTGGCGTTGTCTATCGTGCTGATTCTGAGTACCTACTATGGCCGAGCCTTGCGCTGGGAAGTGATGCTGCGGCCCATCAAGCCAAACGCGAGCATTAGCCGCGTTCTTTCGGCTACTATGATCGGCTTCACGGCGATTGTTCTCCTGGGCCGAGCCGGAGAACTGGTTCGTCCCTATCTTATTGCCCAGAAAGAGCGGGTGCCGTTTCCTACGCAAATCGCCGCGTGGGTCCTCGAGCGCATCTACGATCTGCTCATGGTGCTGGCGATTTTTGGATTCGCTCTGGTCAGGGTCCCCTGGGCAACCCTGCCGCTCAAGCCCGGCCTGGCGCAACTTTTCCGTACCGGGGGCTGGGTGGTCGGCGTAATAGCGGCGATCTGCATTGTATTGCTTGTCGGATTTGGGCGTTATTCCCACGTGGCTCGAGGATGGGTGGCTTGGCTCGTGCGGATCCTGCCAGAGCGGTTTCGTTCGCATGTTGAACATTTGTTTGGCGCGTTTCTTGATGGGATGCAATCCACATCTAAATCTACATACGTAGTTCTAATAGCCCTCTATACATTGCTCGAGTGGGCGCTCATCTTCGGTTGCTATTACTGCCTCTTCAGGGCCTTCCCGGCAACGGCGGGCTTCAGCCTCGCTGAGATGTCGATTTTTCTCGGAGTGGTGGCCTTCGGCAGCATCCTCCAAATCCCAGGGATTGGCGGTGGCGTACAAGTGGCGGCCGTGCTCGCCCTCACGGAAATCTTCGGCATGCCGATTGAAGCCGCCACCGGCATGGCGCTGCTGATCTGGGGGGTAAGCTTTCTGACAGTGGTTCCCTTCGGCCTCGGGCTGGCCCTGCACGATGGTGTCAACTGGAGCAAATTCAAGAGCTTGCCACAAGAAGCCCCGCTATGATTTGTCCCTTTTGCGGTTTCCGGGAAGACCGCGTTATCGACTCGCGGGAGAGCCGCGAAGGCGACGTAATCCGGCGCCGCCGGCAGTGCCTCAAGTGTGAGCGCCGCTTCACCACTTACGAGCGCACCGACGAGATTCCCTACATGGTGGTGAAGAAAGACGGCCGGCGGGAGAAGTTCGACCGGCAGAAAGTCTTATCCGGGCTACTAAAAGCCTGCGAGAAACGTCCTGTCAGTATGGCCAGACTAGCGGAACTGGTCGATGAGGTAGAGGCGAAGCTGGTCGACAACGCCGATCGAGAACTTTCTACTACGCAAATAGGAGAAATCCTGATGGGCCGCCTGGCGAATCTCGACAAGATCGCTTATGTGCGCTTTGCTTCGGTCTATCGGGACTTTCAGGATGTCGAGACGTTCTTCAACGAGTTGCGAAGCCTGGTGCACCAGAAGAAGCCCTAAGCCGCATCTAACAAAGCGGGCGGGGACGATGCGTCAGGCAGCACACTTCGGGAGCCACCACTGGCTGGTGGGACCTGATTACTCCGCTGCAACCAAAACAGTTCCGAAACATCTTGTAAATAGGCACTTAACTTCGTTGGTCAGCGGTGCTATAATCGACGAGACCGGCCGTCGGCGCGAGGACTCTCGTTTCAGTGAGGCGGTGTGCCTCGGAAACTATAACATATACAACGATTTTGGACGGCTCGGTGCGGTCCTTTTCCCCCGTCAGGTGAGGTGAGCTTTCAGTGGATCAATTCGAGGATCACTTCTTAGCAGAGAGCCCCGAGGGTAGTCTGAACATCCCTTTCGATGAGGAAGGGCATTTCTTCCACGCGGAAGAGGCCCCCGAGGGTGAGGAGTTTGCGGCCCAGGCGCCGGAGGAGTCCATTTACACGGACGATCCGGTACGCGTGTATCTGCGCGAAATGGGCGCGGTGCCGCTGCTCACCCGCGAAGGCGAAGTCAATCTGGCCCGCCGCATGGAGCGGGGCAAGCTGCGCATGCAGAAGGCGATCAGCCGGTCGGCTCTGGTGCAGCGCATGATTCTCGAAGTTGCGGAGTCCATTAAGCACGGCGAGGATATCGAAGATTTTGTGGATCTGGGCGATGTAGAAGAAGGCAGCGCCGCCCAGGCGAAGCGCCAGTCCGAGGTTCAGGAACTCTTTTCCGCCCTGTTGGCGTTGCACAAGAAGCAGGGCCAGCTCACCGACAAGATGAACGCGGTGTCGATGAGCAACAAGAAGATCCGCCGGCGTTGGCAGGGTAAGGTGATGCGCTCGGCGGTGGAAACCTCGCAGACCATCCGGCGCATCCCGTGGCAGCTTCCGAAGTGGCGCGTATTCGCCCGTGAGATCGAGCACGTGGCCGAGGAGATGACGCATCTCGAGAGCGAGATGCGCAAGCTGGAAGACCGCCCTTCGCAGACCGCGCAGACACGCGTCCGTGAGATCAAGCGCGAAATTCGCAAGCGCGAAACAGCGGCCAATGCGACGCTGGGCGCGCTGCGGCACAGTCTGGCGGTGATTCGTCATGGCGAGGCCGAGGCCGAGCGGGCTAAGAAGGACCTAGTGGAGGCCAACCTCCGCCTCGTGGTTTCGGTGGCGAAGAAATACGTCAACCGCGGGCTGCACCTGCTGGATCTGATCCAGGAGGGCAATATCGGCCTGATGCGCGCGGCCGACAAATTCGAATATCGCCGCGGCTACAAATTCTCGACATACGCGACGTGGTGGATCCGCCAGGCGATCACGCGCGCGATTGCCGATCAGTCGCGGACCATCCGCATCCCCGTTCACATGAATGAGAGCATGAACAAGTTCCTCCGCGCCACGCGCGAACTGGAGAAGGAACTGGGCCGTGCTCCTACGAACGAGGAAATTGGCCGGCGTATGGACATTCCGGTGGAGAAGGTCCAGAAGCTGAAGACCATTTCGCGCGATCCGGTTTCGCTGGAAACCCCGGTGGG
>JBEKFB010000094.1:0-13533 GCA_050013535.1 Bryobacteraceae bacterium | reverse complement strand
TACCTCTAGGCGATGCCACGTGGCGTTGATTGAATTCGATAGTGTGAGCAAATGGTTCCCCCACTCTGGCGGGCGGACCCTCCTGCGCAATCACCTTGTGCGCTGGGCGACCCGGAAGCATCGCGAAAAGTTCTACGCGCTAACCAATGTTTCGTTCCGCGTGGAGCCGGGCGAAAGCGTCGCCGTGGTGGGCAGCAACGGCGCGGGCAAGAGCACGCTTCTCGGCCTGGCGGCGGGTCTGGTAGCTCCCGACAGCGGCACGGTGGAGCGAAAAGGCCGCATCGCGACCATGCTCGAACTTGGTTCGGGCTTTCACCCGGATCTCACCGGTAATGAGAATCTGATGATGAACGCGGCATTGATCGGACTAAACCGTAAGCAGACTCGCGAGGCATACGAGAGTATTACCGATTTCGCCGGCATTCCGGATTTTATGAACGAGCCCCAGCGGACGTGGTCCTCGGGAATGGTGGCGAGGCTGGCGTTCGCGGTGGCGATTCATGCGCGCGCAGACCTGTTTCTCATCGATGAAGTGCTGGCCGTGGGCGACACCGCGTTCCAGGAAAAGTGCCGCGCCGCTCTGGCGGATTTCCGTGGTAAAGGCGGGTCGGTCCTGTTTGTATCGCATGCCGTGGCCTCGGTGAGCCAGGTATGCACCCGGGCAATCTGGCTGGACCATGGCCGGCTCATGCTGGACGGATCGGTGCGCGACGTGATTGCCGCTTACCAGGGGAAGGCTGCCGTCGCGGCGCAGGTTTCCGGGGCGCCCGGCCTCACGCCGTGATCCAGGCGTGTCGTGATCCGGACGCCGCGCCGTGATACAACCGAGTAAATGACAACCGAAGCTTTGTTTCAGACCGACCTGCCCGGGCTCGAGTTGCACGCGCGGGGAAAAGTGCGCGACGTGTACGCCGCTGGAGAATTTCTGGTGATCGTCGCCAGTGACCGCCTCTCCGCCTTCGATTACGTCCTGCCTTCGCCGATCCCCGATAAAGGCCGGGTGCTGACCCAGCTCACCATCTTCTGGCTGGAACTTCTGCGCGACGTCGTACCCAACCATTTTGTCTCGGCCGACGTGAGCGACTATCCCGCGCCCTTCCGGCCTTTCCGCGATCAGTTGGAAGGCCGCTCCATGCTGGTGCGCCGCGCCGAAATGGTTAACATCGAATGCGTGGTACGCGGCTATCTTTCCGGCTCGGGCTGGAAAGAATATCAACGCACCGGCGCGGTGTGCGGCATTGCACTCCCGGCCGGGCTGCGGGAAAGCGATAAGTTGCCGGAGGCCATATTCACTCCGTCCACCAAAGCACAGACCGGGCACGACGAGAATATCGCCTTTGAGGCCGCCGCGAAGGAAGCCGGCCTGGAAGTGGCTGAACGCGTCCGTGCACTATCACTGGCGATCTACAAACGTGCGGCCGATTACGCCGAAACTCACGGCATCATCATCGCCGACACGAAGTTCGAATTCGGTTTCGCCGGAGGAGAGCTGGTGCTCGCCGATGAGGTGCTTACTCCCGATTCGTCGCGCTTCTGGCCCCGCCAATCGTGGCAGCCTGGAGGAGCGCAGCCCTCTTTCGACAAACAGTACGTACGCGACTACCTTGAAGCGATTCATTGGAACAAGCAGCCGCCCGCTCCCGTACTCCCGGAGGAAGTGATTGAGCGGACGTCGGAGAAGTACCGCGAGGCGTACCGCATCCTGGCGGGAAAAGAGCTGTGACCTTTCTCGATTTCATTCTGCTTGCCGTGATCCTCGGATGCCTCATCAAGGGTCTGGGCGGCGGCTTCGCGCGCGTCGGTGTGGGGTTTATTGCCACCGTGGTTGGCGTCTTTTGCGCGTTCTGGTCCTATGGGACGCCGGCGGCGTGGATCATGCCCTACGTGAACTCGCGGCCGGTGGCCAACCTGCTCGGTTTTCTGGTGATCCTGATCCTGTTCGGTATCGCCGGAAGTATTGTTGGGAACATTCTGGCAAGTCTTTTCCGCTGGGCGGGCTTGTCCTGGCTCGACCGGGTTGGCGGCGCCGCATTCGGGCTGGTGCAGGGAGTCGTGGTGGCAGTGGCGCTCGTCACCGTCGTTCTGGCCTGTTCACCCGAGCCGCCACCGGACGTAGTGGCGCGGTCCAACGTAGTGCCTTATCTGCTGGGACCTTCGCGCGTCATGGCGGCGATGATTCCGCGCGAACTTCACGACTCCTTCCACGACGCCACCGCGCAGGTCCGCAAGGTGTGGCCGCAGCCCCATTCCGACGATAAGAAGAAGTAGATGGGGCGCCAGCAATTGGTCATCTTCGACCTCGACGGCACACTTATCGACTCCAAGGCCGACCTCGCACACGCGGTGAATGCGATGCGCGGGCATATGGGCCTTGGCGCACTCGAGTTCGACGTAATCTACTCCTACGTCGGCAACGGCGCGCCGGTGCTGGTTCGCCGGGCCATGGGAACCGAGGCCAGCGAGGAGGAAGTTCAGCGCGCCCTGGAGTATTTCCTTGCCTGGTACAGCGATCACAAATTGGACAACACCTGCCTGTATCCCGGCGTTCGCGAAGCGCTCGATCGCCTGCGGACCGCGGGTGTTGCGATGGCCGTGCTGACGAACAAACCCGTGCGGATCAGCCGGGCCATCGTTGAAGGGCTTGGCGTGGGCGGTCACTTTTTTCGCGTGTATGGGGGCAACAGCTTTCCCGAGAAGAAGCCGAGCGCCGTTGGTATCGATACGCTCATCGAGGAAAGTGGCGCCGAACGCGCGCAGACGGTGGTGGTGGGCGATAGCAGCGTGGATGTCCGTACGGCTCGTAATGCTCGCGTGCCCGTGTACGGCGTCACCTATGGCTTCGCGCCCGAGTCCTTTGAGACCGACCCGCCCGATCTGTTATTCGACAGCATGCCGGCTCTTGCGGACTACGTGCTGGCAAGCTGACCGCGATTCGCAGCCCGCCCCATACCAGCATGTTATGTTGATTCCGTGAACATTCTCATCGCCTCCGACCACGCCGGTTTCGATCTGAAACAGATTCTCATTCCCTTCGTCGAGAGCCTCGGCCACATCGTGTACGACGTTGGCGTGTACGACAAAACGCCCTCCGATTATCCGGACATCGCCGAGAAGTTATGCCTGGAGCTGCTGGCCGGCAAGGGCGAGCGTGGCATTCTGATCTGCGGCAGCGGCATCGGCGTGGGTGTGGCCGCGAACAAGATCCCTGGCATTCGCGCGGGACTTTGCGCGGAGTCTTACTCGGCTCACCAGGGCGTGGAGCACGACAACATCAACGTGATGGTGCTGGGCGAGCGCAGCATCGGTGTGGAACTGGCAAAGGATCTGGTCAGAATTAACCTGGTCGCGCGGTTTACCAACGAGGAACGGCACGTCCGGCGTCTTGCCAAGATCGTGAAACTCGAGGAGAAATACTGTTCCGGGCGTCCGGCTACAGTCTGATCGCTTCCGCCGATGGCAGCAGCTTCGCGCCGACCGGGGCGGGTGCATCCATTTCTTCGGCGTAGTCGACACCCTTCACGGTGATACCAAAGCGTGCATTGTCCGACCGTGAGATCAGCCCGTTTTCCCGCAAATACCACAGCGTGAACTCGAGGTGTTCACGCGGACAATCCAGTAATTCCTCGAATTCGAGTATGCTCATCAGGGGTTGGCGCGGTTCAGCCAGCCTCTTCGCGTACAACAGCGAGAGAATGCCATGGCGCTTGCTTTTCTCCGCCTCCATCCCGACCACCGCCTGGGATTTGTTGAAGATGCGCCATCGGGCTTTAGTGTTGTCCACTCGCCGGGCGTCGAAGGCCGCGCGCCGTTCCGGGTTGCTCAGCACTTCATAAGCGCTCATCACCTGGCGGAACACACCTTCATCGCCGCTTTCCAGGTTGTCGGGATGATATCGTTGCGCCAGCACGCGAAAAACGCGATGGATTGTGTCCATGTCGGCTTTCGAGCTGAGCTGCAGGATTTCGTAGTAGTCCGGGGTGGTCTCGCCGTCTGGCTGTTTCGTCTCCTCATGCACTTTTCCATTGGACCGGGGCTCCGTTGTATCGTCAAACTCGAGCCCGCTTTGAAACGAGCCGCCGCGAGCCGGCGTGCACCAGCGTACGTACGCTTTGTGCGCTCCAATCCGTCCATCCAGGCTCTCGTTGGAGGTGACGAAGACCGAGCTGCCCACGCCCAGGGGAAGGCCGGTTTCAATGCCAATCCCCGTGGACGAGGAGTCCACCAGGCGGGCAGGAATCTCGTCCGAGCCTCCCGCCGGGCGCGACAGTGTGACTTTGAGTGCGCTGGCGCCATTCCGGCTGGTGCGATTCTGCTGGCGCTGCTCCGAAGATGGCATTACGAGCCTCACTTGTGTATCGGTCGCTCCGGGCGCGACTTTAGGGCTGTCTGACCTGTAACTGTGAGCCCGTGCAAGTGATTTGTTAGAATGGGTTTGCACGCGCGGCGGCTGTAGCTCAGTTGGTAGTAGCGCCAGATTGTGGTTCTGGATGTCGTGGGTTCAAATCCCACCAGCCGCCCCATTTCAGATTGTCAAGCCCGCAACGGGGACGTCACGACTTCGCTGAGCTTCACCGGCCGGGACGCTGACTACGGTGGCGGCGACAGCCGTCCCACCGCGTGAATCTGAATCTGCACGGTGTCGTCCACCCGCAGAATGAACGTGCTGGGATTCTTCATGCCCCATTTCTGGTAGGGCACCGGAAACTGTGTATCCGCTTCGAGTTGTTGCTCCCGAATGTGCACCTTCACCGGCAACGTGATCTCATGCTGGCTTCCGTGAATGCCGAACTGACCATGCAACTGCACTTCGGAATCGCCCTGCAGGTTCAACTTTCCGTCGAAGCGATCGGGTGTGAGGGCGATCGCGGGGTATTTGCCGCTCTCCAGGATGTTTTTGTGCATGCGGCTGTCTCGCGCACCGCTCCCGCTGTCGCCGCTGGTGGCATCGATGATCAACTCGCCGGTAGCCTTGCCGGTAGCGGGATCGATGCGCATCTCACCGCGCTTCATTTTGAATGTGCCATGCACGGTGTGCAACACGTCGCCCAGGGTGAACTCCACGCGGGTCTGTCCCGGATCCAGTTCCAGCACCATCTGCTGGGCGAGCGCCGGGAGTGCGTTGCAGACAAAAACAAGGCTCAGTGCCGGTGCGAATCGGGTCATTATGGGTCTCATTACAGAAGCATGCGCCAGGCCAGGCCGAGGCTCGCCGCGGCGAAATCGACCACGGGCAGTTGCCCGACATGCATCGCCAGCAAGCGGGCGAATATGTCCGGCCGGTCTGCGAACACGCGCAGGGCACGCGTTTGCAACAGGGGCCAGCGATCCATCAGGAGCATGAAGTCGGCCATGAATGTGGGCCGTCGCGCGATGCGCCGATGCGCCGCCGCATACTCGCGAAGGTCATCCCGCTGCAGCGCGTCCACTAAAGCGAGCGCCTGCTGAAAGGCGACGCACAGGCCCTCTCCGGTGATCGCATCCACCGATCCGGAGGCGTCGCCAACCAAAGCCACGCGTCCACGAAAGACTGTGCGAAGACGGCGGGTGGCGGTTATCGCGCCGCGTTCGTTGCTCAACTGCGGGGCTCGAGCGAGCCGCTCGCGCAATTGCGGAAAGGACACCAGGGCGTCGTCCATGCGCAGATGCGGATCGCGCGAAATCAGAGCGAGGCAGATCTCCTCGGGAGCCACCGGCGTCACATAGATCTGGAACGCCGGGCCCCAGTAGATCTCCATATAGTTTGTCCAGGGCGTAATGCGATGATGCCGCCGGAAACCGAAGCGCCGCACTTCTCGCGAGCAGGTATCCAGACCCGTCCACGAGCCTATCCGCGATCCCCCGCCGTCGGCGCCGACAATCCAGCGAGGACGAAACACCGCCGCACGAGTGCGAACGACGTCGCCGTCGACGCCGGTAGCGGGATCGCTCCAATGCAAGTCCACTCCTGCGAGTTCGGCCTGATCGACCAGGACGCGATGCAGCGCGGTGCGCCGCACGCCGATTCCGAAACCTGTCGGGAAACTCGCGGCCGCGGATGTCCCTCCGGAACCGGCAAAGCGGATCCCGCGAAAAAGGAAGGATTCCTCAACCGGGATAGAGATCCCCAGCCGGCCGGCGGCGGCCAGTGCGTCGGGCATCAGTCCTTCCCCACAGGCCTTGTCAAGGGGAGGCTTGCGGCCGTCGACCACCGAAACGCGGAAGCCCCGGCGGCTCGCCGCAATGGCCGTAGCAAGGCCGGCGGGTCCGCCCCCCACAATCACAATGTCGGTCGTGATCATCGGTTGTTAGACGTTGACCGCTCTGCGCGCAAGCCCGAGCGCCTCGGTCCAGAAAGTATGCGAGGAATGCGCCAGCTCCACCACATCGTGAATCGCTTCAACGAAGCGTTCCAACTGCGATTCGGAAACAACCAGTGGCGGCGCCACCTTCAGCACCATGAAATTGTTGCCGCAGATCTGCGTGAGAATCCCTTTGTCGCGGAACAGCCGCATCACCATAACCTGCCCGAACATGCCGGCATGAATGTGCCTAAAAGCTTCAAAGGGTATTCGCAAACGAAGGTTCCTGGGTGCGGTGAACTCGATTCCGGAAAGGAGGCCTACTCCGCGAACTTCCTTCACCATTTCGTAAGCCGACAGCTCCTCGCGCAACCGGGTGCGCACCTGTTCGCCGAGTCGCACGGCACGCGCTCCCAGCTCCTCGTGTTCCAGCACATCGAGCGTCGCCAGGCCAGCCCGCATAGCCAGGGCGTTTTCGCTGAATGTGGACGTATGCACGATGGCCCGCCGCAACGAATCGTAGACGGATTCATACACGGCGTCGGTCATGAGCACCGCGCCAACGGGGATCAGACCGCCGCTGAGAGCCTTCGCCAGAATCACCATGTCCGCGGCAGTGTCGAACTGGTGAGCCGCCAGAAACGGCCCGGTGCGATACATGCCAGTCTGCACTTCATCGAGTACCAACAATGTTCCGAAGCGATGGCAGAGTTCCCGCGCGCGGTGAAGATAATCGGGCTGCGGAATGCGAATGCCTGCCTCCGATTGCACCGGCTCCACGATGAATGCCGCGAACCGTTTCGTCGCCAGTTGCGCCTCAAGAGCCACGGTATCGCCGAAGGGAATCGCCGCGGTGTCGGCCAACATCGGGCCGAAACGGTCGCGCCAGAACGAATCGCCCATCAGGGACAGCGCGCCGCAGGTGAGGCCGTGAAACGCGCCGTTCGCGTAGAGGAGTCCGGTGCGCCCGGTATGCACGCGAGCGAACTTGATGGCCGCTTCCACGCCTTCGCTTCCGGAACTGCAGAAGAACGCCTTGTTGATATCGCCGCCCGCCAGCCTGCACAATCGCCAGGCCAGCGTGCCCGCCAGATCCGGCACATGGCTCTGCAGCATCGCCGGGCCGCCGCGGAGGAGTTCGTCCTTAACTGCGGCGACAATCGTAGGGTGGTTGTGGCCGGCATTGTGCACGCAGTAGCCGGACAGGAAATCGAGGATGCACCGTCCGTCGGCCGTGTGCAGTTCCGCGCCCGCGCACGATTCGTACCGCGCATTCATTTGCAGCAGGTCCAGCATCCGCACCCACTGCGGGTTCACATGCGCCTTGTATCGGGCCTGGTCATGCCCGGTCTCTCCGGACACAGTCCGGTCCCTCATCAAAGATGTGGCAGATGTCATTGGTTCACCGGCGAACGCCCGCTTCCGGCTGACTTGGAATCACGGTTTCTTTGATTGCGACGGATTCCGCGCGGATCCGGTTACGACTCACGTGATGTACAGTGCGGGCATATAGGCCGTCGGACGGCGATTCAGTTGAGGTCGCGCGACAGCATCAGCTTCAGAGTTACCTTATCGGATGCGCTGGTCAGGCCAAGCCCTACGCCCGCTTCGATGTTCAGTACTTTACTGGCATGATCCATCACTGCCCACACCTGATGTGACTGCTCATGTGCCGAATAGATTTGGCGTAGCGGTCCGTAGTCGGCGTACTCCTCAACGGCTGCGGCCCACGCCTTCGAGAAATTGTAGGCAGCCCGTACCGCTGGCGCGAAGTCGAGGTTCTTAAGACCGCCGGTGTAGGAGGTGTCCACAATCGGATTCACAATGATGTCGACGGGATGCAAGTGCCATCCGACGATCGGTCGGACTTCGGAAGTAAAGCGCCTCGGATCCCACTGTTTTTGGTTAACGCTGAATTCGAAGTTCACACCGTAGAAAAACCTGCTGTCGGCAGCATGCGGTTTTACGAACAGTTCGCGCACCTTGAAGCCGTTGAACGTAGCGCCATCGTTCCTGGAGAAACTGTACAGAGGCAGGTAGAGCCCCTGCTCGAACCAATCGGTCACACCATACGCCCATTCGGCAACGCCAACCAGCGCTCCGTCGGACTCGACGCCACCGGCGAATGCCGGAGTGGTCCTGCCGTCTGGGGTGAAATTATTGTGCAGCATGAGATTGAACTTGCCAGTCTCGGCGATAGAGGCGTCATAAACCTGGATCTCGTCCGTTTGCGCAAAGGCCACAACAGGTGCCGCAACCAGCGCGATGGCCATCCACCATAAGCGCACGCACATTCCTTCCATCGTACTAGCGCTGAAGGAGGCGCCATCCGAGCCGGCCCAACCTCATTCCGGCCCCCGGCTTGAACGAATTCAAGCGAGCTTACTCAGTATTTCAGCTTGACATCCGTTCCTCTGAGGCCCCCGCATGGCCCTGTTCATAGCCGATGCACTCCCTTACCGGCAGCCGAGGATACTTTGAGAACCTGACGTCGGAAAACGACTTGCGGCACTGATAGAACGCCGCGTCACGGTCGGTTCGAATCACCCGCGCCCAGCGGCAATCGGCGCACAACCCGGCGTGCTTTCTCTCCTCCTCGCGCACTCACGCATTGTGACAGATCCCCGCCTCAACTCAGCTCTTCTTCTTTGAACTCGCTTTCTTCTTCGGGATCTTCGCTCCCGCCTTGCGCGCTTCGTTCAGCGCGATGGCCACGGCCTGTTTGCGGCTCGCGTGAAAGTTCAGATCAAACCCTGTTCGGCTCGCAGGCTTGGGGTGTTTTCCGCCGAATGTTTTCGCGAAGGCGCGTTGGTTGTAGGATACCTGGAGGGAATGGCCGCAGGCTCTCGACGGGCGCCTAGTCGATTGGAGATCGACGGCCCGCCGCGTTAGCAACCTCGGGTTACCTCCTGATGCGAGAGAGGGTTGACAAAACTATCAACCCTAGCGTAATCTGGTATCGTGCGATTTGGAGACATCCTAAGGCAACTTCGGAAAGACTCTGGCGTGGGTATCAAGAAATTAGCGCCCGAGCTGGGCGTAGATTACTCGTACCTTAGCAAGCTCGAAACTGACTCCATCGCACCGTCGGCCGACATGGTTCACCGCGTCGCCGCATACTTCAAATACGACTCTGACAGGCTTCTTCTTGCTGCTGGTAAAGTCCCTGAAGAAATACTGCAGATACTACGCGAGAACCCCGACGAGGCTCTTCACTTTCTTCGAGAGCGATTCGGAAAAGCGCATGCCGGCAAGCGATGAAACACTGCTCCAGACATTAGAAGCTCAGTCCTTGGTGGGGGGGCGATTTGAGAATCTTCGTCGCCTTGGTCCTTCTGGCGGAAGCGGGAATTTTTCATTGATGGTGACGGCCGATGACAGGCAAACTCGGAGACAGGTGGTGCTGAAATTCTTCAAACCATTTCAGCGCAATCAGTACCGTTGGGAGTGCTTCAAACGAGAGCCCGAGATACTCCAGCGTTTCGCGGGCGAGCCAGACATTCTCCAATGCGTAGCGCCCCGAGACGAGTTTACGATTGCATTCACAAATGCAGTCGGATTCGACCTCGACGTTCCGTTCCCGTATTATGCCGTCGAACTGGCGGCCAGCGACGTGAGTGAGGCAATCATTACCGACCTTTGGACAGCAAAGAGGAAGCTTGAGGTGTTTAGGGCGATGTGTCGTGCTGTTCGACGCGCCCATGCCCGCCAGATCGTTCATCGGGATCTGAAACCAGGCAATTTTTTGGTGATGTCGGATGGCTCTGTTCGGCTCGCGGACTTTGGCACCGCGCGAGATCTCGCTGATCCAGCAGGTGCCGTTCTCGGCACCTATTCGATGCCGCCGGGGGACCGGACGTACACTGCGCCGGAGATGCTGGCCCTACTGCACGACGTTAATCCGTGGTTCGCTTTCCACGCTGATATCTACTCGCTGGGTGTGATTCTTTTTGAGATGTTTGCTGGAACGCCCTTGTTTCTTCAGATCTTCGATTGGCCGCTGGTTGGGGCGCTTCATGCGACCATGAGCGTCGTAGATCGTTCGGCCCGCGTGAGGACTTACGACGCATTCATCGGCACACTGGCTGACGCGAGACCCCTACCGAGCCTCGCTCAGTTTGGCAACGCCACACCCACGTGCCTCATCCAGCCCTTGGATCGACTGTATCGCTCAATTGCGGCGATTGATTACCGACGACGTGTGTCGGATTTTGAACAGATCTTCGCCCGTATCAATAGTTGCCTGTGGATTTTGGAGCACGAGGGCGCATATCAGAGAATGCGCGAACAGCGCGAGCGCGCAAAGCTCGCTAGAGAAGAACGACACCGACTCCAAGACACTAGGCTAGGAACCACCTCTGCAGGAGCAAGCAATGTTCGTTAACGATGCTACGAGCGACGACAAGTTCAAGACGTCATCGCCCGATGCTCACTTCGATGTCGACGCGCCAAAGATCAACCCCCTTGTTGCAAGTGCTCTCGCGTCCGTGACGCGGGCGGACACGGGTGTTTCAGTCGCGTGGGAGGATGAGGGGCCCGGCGAGCCCGGTAACGCTGAAGACGTCTTTGAGATGGCAGCGGGTCGTGCACGAAAGGAGTCCTTCCGTTTCCCAAGGAGCGCCCGAGCCCATGCTAATCTCGGCATCGCTCTCGCGAAGTTGGGGAAAATCGACGATGCAATTGACGAGCTACAAGAAGCGCTCTCGATCGACCCAAACCACTTGGTCGCTGGCCTTACCGTCGGGCGCATTCTAGTTGAGCGCGGCCAGACAGATGAAGCAAAGGCAGTGTATCAACAACTAGACGAGCGATTTCCCGGCAATGAATCTATACTTCTGAGTCTTGCCTACATCGCCTTGCGAGAACGGCAGTTGGATGTTGCTGAAGAGTACTTAGAGGAATCGCTCAAAGCCAACAAGAAGTTGCCGTACTCCCACTTCTTGCTCGGGATTACTCGACTACAGCGCGGCAACGTCCCAGGTGCAATAGCCGCCCTTCGAGAATCGACACGCCTCGACGTGCGGACCGGCGCACTACATCACGCTTTGGGAGTTGCCTACGCCATCGCTGGTGACAATGCACGCGCGGAGCGATCATTCCGGGTGGCTCTGTCGCTTAATCCCGAGGCAGTCGGCTCAGTGATTGGTCTCTGCGAAGTCATGCTGGCGCAGAACAAGGCTGAGGACGTAGTGGATCTATTGAAGCCCCAGATTGAGATTCGGGACCTTCCTGAAACGCGTGAGCTGCTCGCTCGTGCCTACACAGCTCTGAATAAACACGCCAACGCCCGTAGTCAACTGGTACATGTTTTGACTCATGCGGGCGAACGACTATCAGGGCGCGAGCAGGCGCGCCTGCTGAACAACATAGCCGTCAACCTTTTGTCTGAAAACAACTCTCGAGCGGCTGAAACGGAACTCTTGAGAGCCTTGGCTATTGGAGCCGCCGACGCGGAATTCGTCTATGAGAACTTGGGGCGCTTATACATTGGTGCTGAGCGTTTCGATGATGCAATTAGTGTCTTGAAGCGCGGGTGCGAGGCTTATCCAGACCACCAGAAAATTCGGGTGCTCCTTAGCAGCGCGTATGCACGCACCGACCAGTTTGAAGCAGCAATTGATGAACTGCAGCCATTCTGGCAGGCGGGACAGGCTGAGGCAGACACTTATTCAATGCTCGGCTGGCTATTCGAATGGATAGACCGACCTCGTAAAGCGCTGATGGTCATGTTGGAGGCCTATCAACGCTTTCCGCAAGACCGCAGTGTCATCAATAACTTGGCCTACACGCATTTGATGCAGGGGCAGGTGGCGGAAGCTCGCGCGGTTCTGGATTCGCTGCCTAAGGGAATAGAGCCCCACGTGGAGATGGTCGCGACCCGAGGACTTCTGCATCTCGCCAGTGGCGACGAGGCCGGTGGGATAGGCCTGTACGAGAAGGCGGAGAGGATGGCACGTGAATCCGGGAAGAAGGATCAAGCGAAACAGGTCCGCCAGAAGTTGCATCTTGAGCTTGCGCGCGTCGCCCTTCGTAAGGGGGACTTCTCCAAAGCGCGAGGGGAGATTCGACGGGGGCTGTCGCGGAGTCCTAAGGTGTATCCCTATGATCGACAGCTTCAGCACCTCCTAGCGGAGTTGCCGAGCGTCAAGTGAGTGCGCATCACGGCTCTCTAAACAGGTGGTGACGCCTGTTCACCCGAGCCCTCGTGGGCGACGAAAAGCGGCGGCATAAGGAGCCCAAATACACCGAAAAGCGACAATTGCCACTGTCGCAATTGTCGAGAAAAGGCGATATGATCGCCACGATGGAACATGGAAATGACGTGGACTCAGCCGTGGCGGATCGCGACCAAACACTCAGGCACGAATACGAGCAGAGAATGACTTGCGGCACTGATAGAACGCGGCGTCACGGTCGGTTCGAATCACCCGCGCCCAGCAGCAATCGGCGCACAGCCCGGCGTGCTTTCTCTCCTCCTCGCGCACTCAGGCATTGTGACAGATCACCGCGTCAATTCAGCTCTTCTTCCTTGAGCTCGCTTTCTTCGTCGGGATCTTCGCTCCCGATTTGCGCGCTTCGTTGAACGCGATGGCCACGGCCTGTTTGCGGCTGGCCACCTTCTTGCCGCTGCCCGATTTCAGCTTGCCTTCCTTCTGCTCCTTCATCACCTTGTGAACTTTGCCCAGGCCCTTCGAACTGGTCGATTTCTTTGGCATCGAGTCTTCCTCTCTGTTACATAGACTCACTAAGTCGCCAACGTTGCACAAATGCGTCTACAACGAAGAGGGCACTCGTGAAATCAGAACTGCTGGCCGATTCGCGTCCGACCATCAGAGCGGCCTGGCGCTGATTCACTTATAACCGCCGTCCATCACGTGTGACACGATAGGTGCATGACTCCCGTCCAGCCTCCCAGAATCCAGCTCGGAAACACCTCCGACTATCGCGAGAGTTACGCGAACAGCGTTCAGGTGCGCGTCAACCTGTGGGATTTCTTTCTGATGTTCGGCACCGTCAGCCAGACCTCGCCCGAGCACGTATCGATTCAGAATTTCCAGGGTGTGTATATCAGTCCGCAGCAAGCTAAGGCTCTCAGCAACCTGCTGCAACAGAACTTGTCGCAGTATGAATCGGCCTTCGGCGAGATTCATCTGGAGGCACAGCAGCCGGGCACCGCCATCCAGTAAATGATCGCCGCGACAGAGCCGCGGAAGCCGATCCGCGCCGACACCTGCGTCCTGCTTTTCGTCTCATT
>JBEKFB010000093.1:0-14537 GCA_050013535.1 Bryobacteraceae bacterium | reverse complement strand
ATCTTGCGTCGGATCGTTCGGGTGCATTCACCTCGGGGTGGCTTCCGCCTCGCTGGACTGAAACGCCTGGACGGACCGGTTCCCATCGTGAATAACGCCGCGTCGTCCTGGCGCGGCGTTCCTATCCGGGACTGTCCCGCTACAATGCCGGCCCTTGAAGCGGTCCTGCTCGAGTTCGATGCGAAAGCATCCTGGGTCAGGAGCGTGAGACGTTTCTGATAACGAATATTATGTCAAATTACTCGGTAGTGGGTCAGTTTGAACATTCCTCATCTTGACATCGGCTCCCTGCCGGTCATACTTGGAACAGAACATGCCTGAGCGCTCAAAGAACTCCCGCCCGCGCGACCCGAACGAGCTTGCGCACCGCGTTTTCCTCGAATCCATCGGTGAGGCCGAAAAGACTGCTCCGCCGAAACCAAAGAACCCGAACGCTGTCGCCCTCGGTCGGTTGGGCGGCCTGAAAGGTGGCGCGGCCCGCGCCGCTGCCCTATCGCCAAGGAAGCGGTCCCAGATCGCGGCAAAGGCCGCTGCGAAGCGATGGAGCAAGAATGATAGATAAGCCATTTATCGGATTTGTTGACGACGAGAAGCAAGCCTGCTTTGTAAACCTTCTTCAGGCTCGGCACGTGATTCACGGCTACAAGGACGGGAAAGAATTCTGCACGCTTATTTTCTCGGAAACACACCGTATCACCTTCCAGGGTCCGACTGCGATTCACTTCATCAAGCGGCTGATGGAGCGTGGGGTAGCGTTGAACGGAGAGGAATTTAAGAACATCGAGCAAGTTGGTTCTACCCCACAATCATCAATGGTCGCACCGGAAGATTGAGTTCTCCGACCATCGCCTGCGCCCCCTGGAGGGCCGCCATCGCCTCTTCTCGGTAGACGCCCGACTCCCGCACAACGTCAAGTATCCTGAGCATTAGAACAACCGAAATTTTGTCATGCAAGTCGTCCATTTTCTACTTGACTCTTTGCTTGAGCGTTGCCAAGAATACGATATCCAAACTGTTGGTTGAACTTGGCGCGGCTTGTTCCGAGTACATGGACCGGACTCTGGTTAACCTGCGCTGCAAGCGGATTCAATGCGATGAAATCTGGTCGTTCGTGGCGGCCAAACAGAAAAACGTCACTTCCGCCGTGGCCGCTCGCGAGCCTAACGCTGGCGACGTGTGGACGTGGGTAGCGATGGACGCCGATACCAAGCTCATCACTTCCTGGTGTGTTGGCAGCCGCGACTGGGTCACGGCGCGGCACTTCGTGATGGACCTTCAGGGACGCCTGGCGAATCGGGTTCAACTCACTACGGACGGCCTCAGGTTGTACCTGTTCGCTATTAACGAAGCGTTTGAAGGTGACGTTGATTATGCGGTCCTGAAGAAACTCTACGGCCCCGATCCTGCGAACAGCGGCGGCACGCGCTACAGCCCGGCGGCCTGCATCGGTTGCGAGAAGAAACCAAAGATCGGCAACCCGGACCCGGAGCACATTTCGACCAGTTTTATTGAACGACAGAATTTGACCATGAGGATGAACATGCGCCGATTCACCAGACTGACCAACGCGTTCTCGAAGAAGATCGAGAACCACGTGGCGTCCATCGCCATACATTACGTTTGGTATAACTTCGTTCGTATTCATCAGAGCCTCAGGGTTACTCCGGCAATGGCGGCGGGGGTGACGGATCGGCTTTGGGAGATGGAAGATTTGATTGGACTATTGGATGGATTTGCGGTCTGATGATCGCCTGATATTTGTCACCAATCGAGGAAAGAGCCCCCTTGATATTACGGAGTGCTAACTCGGTATCCCCTTGGCGAACCTCCGTGCCTGCTATGAACGGTATCAGACGTTCGTTTCCAACGCGTTCCATCTCGATCACAAGATATTCAATACGGTCCATCATCTCGGTTGGGTATTGGGTGTAGCCGGAATCAGCGTGGCGCAACAACAGTGCTTCAGTCTTTCCTCCAACGCCCTGAACCATGCGTTTCGCCTCAAGCATTAGCTTCGTGCCGTACCAGAGCATAGCCTCTGCATTGCCTGTAAAGTCTATGCGGCGAAGAAGCGGATCTAATTGGATCACGCCTGAACCGGCGCAAGCACGGAATTCCTCCCGTAGCGGATAAACCAAGTCCCCCGTCCATTTGAACAGCAGCGTTTGTTTAGTGGTGTGTGGTCGAATACCTATGAGCATGTCGATATCAAGCCAACGCCCGTGCTTGTTTGCGATCTTCGCAGTTAGTTTTTCCAGTTGACTCTGTATTCCGGCCCCTGACGTGGGAGGCTTTTGCAGAAGCTCCTCAGCCAGTCTGAAGTTTGCATACTCGATATCATCTACGGTCCCTGCGGACCCGGTGATAATAGTGCCGTGTGGTGGCCGAAGGACCCGCAACTTATCGCCTTCAGATTTCGTGCCACTGTCGCTAAACGACATCTCAGTGTCGGCAAAGAGGAGTACGCCATCCGTGCAATTGAATCCGAGTATTGCGGTCACGCGTTTCTCCTTGTGAAGCGGTTCAGCACAAGGATACTCCTGATGTTTGGCCGATGGCCACGGCAGGCGGATCGGAGAATGTGGAACCGGGCGGGGCGTCAGCACGAGGCACCACCAACTGCTCCGCCCGGTGATAGAGTTTCTACGTGACGCTGAATCGCCTGACAGTACTGGCGGTCGCTCTGACTATTCCACCAGTCCTGGGGGAGGCGTCCGATGTCCAAACTAACGCAGCCAGCGATGTCCAGAATCAGAGCCAGCGCAACAAGGCAACCACCCAGAATCCATCTACGCAGAGCAAGGGCGCAAAAGACGCCAACTCCCCCAATTGGGACAGCCAGCGCCAACGCCAGGCAGATACACAACAACCCATAACGGTCTGCGAATGCGCTGCCGTGCCGGTAGGCAAGGACTGGTACGACACGCTCTCCCTGATATTTACCGGATTGCTGGTACTCGTGGGATTTCTTACTTTTGGCGTCGTTGCGTGGCAATCGTGGGAAACGAGAGAAGCCGCACAGGCGGGGAGGGCCGGAGCTGAAGCTGCTCTCCTGAATGCGCAGGCTGTTATCAACTCCGAACGTCCGTGGATCGTGGTGAGTGTGGAATCCCCCAAACCCAACGAATTTCATTTCTGGGCTACGAACGTCGGCAGGACACCCGCCAAAGTCACGGCAATCTACAGCCGCCCCGCTGTTATTACGCGTGAACAAAAGCTGGAACTTTATGATGGCTGGGACAAAGAAGGAGGGTCCTTCGCCTATCCTCCGTGCCTGCTTCCGCCAACCGCACGATGTCTGGCCTTCAAATGCAAAATCGAAGAGTATCGGGGTCTGTACTCTGCGGAGGAGTGGATGCAACGTTTTGAGAAGAATTTCTCGCTGGTCTACTCTTACGGAACGATCATCTACTTCGATACGCTGGGGGTTGAACCAGCCATTCGCCATGAAACCGAATGGCTCTACTTGCACCTGCCGGGTTCGCTTCCATTCGCTGACCCGACTTATCCCGAACACAATCGCTACACATAGGAGGAGCCCAAGCAGGGCAGCGACGCCAAAGTC
This sequence comes from Bryobacteraceae bacterium, assembly GCA_050013535.1. GTDB lineage: Bacteria > Acidobacteriota > Terriglobia > Bryobacterales > Bryobacteraceae > CAWACP01. Next base: position 10,972 of record JBEKFB010000093.1, on the reverse strand, counting down.
AAGGGGGCCCAAATTCAAACTGACCCACCACCAATTACTCGGTGGTGGGTCAGTTTCAATTTTGGCCCACTTGACTTCTGTGTCCTAATCTGCCTTCTTGTCCCCCTGATCGCTATCGTCCTTGGGTGTCAATGTCATGGTCGGATACTCAAAGGTCGTACCGTCTCTGCTATAGCAGATCTCTCCGCCGATCTTCATGAACGGCCCTTCCCGCCCCAGGATGCCAACGTGCGATATTTCCCCTTTTACGCCTACAATCAGCGCGTCGGTTTCCCCGTAGGATTTGTAGGTAGCTCGGCTGATAGGCACGAAAACAGTTGCTCTGTGTGGATAGCGCGGCAGGAGGAGAACCGGACCGGTTTCATGTGGAATTGGCTGAGAGTCGTAAAACCCAAAACTGAACGTAGCGTTCATGTTCAGTGGAAAATTGCTCTCGTTAGTAATGCTGAACGTAATGCACAATCTTGCACGCGCTACGAGGTTGGTAGGCTCTCGCAATTCTGCTTTCCAGTCCTTCACCGAGACCCATTGCATCATGGAGATTTCTTGCAATCGAGTTTGACGATCCATCAGCCTAGCTTGGGTTTTCGTCAATTCAGCCTGCTTCCCCATCGTTCTAAGCGTGCGGCACGCAAGAACGATTCCGATGACACCGACCACCGCCAAAAGGGCATTGAAAACCCATGGACCCCAATCGAAAACGTAGTCGATGACGCTCTTGTTCTTGTCCGCTATGGTCACCACCGGACTGCCGGTGAGTTTTACGCTGTACTCGGTCTCCTTGGGTGCTACGTTGCCGTCATATTTGTCGGTGCCCTTGGTCTGAATCGCTTTCTGGATGGGCACCGATGGAGTGGCGGGGCTATTTTGTCGTTCACGCTGGCCCTGAACATTACTGCTACCATCACGGGCGCTTCCGGCTGTTCCCCTTGGCGATGGTGGGACTGTCTGCACCAGAAGGCCCGACAGAGCGAATACCCCAAGACCTATCAACGTCACGTAGAAACTTTATCACCGGTTGCGGTGGCCAAGGATGTCCGATGCTGACGCCTCGCCCGGTTCCCCTTCTGCCGGTCCGTCCGCCGTATCCACCGGTCAGGCATCGGCAGTATTCTAGGGCCATGACAATCGCGATTGGCTTGCTCGCCACGGACGGAATCGTTGTTGCCGCTGATACGAGCCTCTCTACGCCGCATTTCAAGATCGGACATGGCAAGGTTGCCTGTGGGATCAGCGCCATTGCCAATGAACCAGACCGTACACCCTCTACGATTGCGGTAACCGGCGCGGGAATCCCCTTCGGTTACATAGAGCATCTACAACGCGAAATCATTGACGGAAGATGGGCAAGAGAGGCGAATCTCAAAGAGTACACCGAAAGGATCATAAAGGATTTCTACACAGATCACGTTGTCCCATTTGCTGCTTATGGTAATGATCGTCCTGGCGTGGCGATGATAGTGGCTTCCTACCCTCGAACCCTGCTCACTACCGATTACAACGCAGTGACCCAATGCCATGACTGTGCCGTAGTCGGCGCGGGCGAAATGTATGCCAGAGCACTTCTTAACAAGCTGTACTTTCAAGTGATGGACGCTCGGAGTATGGTCGTGCTGGCCCTTTACGTGATCTATATGGTCAAGGAGATTATTGAAGAGTGCGGAAAAGACACTACGGTGTGGTGTCTGCAAGCAGATGGCCTGATGACCATCCCCCACGCCAATAGCGCCAAGGTAGAAGCGCTCTTTGCGCAGCACTCGACCGTTGAAGCACGCATCCTTCACCATCTCTTCAGCAATCGTCTGGATTCGCCGGATGACTCGTGGCAGACGGTCATGGATGACATTGAGGGCATTCGGAAAGAATGTCTCAACTTGGTTGAGCTTAAGTCAGCAAGCCCATTAAATCGGCGACGCTCCAAAGCCGGTCCGTCACCCCCGCCGCCATTGCCGGAGTTACCCGGAGAGACTGATGAATCCTGACGAAGTTGTAGTGCATGTAGTAAATCGCGAGAGAGGCGACGTGCGCCGGGTAGTGGGTCAGTTTGAAATTCTCGGCTATTGCGATCCGTCTCCCTGCCCGCACGTCCACATGAAGCGCAAACACCTAAAAGGAATAGCGCGCCGAAAGCTGGATCTGGCGTGAGGAAGTCGTGGTGGCCGTAATTGCACCCACGCCTCCCAAACGTGCCCCCGTGCTGTCGAACAGAGATGTTCCCGACGGGATTTGGAAGTTCGGATGGTTGGCGATGTTGAACGCTTCCGCGCGAATCTGAAAGGATTGCTTCTCTCGCACAAAAAACGTACGGTCCAGCCCCAAATTAAGGATGACCAGTCCGGGACCCAGCAGCGCGTTGCGCCCCAGGTTACCCATCGTTCCGGCGGCCGGCAGTGAGAAGGCCAACGGATTGAAATACTGGTGTGGACCGCCCAAAATCAGGGGCTGGCCGAGCACAAGGTTGGGCCGCTCCGCGCTCGCGCTCGACGAGCCGCCCAGGTTGGCGTTATCGAAACCCACGGTCGGGCTGAACGGGTTGCCGGATTGGGCCTGGAACGTCCCATCCAGTTGCCAACCGCCCAACACCAGCCTCGCCGCGCCGGATGCCGGGCGTGGCAGGTTATAAATGAAATTGGTGGCGAAGACAAATGGGCAATTGAAGTCGGACTGTCCGCGGTTCGCGCCGAAGTCATACCCGTCGGGGACGCTCGAATTGGAGTAGAAGTCGGCGAGGACGGCGGCGGAAACGTCGTCGATGGACTTGCTCCAGGTGAACTTGCTCTGCACGAAAAGGTTCTTTTGAACCGTCACCTGCAACCCCGCATTCAGGCTGTGATAGACGGAGTCGAAGGACGGCTCACGGATTGAGATCGACGAAAACGCGGGATTCTGCGGCGGGGCGCCCGCCGGAAAATAGAGCTGCCCGTCGGGGAGGGTCCGCGGAAGTGGTGTGTTGAGGTTATTGATTACCCCCTCCAGATGGACGCCACGCGAGCCCGCATAGCCAACCTGCGCGACGATACCGCGCCCGAATTGATGTTCCACCACCAGTTGGTCCTGAATAACATAAGGCTGGTTTGGGCGGTAGGCCAGCATCTGGACGGCGACCGGTCCGGCGGCCGCGCCAATGGCGCTCAGAGCATTCGGAAACACGGGTTTGCTGAGGACATAGCGTTCGTAGAACGGCGGCATGTACAGTCCGGACTCTAACAACTCGCGCGTTCCCAGCAAATCGTAAAAAACACCACCGCCGGCTCGCACCACCGTGCGTCCGTGACCCGCCGGATCCCAGGCGAGCGACGCGCGCGGTGCGAAATTAAGTTTCGAAGGATTGATGTAGAGGGGGCCCCCCACGGTTACGCTCGCGTCGGTGAGCGGGTCGGGAATCGACCCTGACAGGCCGTTGCGCTCCACGGGGACGGTGGCCATCTCGTAACGCAGGCCGGCGCCAAGAGTCAGATTGCGGCTGATGCGGACATCATCCTGGATGTATCCGGCGAACTCCTGCATGCGCCAATGCCGCAGCGTGCCCGAACCGGGCGCCAGAATGCTGAGCTTGGAGGGCTGTGCGGCGAGAAAGTTCTGGAGTGAAGTGAATTGATAATAACCGGCGCGGTCCAGATCCCCTTCCTCATCGAGCAAAATACGGTCGAAACTCGCGCCCGCGGTGAGTTTGTGCGCGCCAACGATCTTGGTGAGCGCGTAACTGATCTGTCCGTCGCTCAGTGCGTAAAAATTGGGCGTGTTGCGGGCAGTGTTTCCTCCAAAAGTGCCCAGGCCGGTGACTTGCAATTCGCCCACGTTCTGGCCGGGAACGAAGGCGTCCGCGGCGAGGTCCGCGGCGGCGGAGGCCTGGCTCTCGTTGCGGATCTGGCTGAAGGCTGCGTGGAATTCCTCCACCGTACTCGCCGACGGCACAAACTGCGCTTCAGCCTGAACCAGATTGTCATGCGACTCGCCAAGGAAAGACCAGACTCCGAATGGGTCGCCCGTGTTGGAATCCGAATTGTCGAAAGTGTAGTGGGTGTTAAAGCGCCAACGCTCGCTTTTCACGTAGTCCAGTTTTCCGGTGGCAAAGTCTTCTCGGGTGCCGGTGGGAACCGGCGCGCTGTAATTGCCGGTCCCATTTCCCAGGTCTGCGCCGTTCGGCAGCGGAAACAGAGCCAGATATGGCAGGATTTTTGGTGAGACCGTGACTTGCTTCAGGACGCCGTTTACCGGCAATAAGCCGCTGCGGGCTTCGGCATCCGGCGTGACGATGGTTTGGGTGTCGTTGGAAGCGATCCGGATTCCTTCGTAGTTGAGCAGGAAGAACAGCTTATTCCTGAAGATCGGTCCGTCAAACAAGCCGCCGAACTGGTTTCGTTGAAAAGCCGGAATCGGCCCGGGGGCATCGAAGAAGTTCTTGGCGTCGAAGTCGCTGTTGCGAACATACTCGTAAAGCGCGCCATGGAATTCATTCGTTCCCGATTTCGACACGGCGGTGATCACCCCACCATCGGTCCGTCCGTACTCGGCGCTGAAGGGCGCGGTAACCACGTTCAATTCCGCGATGGCTTCCAGGCCGAGAGAATAACCCGCGGCGCTGGCCGGGGCGGAGCCGCCGGCATCGTTGATGTAGATTCCATCGAGGCGGAACGCGTTTTCGCTGGGACGGGAACCATTAACGGATATGTGGATGCCGAGTCCGGTGTTGATGGCCGCCTCAGCGCTGGCCGGTGTCTGCACGCCAACCTGCTGCGAAGCCAGATCGAAAATGTCTCGTCCGTTAAGCGGCAATGACGCAAGCTGCCGCTGGCTGACGACGTCCGCCCACGCGCCGGACTCTGTATCCACGGGCTGCGCTTCGGCGGTCACCGCAACGGTTTCCCTGGCTGGGCCGATTTTCAACGCCGCGTCGGCGCGCAGCGTGCGGCCTGCCTCCAGCGTCAAGCCGTCAATTCGAAAGATTTCAAACCCGCTGTGGGTGGCGTACAGCGAGTACGTGCCCAGCGGCAGGTCCGCCACCAGGAAGCGGCCCGCCTGGTCGCTGCTGGCTTCGCGTTCGGCGTTGGTGGAGACTTCGACCACGCGGATGCCTGCGCCGACTACGGTTTGTCCCGAGGGATCGGTGATGGTTCCCTCAATGGAACCCGACGGCAGCGACTGCGCGAGCAGCGGCGCCGTCAGCACTCCTAACAGGAGCGCGGCGCGGAGCAGGTGATAGCGGTTCGTTGGCATCGACAGAATTGTCGTGTTCAAGTCATTCTCCGGGCAGCTTCCAGAAATCGCGTATCGACGAGCGCAGCGACATCCGCAATGGCTGGGCACATGCCGTGCGCGGCCAGCCATTCGGTGTATAGCCGCATGTCATCCGGATGGATGTTTCCGTCCCGCTCAAAGGTGGCGCGGCAAGCCTCGCGAAGCAGTTTTGGATCCAGATCATTCAGCTTCGCATAGTCCTCCAAAAACCGCGGAGTCCTGCCGTTCAGATAGTCGCTGGCGCCCCGGAAGTGAGCGCGCAGAAACCGCGCGCCCGGTTCGACGGGACCGTCCAGCAAACGTCTGCCGAAGAAGATGTAAGAATACTGGAAGTTTGGCAGCAGACTCGGGAGATCGGGTCCCGCCACTAATCCTAACGGCCGCAGCTCGGGATTCAAGTCGCCTTGCGAGGATAAAAACGCCTCAATCGCGCCCGCGTGCAACGCAACCACTTTATCGGTGTCACGCATCTTCTCGACCACCACGTCGCTCATCCGCATCCCCTCGTGCCGCAACAGCGTATCCAGCGCAAACGCCGACCAGGTCCCGGAGTTGCCGATGCCGATACGGGCGCCCCGGAGCTGGCGCATGTTGCGGACGCCACCCGGGAAAGCCTTGCGGTTGACGAAGATTGTGTTGGCGGTGCCGCAGTTTGGCGACAGCACCTCGCGAGCCGCGACGACGCGCACACGAGCGCCGCGGGCCACGGCGTTCACCACGGCGGGGCCGAGCACGCCCAGAGTCGCATCCAGTTTCCCGCCCGCCAGCAACGGCAGCGACTGCGAGGTTCCGGTGTCCTTTACCAACTCGATGTCGAAACCCGCTTTCGTGAAATATCCCGATTCATAAGCCAGATAAAACGGGCACATGGAAAGGTTATGGGACGTGGCAACCCGCAGCTTCATGCGCGGCGACTGCACTGCGTGCCTTCCGCAGGAAACCAGCCCACCCGCGGCGGCAAGGGTGGGGACTGTTAGAAATGTTCTACGCAGCACGGCCGGACTCCCCTTTCGCTCCGAGCAGGTGCAGCGAAAGCACTTTTCCGCTTCGCGTGGCGAATGGCTCGGCGACGACTGCTTCGAAACCACCCGAATGTGTCCAGAGGCGCGATGCCAGGGCGCCTCCGTAACAGCGTCGGATCTCGCCCAGCAGAAAATCACGCACCGCGGCGGGGGGGCCGGCGGCCGCACGAGGACTGATGCGGAGTTCCAGTTGCGCCTGCCGGGCGCCGTCGTACTCGACAAGCTGGTAGTCGCCCGGACCACCGCCGAAGCGTTGCGGCAGCGCGTTCTCGAGGATACGCACGATATCGCTTCCCATCAGCGTGATGCCCTGACCAGTGAGCTTGCCGTAACTGTAAATATCCGCGATCCGCAAATTCATTCCGAGGCGCGCGAATTCGCAGTCGCACGCCACTTGTTCCAGATTGCCGGCGTCGTCCATTTCGGCGTTGATCAGAAACCGCGAGGCGAACGGCAGCAGATTGGTGAACATCAGCGAGTTCACCTCCATCTCCGAAAGTGGCGCGCGCCGCCGGCGGCTGATAACGGCTACAGCGTCGCGTCGCACGTGTACGCTGTTGCCGGTTCGCATGCGCCGGCACGCGTTCCCGATGGACCCGACTTCGGAGACGACATACCGCGGGTAGACCTCGCATCCGGCCGCTTCTATGGCCGCTCGTTTTGCGTCGGTCAGCGCTTCGCCGCCAACCAGAAAAAGCGTTCCCGTAATGTCCAACCCGGCGTCCCGGGCGGCCGAAGCCACGCGCACCGCGGGGCTGACGAAGCCGACCATCACGCATGGAAGCCGTTCCCGTTTTCGCTCGGCGATCCACCGCGCCGCTGGCGAGAAATCGTTCTCCGGCAAGTAATCGGGCAACGGCAGTGGCGCGCCCATCAGTCGCGCCGAGCGGACGATGCAATGCGTAACCAGGCGGTAGTGGCCCTCGTCCCGCCAGTGGCCGCTTTGCGCGAACCATTTAGCTGGCTTCTGGCCGGCGCGGATGCACCGCAAATTGTAGCCGAGGCCGGTGGCCGAGGGTAGAATCGGGCATACCTGCACGGCGGTGCGGTCGGCCAGTTCAAATTCGCGCCGCAGTAAATGATAATGCACTTCCCGGTAAGCCTGGTATTCCGGGCTTTTCGCGGTCTTGGTTCCGCGGCTGCGGCTCCCGCTGCTTGAGCTCACCATGCCACCGCGCACCAGCGGATTCAGCAGCGCTTGCGGCCCGCACGGGATCTCGCGGCCGCCGCGGATCAACGGCGTCTTGCCTTTGAACTCGTCGTGGGTGAGATAAACTCCTGCGGCGTACAGTTTCTCGAGCGCGCCTTCCAGTCCGTTGCTCCCGACTTCCGCCGCCAGATCTTCCGCGGAGCATCCCGCCATCCGGAACATCTCGTGATAGGGGTGCCGGGGATTCGAGAAGACAATGCGTCGCGCCAGGTCGAGAAAATGCTCCTCGCGATGCTCCAGATTCCATCTCAGCGCGGCCATGGGGTCGGCTTGCACGGGCTGGCGCAGGAGTTGCCGGATGCCCAGCATCATTCGCGAATAGTAAGCGATTTCCTGGATCATGCCTGCCCTGCCAGCGATTGCGCGAAGCGGCGCGCGAGCCGGTGACATGCCCGACGGAGGTCGATACCCATCGAAACATAATAACCTTTCGATGAATCAACACTCTTGGCCGTGTGCTTCCGCCAACCACGAGGTCTCGCCGCAACGCGCCCTCGCCGTCTGGCATCCTATGGGTATGCCAGACAAGGTCAACAAGACCGACGCCGAATGGCGCGAGCAGCTCACGCCAGAAGAGTACGAGGTTGCGCGCCGCAAAGGCACGGAGCGCGCGTTCACGGGCCGCTATTGGGACAACCACGAAAAGGGTCTTTATCGATGCACCTGTTGCGGCACGCCGCTGTTTACCTCGGAGACGAAGTTCGACTCCGGTACCGGGTGGCCCAGTTTCTCCGCGCCAACCGCCGCTGAGAACGTGCGCACTGAGCGCGACGGCAGTCTTTTTATGGAACGCAATGAGGTATTGTGCGCTGCCTGCGACGCGCACCTCGGCCATGTTTTCCCCGATGGCCCCAAGCCAACCGGCCTACGGTATTGCATGAACTCTGCGGCGCTAAAGTTCGAGAAAAAAGATAAATAACTTTCCTCAGCCCTTCAGCATTTCCCGCGCTGCATTGTAACCGGGTGCTCCCATCACGCCGCCGCCGGGGTGCGCGCCGGAACCACAAAGAAAGAGTCCGTTGATCGGCGTTCGATAACGCGCCGCGCCGGGCGCCGGGCGCATGACGAACATCTGATCGAGACTCATCTCGCCGTGGAAGATGTTGCCACCGGTGATGCCGAAGCGGCGCTCCAGATCGAGCGGCGTCAGCACCTGCTTATGCTCGATGAGCGAGCGGAAGCCGGGAGCGTATTCGTCGATGATGTCGAACACGCGATCGGCGAAGGGTTCGCGTAGTTCGTCCCAGGTGCCCTCGGCCAGCGTGTAAGGCGCGTATTGCAGGAAGATTCCCATGACGTGCCTGCCGGGGGGCGCCAGCGTGGAATCGTACATTGTCGGCACGGTCATTTCCAGCAGCGGCGACTGCGACGGCCGGCCATACTTCGCATCGTCCCAGGCGCGCTCGACGTACTCTACCGAGGGACAGATGTGCATGGTCGCTTTGTGCTGCGGCGCGGGCGCGCCGGGTAATGCCCGAAAGTTCGGCAACCCGTTCAGAGCGAGATTGATCTTGCACGATGTTCCTTCCGACCGGAATGTGCGAATGCGTTCTGCGAATTCCGGTGGCAGCTCTTTCGCGTCGATCAGCCCGAGGAAGGTGCGCTTCGGGTCGAGATTGCTCGCGATAATGCCAGCCTCGATCTCTTCCCCGCCCTCCAGTACCACGGAGTGCGCCCGACCGGCTCGGACTTCAATCCGCGAAACGCTCGCGTTCGTTCGAATTTGAGTTCCGTGGCTGCGTGCGGCTGCTGAGATCGCCTCCGACACCGCGCCCATACCACCGCGCACGAAGCCCCACAGTCCGCGCTTGCCGCCGACGCTGCCCATCACGTGATGCAGCAGGATATAGGCGGTTCCCTGCGATCGCGGGCCGCCATTGGCGCCGATCACGGCATCGGTGGCCAGAGTAACCTTGATCTGATCGGATTCGAACCACTCGTCCAGCAGATCGGTCGCGCTCATGGTGAAGATCTTCACCAGCGCGATGGTGTCCTGGCGATTCAATCCGCGGAAACGAGCCAGGAGCTTCAGGTAATCGATGAGATCGCCCACGCCCCGCGGCGGAAATTCCGGCGGCGTTACCAGCAGCAGGCTCTCCACAACGCGCGCGAGCCGTTCCAGATATGCTTCGTAGGCCGGGAAGCGGTCCGCATCGCGCTTCGAAAACTTCGCGATTTCCTCCAGCGTGCGTTGCTCATCCTGCCAGAAGAAGAGGTGGCGGCCATCGGGAAAGGGCGAAAAGAACGCCGGGTCCTTGGCGTCCACCTGGTAGCCGAAGCGCGGCAATTCCAGCTCGCGGACAATGCGCTCCTGCAGAAGGCTCGCCAGATACGCCGCGGTGGAGACGCGATATCCGGGCCACAGCTCCTCGGTGACCGCGCAGCCGCCCACCAGTTCACGCCGCTCCAGCGCGAGGACTTTTCGCCCCGCCCGCGCCAGATACGCGGCAGCGACGAGGCCGTTATGCCCCGCGCCAATGATGACTACGTCGTATTTGTTCGCCAACCGCGCATTGTATCGAATGCGCGATCAGCAGGGTGTCGAGATGGGATCACGGACCGCTCGCTGACGCGCGCGACCCGGCAACACGTATTTCAGCGCCGACTGCTCACGTTCGAAAAGCCTCTGCAAGATAGTCATCATGCCTCACGCTGACGTCGGAAAGGCCGGACGAGAATTTGCCCGACACTCGAAGCGCCCGCTTCGTGCGCTCTGCTAAATCGTGGTCGACCGCATTCCGTACCAGCTCCGAGACAGACTGGCCCGTAGCCGCTGACAGTCGGCGGAGAGCCTCGATCTGCGCATTCGTTAGTCGAACCTGCGTGCGAACCATCATGATTACTTCTCCGGTTCGATTCTGCGCGAGCGGATGCTGAAGCCGGTGAGCCACGAGGGGTTCATCGGGTAGACCTCGGGGTCGAACATCACGTAGTAGAAGTGCCACACCACAATCGCCAGCGTGGCCAGCACGGCCTCGTAGAAATGAATCGCCGTGGCCACATCGAACCACTGCTTGGAGAGCCAGCGCAGGAAGAATGTATTGGCCCACAGCAGCGACCCTGTTACGGACATAATAAATGCGCCCCAAACCAGCGCCCAGTACTCCATCTTGGCGATCCAGGACTGCGGCCAGATCATCGGCGGCGTCCGGCGAAGTCCGACGTTGTAAGCGAACGTGCCGACCGCTTCCGGAACATCGCGGTGGCGCGGGAGCACGGTCTTCCAGCGGCGGCGCGATGCACGGTTCACCACCAACTCAAACACGTGCACCAAACACAATGCCACGAATGCGCCAGCTGCGATTCGATGAATGGTCCCACGCACCGGCCAGTTGGTCTCCCAGTATGAGAGTGGCCGCGCCCACCACGCATCCGGATAAACGAGCGCGAAACCGCTCCATGCCAGTACGGTGAAGCTGATCATCAGCAACCCATGCTGCAGGCGCTCCGAACGGGGCATGCGGAATCGCGCGAGCCGCGGACGCAACACCGGCGTGTGGCC
>JBEKFB010000092.1:0-14083 GCA_050013535.1 Bryobacteraceae bacterium | reverse complement strand
GCCATTTCCGCCAGCTTGTGCCGGATCATGCCGAAATCGGCGATTGTATGGCCGAACGCCTTGCGTTCTTTGGCATAGAGAATCGATGCGCGAAGCACTTCCTTCGCGCCGCCCACCGCGAACGCACCCAGCTTCAGCCTGCCGATGTTCAGAATGTTAAACGCGATGATATGGCCGCGGCCGATTTCGCCCAGCACATTCTCCACGGGTACGCGAACGTTATCGAGATACACGGCAGTGGTGGAGCTGCCCTTGAGCCCCATCTTCTTTTCTTCCGCGCCCGGCAACACACCAGCGTAGCCGCGCTCCACCAGGAACGCCGTGAATTTCTCGCCGTCGATTTTCGCGAAGACGGTATAAAGATCCGCGAGGCCGCCGTTGGTGATCCACATCTTCTGACCGCGGAGAACATAATGCGTGCCATCGGAACTCAGGTCGGCACGAGTCTTCGTCGCCAGTGCGTCGGAACCGGCATGCGGCTCGGTGAGGCAGTAAGACGCGACCATTTCCGCGCTCGCCAGCTTGGGCAGGTACTTGCGCTTCTGTTCTTCCGTACCAAACAGCAGCAAGGGAAGCAGACCGATTCCCGCTTGCGAACCGTGACACGCCGCGTAGCTGCCGTCCTTCGCGAGGCCCTCGGCGACGATCATCGCGGAGACAAGATCCATCTCCATGCCGCCGTATTCTTCCGGAACCAGCACCGCGAGCAACCCGAGTTCGGCCGATTTTCGCAGCACCGCGCGCATCACTCCCGGCTGCTGGTGCTGTATCGCGTCGAGGTTCGGAACTACCTCTCTGTTCCAGAAATCTTCGGTGGTGCGGGCGATCGCCCGATGCTCTTCGCTGAACTCCTCAGGCGTGAATACGTCCTCGGGCTGCGCGGCTTCCAGCAGAAACCCGCCACCGAGTGTCTTCAGAGGAGCTGTTGTCGTTGCGCTCATCAGTTCATCCGCTCGAAAATGCCCGCGGCGCCCTGCCCGCCCCCGATGCACATAGTAACCATCCCATACTGCACTTTTCGGCGTTCCATTTCACGCAGGATAGTTGCGGTGAGCTTCGCGCCGGTGCAGCCCAGCGGATGCCCGAGCGCAATGGCGCCACCATTGACGTTGGTCCGGTCGAGCGGCAGGTCCGCGTGGCGAATGACGGCAAGCGCCTGCACGGCGAAAGCCTCGTTCAACTCGATAAGCCCGATGCGATCCAGCTTGAGACCGGCCATGTCCAGGGCTTTCGGAATTGCCCGAACAGGACCGATGCCCATGATCTCGGGCGGAACGCCCGCAACCGCGAAACTGACGAAGCGCGCTTTCGGCTTCAGCCCCAGCTCGCGCGCCTTCTTTTCGGACATCACCAGTGCGGCTGCGGCGCCATCGCTCGTCTGCGAAGAATTCCCGGCGGTCACCGTGCCATCTGCCATGAACACCGGCTTCAGTTTCGCCAGCGCTTCCAACGATGTGTCCGCCCGCGGGCCTTCGTCGCGCGCGAAAGAAGACTTCAGTGCCATGGGTTTCGCGCCGTTCAACGTAGTGATGGATACTTCTACCGGCGTCAGCTCGTCGTCGAAATTGCCGGTCAGTTGTGCGCGCACCGCGTTCTGGTGACTGCGCAGTGAGAACTCATCCTGATCTTCGCGGCTGATTCCATACTTGCGCTGCAACTGCTCTGCGGTGAGGCCCATGCCCATGTGGACCTCGGGAAGATTTTCCACCAGCCAGGGATTGGGCGCGAAACGCGTGCGGTCAAACGGCAGCATGCTCATCGATTCCGTTCCGCCGGCAATGATGATGCTGGCGCCGCCGGCACGAATACGGTCGGCCGCCATGGCGATGGCCTGCAGTCCGGATGAGCAGAAGCGATTGATGGTGACGCCGGGAACACCGTCAGGGAGCCCCGCACGCAGCAATGCAATGCGCGCCACGTTCGCTCCCGATTCCGCCTCCGGCATGGCGCAGCCGAGGATGACGTCGTCGATCTCCTCTCTTGGAACGACACGATAACGTTCCAGCAACGCGCCGATCACTGTCGCCGCCAAATCGTCAGGCCGGGTGTTGCGCAATGCACCGCGCGGGGCTTTACCCACCGGTGTCCGCAAGCAATCGACGATGACGGCTTCGATCATGACATTAGTTTCGCAGCGGCTTGCCGGTTTTCAGAGTGTGCGCCATGCGTTCCTGAGTTTTCGTGTTCCCGCATAGGCTGAGGAACGCCTCGCGCTCCAGATCCAGCAGATACTGTTCCGATACGGTCTGCTCACCGGTGAGCCGGCCGCCACTTATCACATGCGCTAGTTTCTCTCCGATCACCGCGTCATAATCGCTGATGAAATGCCCCTGGCGCGCGGTCCATACGCCCAGCTTCAGGAGCGCGAACAGGGCCTCGCCGCCGACCTTAATGTCGGTTCGTGGCGTGCCGGGCACGTAGCCATTCACCAGCGATAGCGCCAGCGCTTTCGCGTCGCCGATAAGCCGCTCCGGATTCATCGATACGGCGTCGGCTTTCTGCAGCAACCCGAGTACGCGCGCCTCCTCGGCACTCGTGGACACCTTCGCATAGCCGATCAGCTCGAAGGCTTTAGACGGGTCCTTCATGCGCGCAAGCATCTCTTTGCAGCCGCCGCCGGCAGGAATCAACCCCACTCCGGTTTCCACCAGCCCCATGTACAATTCCGCCGAGGCCTGTACACGCGCGGTATGCAACACGATCTCACAACCGCCGCCCAGCGTCTGTCCGAACGGCGCGGCCACCACCGGTTTCGGCGCATATTTCAACGCCATGTTGACCTGCTGGAACCGGCGAACCACGGAGTCCAGGTCGTCCCACTCGCCTTCCTGCGCCGCGAGCAGCACCATCATGAGATTCGCGCCCACCGAAAAATGGTCGCCCTGATTGCCGATCACCATCCCTTCGAAGTTGCGCTCCAGTTCGTCGATGCCCACATATAGCATGGCGATGTTGTCCTCGCCGATAGTGTTCATCTTGCTGTGGAACTCGACGCAGAGGACGCCATCACCGAGATCGATAAGCGACGCACCAGGATTCTCGCGAACCACGTGGCAGTGCTTCAGGATGATGATGCCGGGCCGCGGCTCGAGCGCGTGATAATCTTTCGTGGCGAAATCGAAATACGTCGCGCCACGATAGAGACCCTGCGCCCCGCGCACGCCGTCCGGCACACCGCGCCCTTCCTTCTCCAGTCTGCGAACGACGTAATCGAACCCGAACGCATCCCACAACTCGAAGGGTCCCAGCTTGTGTCCGTAGCCCCAGCGCATGGCGCGATCGATTTCCACGATACGGTCGGAGATCTCGGGCACGCGTTCGGCGGAGTATACGATTAAATCGCTGAACACTTTCCAGAGGAATCGGCCGGCGCGGTCGTCGGAATTCACCAGAAAGCGCAGACGCGCGGGAAGATCCTCCATTAGCCGGGCTTGTTCCACCGATGGAAGCTTCGGCTTCGCCATTGGCGCGTATTCGAGCGAGCGCCAATCGATTACTTGAATCTCGCGTTGCGGGCCGACGCGCTTGTAGAAGCCCTGTCCTGATTTCTCTCCCATCCAACCGCGTTCGAGCATCTGCTTCTGAAAACCGGATGGGAGGAATCGCTCCCGCCATGGATCGTTCGGAACCGCGTCGTAGAGATTCGAGCCGACGAAGGCCCAAACATCCAGGCCGACGATATCGAGGAGCCGATAACTCGCGCTGTTGGGCAACCCGATCAGCGGCCCGGTGAGCGCGTCCACTTCCTCGATGCTGAAGCCATCTTCCACCGTGTACTTCAAAATGGTGCCGCCGAGGAAACTCCCAATGCGATTGGCGATGAAATTGGGCGTGTCTTTGCACGGGACCACGCCTTTGCCCAGACGCCGCTCGGCGAAATCCTGAACGAACCGGAGAACGTCTGAATTGGTTTCGGCGCCGGGAATCATCTCCAGCAGGTGCAGGTAGCGCGGGGGATTGAAAAAGTGCGTGCCGAGGAAACGCCGGCGAAAATCGGGGGGGAAGCTTTCGGTGATGCAGGCGAGCGGGATGCCGCTGGTGTTGGTGGAGAGAATCGCGTCCGGCTTGCGCAGCGCGTCCACGCGCTTCCATAAAGCGCGCTTGATCGCGAGATCCTCGGTAACCGCCTCGATCACCCAATCGCAGCCAGCGATTTCAGAAAGATGATCCTCGAAATTACCCGGCTTGATCAGCGCGGAGGCCGACGCGGCGAAGAACGCGCCCGGCTTCTGCTTGGCCGCCTTTTCGATTCCTCTTCGCGCAGCCGCGTCGCGATCGGCCTGATTCGGCAGCACGATATCGAGCAACAGCGACGGAACACCGGCATTGGCGAAGTGAGCGGCAATCCGCGCCCCCATGGTGCCAGCTCCGAGAACCGCAACGCGACCGAGCGTCTTCATCACCGCCACACGAGTGTACCGCGCGAACCCGCGGCCTCACAAACGCGGCGTGGCTGCGTCTTCAGAACAGATGCCATCCGCTATACTCGGGTTTTGCATGATCAGAATGGCACGGGTCGTGGCGATCGCGCTGGTCTCTCTCGCCCCCGTTTTCGCACAGGAGCTCCCGCGGCAGGCGCCCGAGGAAATCATCCACTTCACCGGCGGCAAGACCGCTAAGGTTAGCGACTACGAAGGCAAAGTGGTGCTGGTGGCGTTCATCCTCACCGGGTGCTCGCATTGCCAGCACACCGTTGGCATATTGAACGGCATTCAGACGGATCTGGGCAAACGTGGCTTGCAGATCGTCGGCCTCGCTGTGAACGAGGATGCTCCCGCGCGGCTGGCCCAGTTCTACGACAAGTTCAAGCCAACCTTCCCTGTGGGCTACTGCTCCGCCGGCGATCTCCCTGGTTTTCTGCAGCCCCCTCCCGGCCAACGGCCACTCGCTCCGCTACTCGCATTTCTGGATCGCAAAGGAATGATCCGCTTCGAGATTACCGGCAGCGATCCGAATTTCTTCAACGATCAGGAGGGCGATCACATCCGCGCCGAAGTGCTCAAACTGCTCGCCGAGCCGGGACCATCTCACGCCCGCAAAGCAAGGCCATAATCAGACCAGATAAATCAGACCAACCCGCCGGAAGTGCGTGGTCCGGAATGGTGGTGGTCCGCCGGGTGGGTCCGCAGGCGAACGGTCCAGGCATAGATCAGACACCCGGCTCCCCCGGCGCATAGGCCGACAACCAGGCCGAGGAGCAGTCCGAATCCAAAGCTGCGGCCGCTCACATCACGAGCAAGAAACAAGGCCAACGGGAGGAATGCCAGCAGGGTCGCGAACATCAGGAAGTGGCTGCGCCGGTCAGGCCACAGTTTGGCTCCGCAGCGGGGGCATCTCAAGCTATTGGGGCAGCGCGCGATCCTGAGCACCGGAATCGCCTCTGAACACCCCGGGCACAACTTCATGGCGATCCTCCCAACCAGGATTACGCGGTGGTTCCTGGGTAACCGGTCCGGGTCCCAGAGCGACTGAGTACCATGGGTAGCAGCCGCGCTCCCGGTTTCATTGCTTTTGGAACAGGCCGGCGCTTGCGGGCTTTGCGCCGCTCGGCCGCCAGATAAGCGTACAATTGCCGCCAATAGAGATCCGTTACCAGCATGGAAACCCGCGCGCGTGCTGTTTTGCTGTCTGTATGACTCCCTGCCGCCAGGGATATTTCCAGAAATCGCTATGCTGGAAGTATGAGACGCGCGTTTGTACCAGGATTTCTGCTTGTCCTCTGTTTGTCCACCTGTTACGCCCAATACAGCGGCCGGCGGGGAGGCTCTACCGGTCCCCTCGCCCCCGGCTCGGACAGTTCCGGTCTGGCGGCGGTTTTTGTCGGCAAGGTCAGCTCAATTACCAAGAGCGATCTGGGAATTCAGGCCGAAGGCGGGAACGTGCTCTCCTTCTCTATACTGCACAAAACAAAATTCATGAAGGATGGCAAAGCGATAAAGCGCACCGACATCCATGCCGGCGACGACGTCACCATTCAGGCTGGTGAGGACCCTAGCGGGCACCCTTCCGCCATCACCGTTACATTCGGCAAACCGCCCGCCTCTAAGGACGATTCTCAGCCCACGGGCTGAATGCGCTCCACATCGAGCTGATCGCCCACAGCCGTGCCGGTTTCGGTGGTGGTGCCCGCGGGCAACTCCAGAACAGAGTGGGCCCGCAGTGACAGAGCCAGCCGCCATTTCCCCATGTTGGGGCAAATCTTCACCACGCGACGGTCCCGGTTCAGGAAAACGGCATCGATGGAGAACTTCATGCCGAACATGTGGATGCCCTCGCAGGGTACCAGCCAGAGGCCGCTGCCCTTCGGCAGAGACTTGTGCCTGAGCAGGCCTGTGCGGCGCTTGGCGCTGGTATCGGCCACCTCGGCACGATCGGCGAGGCTGACGCCTTTAGTCACGTTCTTCACACGGGCAAACGACAATTCGGCCTCCTGCCCTAACCTTCGGCGTTTTCGCTGGAATTCTCCAGCCTCACCTTCGCGAGGCGAAGACCTGGAAACGGGTCACCGGCTGGTAGCCGAGCGCCCGATAGAGCGGCAAGCCGATCGAGGTAGATTGCAGCACGGTTCTTTCGATACCGGTTTCCGCGCCGGTACGCGCGATTGCCTCCCGCATTAACGCTTCCGCATAACCGCGCCGCTGGAAGACCGGCAACGTGGCCACCGAATACACGCCGATGGCCCCGCCGGAAACGACCAGGGCCGCGGTGGACACCGGTACGCGTCCGCTGTAGGCGACCCAACCGGCGTAGGTGCCTTTCCAGGCCCGCTCATCCGCATAGACCGAACGGCAGACTGAGAGAGGAATCTCAAACGCCATGGAAGTGATGTGCGCAAATGAGGCGCGCGTATCGTTGTCCGAGACCGGCCGAATGGTCACCTCCGGCAATGGCCGTGACGGCGGAAGCAGACGCTCCGCATACATGCCCGGCGCCGTGGTGAGGTGGCGCATGTCCATGGCCCCGAGCGTATCGCGCACCTGGTTCCAGGTGCTGTCTTCGATGAGGTCCTGGCAGGCCCAAAACGACCATGGCAGCCGCCGCTGTTCGTAGAATTGCTCGGCTTCCTTCAGCTGAATCACCAACTCCCCGATGCTGCTTCCACCCACCGCGGAATCAAGAACAGCGGCATTGAACACGCTGTAATCGATGCCGGAAGAGATGAGCGTGAGCGCGGAAAGACGCAGAACCTCGCCCTCGGCCCGCGCCGAGCCAAAGAACCGCATGGCCTCACGGAGGTTCTCGCTGAGCGTGACGGCCTCAGGTGTCATCCGCTGGAATTAGATCAGAACGGGGAGGCCAGCGTCAAACAGAGAAGGGATCGCCCGCAGGACAGACGCGCCAAAAGCGGACACCGGCGCTGCCGCCCATAAGCCGTTATGATGACAGGAGTCTTTTCATGACCAAGCTCGCGATCTTCCCGCTACGCCTCGCCGGCGCAACAGAGCACAGGGTTCGGTTCTAAGTGTCGCGACGGTTCCGAGTCGGCATTTGGCTTGCATGGCTTCTTCTGGCCATCGTTGTCACGGCCCCGTACTTCCGTTGGGAAGTTGATTATTTCCGCAGCCCCGGACCGGTTTTCCGCACGGTTCTGCTGTGCTCGTTGCCGCTCCTCGCCGCCACCTGCGTGGGGTGGATCTGGTTTCGCCGCTCCCGTTTATGGCGCTATGAAATCCCCGTACTGGCCGCGTTCGTCGTCCTCGGTCTACTGATTTACCAGCCGCTCGCGACGCTCATCGTCACACTGTTCTATCTTGCCTGCCTCGTCTCCGGCTGCCGATTCGCGCGCTTCATCGATGTTCCGCTGAACGGCCTTGTCGAAACCCTGACTCTCGGCTTCGGCTTCGGTTGCGCCCTGTTGATCCCGCTACTGTTTGTGCTCGGCCTGCTGCATTTTTATTACGCGCCGGTCTTTGCCGTCATACTCGCGGGTCCGTGCCTGATCTTCCGGAGAGAAGTGATCAACGGCTTCGCCGCTCTGCGCCGTGCGCTCACCTCAACGGCCGAGTTTCGCCATCCGCTGGCCGGGGTGGTTTTCGTGTTCGCGATCCTCGGGACAGCAGCGGCGATGGCGGTGGTTCTGGCGCCGAGCATCGCCTTCGACCCATTGGCCATGCATCTCGCTTCCGCCCGCGATTACGCGCAGGCGCACGCGCTGGAGGTGATTCCCTCGCTGGATTACAGCTACTTCCCACAGGGAGGCGAGGTTCTGATGACCTTGGCGTGGTCGCTGGGTGGCCAGCCGGCGGCGCAGATGATATCGCCGCTGTTCTCGATCCTTTCTTTGCTGCTTCTGTTTGCTATCGCGCGCTCGTGCGGTCTCGACAAGACGGCAGCGTTCGTGGCCGTGGCCACCGCGGCACTGCTGCCGTTCGCTCATTGGTCCTTCAGCAACTCCAAGAACGATTCGGCTATGGTCTTTTTCCAGGCAGCCGCTCTGCTGGCGTTCATCCGCTGGCTGGAAACGCGACATGGCGCGTGGATCTTCGCCGGAGCGCTCTTTCTGGGGTCGACGTTCGCCGTTAAGCATGTCGCGCTCTACGGCGCGATTCCGCTTATCTGCTTTTTCGTTTACGCTGCGAAGCGGCTGCGCGTTGTGCTCATCTTCTGCGCGATTTTCGTCGCGTCGTCGGTGTACTGGCACGTGCGAACGGGATTGCTCACGGGAAATCCAATCTATCCCGCCACGATCCACCGGGGCCTGCAGGTTGGCGGCAAGGGTCCGCCGGAGAACAAATTCGTGCGCGTTTGTCTGGTCGCCTGGAGAGCCCAGTTCAAAGGCGGGCGAACCTTCGAGTCTCCGTTACCGAATCCCGTGGGCATCGTTTTTCTGGTCTTCCTGCCGCTGGTGATTCTTGTTCCATCCGTCAAATTGCCGGCGCGGCGGGCCTGCCTGATTTTCTGCGCGACGTACCTGCCCTATTGGATGGTCACCGCCGGCATCGTGCGTTACGCAATTCTCCCGATTAGTTTGCTCGTCGTCCTTTTGATGGGCAAAGCCAAGACGTTTTATGACGAACTCGATGTTCCGCTCGCCCGCGCCTCGGTCGCTGTTGCGCTCGCCGGCACTCTGTTGTTTGCATGCCTCGGCTTCGCCATCATCGAAGTGAACGGCCCTATGCTGATGCTTTTCACTCGCCGAATCGACTCGGAGCAGTACCTCGATCTGGCGCTTCGAACCCATCCCTCGCTCGCCTGGCTGAGTGCGAGCCACGTCAAGTCGAACATTTTCGGGGTCGACAACTGTTCTCGCGTGTATGCGCCCGATCCAGCAAAGTTTTATTGCTCCTTCGGCGATTGGGAGCGGGTCACGCCGAGCGCCGCGCGCTGCCAGTGTGAATACGTCGTGACGCCATCAGGAAGAAAACCCCGCCGGCCCGCGGACGCACTTCATGACGATCCCTTTTTCACCATCTGGCGGATCAAACAACCCTGACGTGTACACCGCACTCGCCGATGCTGTTCTCGTTGTTCATCTGAGTTGGATTGCCTTCGTGGTGATCGGCACCTTGTGGACACGGGGCCGGCGCGTGCTGACCGGGATTCACATCGCATCGCTCGTTTGGGGCGTCATTGTCGAGGCGGGGCCCTGGCCATGCCCGCTCACTTTGCTGGAACAGTATCTGGAGAATAAGTCCGGCGTGGACCCCTGGCAGGGAGGCTTTCTGTTGCACTACCTCGATGCGATTGTCTACCCGAATATACCGGCGTGGGTGCTGGTCGCGTTCGTTATCGGCGTGTGCGCAGTCAACCTGGCGATCTATGCGCGGCGATTCCTAAGAACGCGATGATTCGGGGCCGGCCAGCCACGGATTCACTACCCGGATCCCGCAATCCCTGAAATCGCTGGCATCGCGAGCGGCCACGGCGGCGCCGCGAGAGCGTGCAATGGCTGCGATCATCGCATCAAATTGCGAGATTGGACGCCTCCCCGATTTCCGTCCGGCTACCACCTTCGCGAAGACCGCCGCCGCTTCTCCATCGAACGCGAGCACGCGCCCGCTAAAGTCCTCGGCAAAAAGCTGCGTAATCACGACGGATAGATGTGACTTTCGCTTGCCGGAGGGCAGCACTTCAATCCCGTACAGCAGCTCGGCCTGCGTGATGGCGGTGACATAAACGGACAAAGGCTCCTGGGACGCGAGCCAGTCCAGAACGGTTCTGGAAGGCGAGGGCTTCAGAGCTTCCGACAGCACGTTGGTATCGAGAACAATCACTGAGGACAGTTACCGGGAGAACCGGGGCGGCCGCCGAACCGGCTCGCGCGAGGGAATCGTCAACTCAATGCCTCCAACGGGTGCGATCCGCCGCCGAATAGATTCCGCCAGATTCGGCATCCGGGAGGCTTCCACCATCAGCCCCTCCTTCAGGATGCGCCTCGCTTCCTCTTCCATTGACCGGCCGTGCCGCGCCGCCCGCAATCGCAATCGCGCCTTAACTGTGTCGTCGAGGCCTCTTATCGTGATCGTCGCCACCTGCTATCAATGATAGCATTGCTATCAACTCCTCACATCAAGGTCATTGGATCCACATCGATCACCAGCCCGGTGGCGCTCCATTTGCGGTCCACGGCATGCCGTCGCAGCATCTGCAACACTTCGTTCAGGCGTTTGCGGCTGGCCGCCTTCAACAGCAACTGATAGCGGAATTCGTTGCGCAGCCGCGGCACCGGCGCCTCCGCCGGACCCAGCACCTTCAGCCCTTCCGGCGGCGGATCCAGCAACTGCCCCAGTTCGGAGCTCATTGCCAGAGCCTGTTCCTGGCGCTCGCTGCGCACCAGAACGTTGGCCAGGGCGCTGAACGGCGGATAGCGCATTAATCGCCGGAACTGAATCTCCTTTTCGTAGAAAAGCTGATAATCCTGGGCGGCGGCGAAGCGGACGGCATAATGCTCGGGATTAACGGTCTGGATGAGGACCTGGCCTGCGAGATCACCCCGCCCGGCCCGTCCCGCGGCCTGCGTCAGCAACTGAAACGTCCGCTCAGCCGCGCGAAAATCCGGCATCCCGAGCCCGATATCCGCGGACACAATCCCCACCAGCGTCACGTTGGGAATGTCGTGGCCCTTGGCGATCATCTGCGTTCCCACCAGCACGTCGTAATCGCCGTCGCGAAAACCCTGCAGGATCGTTTCGAAATGCCGCTTGCCGCTCACCGTGTCCCGGTCCATCCGCGCGATGCGCGCCTGCGGAAACTCGTGGTGCAGCTCATCCTCGGCTTTCTCAGCGCCAGTGCCAATGTACTGCAGATACTCGCTGTCGCATTGCGAACATCGCGTGGGCGTGCGCTGGGCCGTATTGCAGTAGTGGCAAAGCATCCGCCGGTCGCGGCGATGCCAGGTCAGCGTCACCGCGCAATTGGGGCATTCCATGCGCCACCCGCAAGCACGGCACGTCACGAAGCTGGAAAATCCACGACGGTTCAACAGCAACATCGACTGTTCACCGGACTTCAGCCGCTCCGCAATGGCGTCTTTCAGGCGGCGCGAAAACGTGGCCTGCTTACGCGTTTCGAGAAACTCCTGGCGCATGTCGACCAGCTCGACAACGGGCATGGGCCGCCGCTCGATGCGCTCGGGCAGGTTGAGCAACTGATACTTGCCCCGCTGGGCGTTGTACCGGCTTTCGAGGCTGGGCGTGGCCGAACCCAGCACCACGCACGCGCCGCACGCCTGCGCGCGATAGACGGCGACATCGCGTCCGTGATAACGCGGAGTTTCCTGCTGCTTGTAGCTGTGGTCGTGTTCTTCGTCGACGACGATGAGCCCCAGATTCTGCACTGGCGCGAACACGCCGGAGCGCGTGCCCACCACCACACCCGCTGACCCTCCCCGGATCCGCCGCCACTGTTCGGCCCGTTCCGCGTCGTGAAAAGCCGAGTGCAAAATCGCCACGCGATCGCCGAACCGGTAAGCGAATTGCCCGGCCACTGACGGCGTCAGCGCGATTTCAGGAACCAACAGCAGCGCGCCGCGTCCCAGCGCCAGGCATGCATCGATGGCCCGTAGATAGACTTCGGTTTTGCCGGACCCGGTTACGCCTTGCAGCAGAAACGCCTGAAACTGATTGGCGCGGAGAGCGGCTTCGATCTTCTGATAGGCGGTCAACTGATGGGGGTTGAGGGTGCGCTCGGGACGAATCGGCTCCCGCCATGTCACGGCAGATTCGCTCTCCAGCTTTACCAGCCCTCTTCGCGCCAGCGCCCGGGCAGCCGGACTCGCGCCCTTCACCATGCTTTCGAGTTGCTGCACGTTGTGCGAGCCCGGATGCAGCTCCAGGTACGACAGCAGCTCGCGCTCGGCCTTCGGAAGCTTTCCTTCATTTCGTGCCACGAACTCGGCCTTCAGTCGCGCGGCCGAGGCCCGCAGGGGATCGCGGTCGGCTTCCAGATCCTCTACCACAATGAAGGCGCGCTTCTCCAGCGAGCGAATCACGTTCGCCGCCCCCGGCACTTTTCTCTTCAGGTACTCAGCCGAGGCGGGCCGCGCATCGAGCAGGGCCAGCGTCTGCAGCACGGGATCTTCACTCGCCGGACCCAGCAGGAGCTGCCGCGCGGCATCGCGTCCCCCGTCGGTGAGGGAGTACAGCTTCGTCCGGCGCACTTCGCCCGTCAGCGGCGTCATGCTGCGCAACACTTCACCCAGCGGCGCGCAGTAATAATCGGCGATCCATCCGCCGAGCGCGATCAGCCCGGGGTCCAGCACCGGTTCCTCGTCCAGCAGCCGGAGGACTTCCTTACTTGGCCCCTCGCCGGGCGAATCGTGAACGCCCAGCACCACGCCCGTCAGCTTGCGCGTACCGAAGGGAACGAGTACGCGGCAACCGGGGCGGACACGATGATCCAGCGTCTCCGGGAGGCTGTACGTGAAAAGCCGGTCGAGCGGAATGGGCAGACTGACGTCGCAGTACATCGCAATCCACGACTAGTGCAGTGAGGCCGCCGGAAGTATCAATCCGCGACACTCGCCGAGGCCGATTCTTCTATATCCCGGCCGTTCACACCAGCCGCGCAGGATCACCTCATCGCCGTCCTCCAGAAAACGCCGCTCCTCGCCGGTGGGAAGCGGGATGGCGCGCTTTCCGCCCTCGGTCAACTCCAGCAGGCATCCGGCCGATTCGCGCTCGGGCCCGGAAACGGTGCCGCTCGCAAGCAGGTCGCCGGCCATAAGATTACAACCATTCGAAGTGTGATGAGCCACCATCTGGGCCATGGTCCAATACATATCGCGGAAATTGCCGCGGCTGACCGTCACCGGCGCGATGCTTTCCTGCTGCATTCTCGCGCTGGCCAGGAGGACTTCCAGGGTGATATCCACGCCGCCGTCGCGCTGGTCGTCATCGGAGAGAAGATACGGCATTGGCCTGGGATCGTCCGGCGCGCGCTCAAAGGCAGGAATGCGAAATGGGGCCAACGCTTCCATACCGAAGATGTGTTCTTCTGCTTTGGCGATAGGCACGGCTTCCCCAATGCGCTGCAGACCCGCGCCGTAGAATCCCACTTCCAGTTCGTAATCGAGGCGGCGCGAAGGTCCGAACGATGGCTCGGCCGCGTCAGGAGCCTTGGTTTGTCCATTGGGACGGCGCACCGGCGTGCCGCTCACCATCAGCGTGGATGCGCGCCCGTGATAAGCGATCGGCACCCATTTGTAATTCGGCAGCAGGGGCTGGTCCGGCCGGAACAACTGGCCCACACGCGTGGCGTGATGGATGGACGCGTAGAAATCGGTGTAGCCGCGTTGCAGCGTCGGCCGCAGCAAGAGGGCATCGTGAATCGGCGTGAGGAACTTCTCGGCGTGCTCCTTCTTTCGCGAGCCGGCGCGCAGCAGGCGCGAGATGGAGAGGCGCACCTCGGCTCGCTCGGCCGGGTTCAGCGTCATCAGCGGATTTAGATACGATGCTTGGAAGAACGGGGCGAAGGTGACGTCCACGCCCGTGAGCAGCCCCTCTCGGAAGCACTCGCTGAGATCCAGAACAAAATCGCCGATGGCCGTTCCCACACGGTCCGCCTTGCGATCGGTTCGAAAAATGCCGAAAGGCAGATTCTGGATGGGGAAATCGCAGGCGGGCTGGTTGGCGCTTTCCACCCA
>JBEKFB010000091.1:0-13889 GCA_050013535.1 Bryobacteraceae bacterium | reverse complement strand
ATGCCGATCAGACCCCCAATCCCGGTGAGCACCACCGCTTCCGTCAGAAACTGCAACACGATGTCGCTGCGCCGCGCCCCGATGGCCTTGCGGATACCGATTTCGCGGGTGCGCTCGGTCACCGACACCAGCATGATGTTCATAACGCCGATGCCGCCCACCAGCAGCCCTACGGAACTGAGCGCGATCATTACCATGCTTCCGCCAGCATGCCGGGTTTCGCCGCCACTACCAGCATGTTCTCCCTCGCCTCCGGCATGATCTTCTTCATGCTGAAGTAGGGGAGCAGCACCCGCGTGTCGTCCTGGCCGAACCCGGTAGCCGGCCTCTTCATGACGCCGATGATTTGCACCTGGTGCCCGTTCACGTCGATCCACTTGCCGATGGGATCTTCCGCGGCCATCAGCGCTTTGGGCACATCTTCGCCCACCACGGCCACAGGTTGGTGATGCTTGTTGTCGAAGTCGCTGAGGAACCGGCCTTCCTGCATCTCCGCCGAGCCACCGGCCTGATACGACTCCTCGGTGCCCCCAACCTGCAGGTTGTACAGATCGTTTGCCTTGTATTTGGCGACGTCGGTGCCCCGGCCGGTCATGGCGGCGGGCGTGAACAGGTACGGGCTGACGGCCTGCACGGCCGGGCAGCGTTCTCTGATGGCCACCGCGTTCTCATAGGTGAGCGGCTTGCGCTGCATCTCCTCCGGAGTAATACGCCCGCGAAATGCGAATTGGAACTTGAAGACAATCGCGTTGTTCGGACCGAAGCTGTGCAGGATGTCGGCGATGGCGCCGTCGAGTCCCACAATTACCGACCCCACGGCGATGATGGTCCCGGTGCCCATGATGACGCCCAAAACCGTGAGGAACGCGCGCATCTTGTGCTCGCGGATGGTATTGAGCGCGAGCATAACCGTGGACAGCAAGACCCGGCTTTTCATCGCTCCGCCCTCAGCGCCACCTTTTTCATCGCTCGGCTCTCAGCGCCTCGATGGGATCGAGCCTTGCCGCGCGTTGCGCCGGATATATGCCGAAAAACAGCCCCACCACCGTGGACAGGCCGACGCCGACAATCACCGAGCTGGCGGGGACCGCCATGGGTACCGGGGTGAGGTTGCGGACAAGGATGGCCACTGCCCAGGCGATGAGCACGCCCAGCAAACCGCCTGCCGCCGCGAGCATCGAAGACTCCACCAGGAACTGGTTCAGAATGTCGGTGCGCCGCGCACCCAGCGATTTGCGGATGCCGATCTCCCGGGTGCGTTCAGTGACCACGGCGAGCATGATGTTCATGATCACCACGCCGCCCACCACCATGAAGATGGAAACGATGGCAATCGCGGTGGACGCGATCACTCCGGTAAGCTGGTCCCACGCGGTGAGCAGCGCGTCGGAGGAGATCACCGAAAACGTGTCGTCCTGCTTCGGCTGGAGATGGCGATAGGCGCGCAGGAGCATGCTCACTTCCTCCTCAGCCTGCATAATGGTGTTCCGGTCCAGCGCCTTGGCCACATAACGAATCCCGGTATGCGAGCCGTAATACTGGAAGTAGGTGTGGACGGGAATGAGCACGTAGCCATCCTGCGATTGCCCGAAAACGCTGCCCTTGGCCTTGGCCGCGCCAACCACCATCAGCGGCCGGCCGTCGAGCTTGATGGTCTGGCCGATGGGATCGACGCCCGAGAAGAATCGCTCGCGGATGTCGTTCCCGATCACCGCTACGGGCAGACGGCGCTGGTCCTCGGTATCGGTGATGAAGCGGCCGGAGGTCAGCTCAATGTTGCCGAGAATGCCGTAGTTCGCGCTTCCGCCAGTGATGGCGATGTCGTCGAGGCTGTCGCCCTGGTATTGCACCTTGCCGTTGCGGCTCGCCTGCATCCCGATCTCCCGCAACAGAGTGGCGCGGTCCTTGAGGAATTCGAACTCATCGACGCTGAGCTGCGGATTCTTCTTCTGCATCGCCAGAAACTTCTTTGGGTCGAAGTTCCCGATGAAAGCCATGCGCACCACCTGGAAACCGTCGGTCCCCATGTCGGTGAGGTTGTCGGCGATGTATATGTCCATGCCGTGAATCATGGACATGACGGCGATCAGCGTGGTGGTGGCCAGGATGATGCCGAGAAGCGTGAGAAAACTGCGCAGCTTGCTGCCGCGTAACGAATCGACAGCAATGGCGGCGGCCTCGCGAAAAGAAGCGGTGCCGGTCATGTGGTCAGGGAGCCCTGCAAGGGATAACGCGCACCAGCCCTAACTTGTTCCATCCACTCCACGATCACCCGGTCAACCCAGAACCTGTGCTCTCCCCGGGCGATGAAGCCCACATGCCCGCCGTGCTCGGGTGCAATCAGTTGCAGGTATGGATTCGTTGCGAAAGCCGGTTGATCAAAGACTGGGAACGGAATCAGCGGGTCGTCCTTGGCCTGAACCAGCAACGTGGGAATGCGGATGCGGTCCAGAAACCGGGCCGAGGACTGAGTAGCGTAATAATTGTCGGCGGTGCCAAAGCCGAAACACGGAGCGGTGAAAACATCGTCAAAGTCATGGACGTTTCGGACTTCCGGCAGGCGGCCCACCGGAAAAAGCCCAGGCGTGAGCCGCTCCTTGGCGACGATGCGCTGCTTCAGCCGTTTCACAAAACGGTTCGCGTAGAGCCAGTTTTCCCGCCGGTCCAGGCGGCGAACGCATGCTGCCAGGTCGATGGGCGCGGAGATGGCGCACGCCGCTTCGATCCCCTCGTTCGGTGCGCTCTCACCCAGTTCACCAGCAAGCTTAAGCGCTACATTGCCTCCCAGCGAGAACCCAATAAGAACAAAGGGGATGTCCTCGCGCCCGCGAAGCTGCCGTATCACTTCCAAAAGGTCGCCGGTCTGGCCGGAATGGTAGAGGGTGGCGCCGCTGTGCCGCTCGGTTCCGCCACAACTCCGCATATTGAACCGGTGCGCCGCGTAGCCGGATTCGAGCAGCGCCTGAGCCAGGCTACAGGCGTATCCGGCGCTGCTGGATCCTTCGAGTCCATGCACGATTAGCGCATGGGCTTTCGGTCGACTGTGCGGAAGTTGCGAATGTACCAGCACCCGCACCCCGGGCTCGGTTTCGAACAGCCGCGCGGATACGGGAAACCGCACGGGATCGAGGTTCCGCCGCCAGTAATTACCGGCAATGGTGGCAAGATGAGCGTTCCGGAAGAACGGCCGAAAAGGGATCAACTCACCATTGTAAGGCGCGTAGCCAAGTGTGCAACCAACTTACATACCTGGCGACGATTCGGCCTTGCGGCTGAGATCCTCGGCCAGAATAATCGCCTCGGCCAGATCGCGCATTGGACGGCGTAACCGCCTGCTCTCGTTTCGCAGACGGAGATACGCCTCTTCCTCGGTGAGGTTATGCCGGGACTGCAACAGCCCTTTCGCGCGCTCCACCAGCTTGCGCGTCTCGAGCTGCCGCTTCATGTCCTCGGTTTCCTCGCGAAGCCGCGCATTCTGTTCAGAGAGCATGGATTTGGCTACGGCCACGCCCATCTGCTCGCCGATAAACGTGAGCAGCGCCACCTCGTCGGCGGTGTAGTGGTGCGGATCGCGATGATGAACGTTGATGACGCCCACCACGTCGCCGCCGGTGGCCAGTGGCACCGACAGCATCGCCTGATACGTGTCTTCTACAAGGCCTTTAAAATATTTGAACCGGTTGTCCGCCGGCGCATTGGACGCCAGTGCCACCACCGATTTGTGTTCGGCCACCCAACCGGCAATTCCCTCGCCTACTTTCATGCGAAGGTTCCCGAGATCGGAAGCGTGAGGCACCTGCGAAGCTCGCAGAACCACCTCGGCCGTCTCATGTTCCAGCAGGTAAACCAGACATGCGTCGCAATCGGTGACTTGCGACGTGAGACCGACAATTTCGCCCAGCATTTCGTCGAGAGATCGCTGCGAACTTACCACACTGCTGATACGGTGTAGCAAAGCGACCTGCGACGAGGGGGGCTCAACAGCGCACATGGTTGCCATA
Organism: Bryobacteraceae bacterium; assembly: GCA_050013535.1. GTDB lineage: Bacteria > Acidobacteriota > Terriglobia > Bryobacterales > Bryobacteraceae > CAWACP01. Next base: position 9,888 of record JBEKFB010000091.1, on the reverse strand, counting down.
ACTCAGGCTATCTTCGCGGACCATTTCGGTCCAATCGGAAATTTTAATCAGGGCCATACCTCGCGCCGTAACGATTGCGTTAATTAGATGTAGCCTGTGCATCTGTCAGATATGACGCGGTCGGGCGAGACGGCGCGCGGTTATCATGAGTAAGGTTGTCACCCTGGAATGGCTGAGAGGAACCTGCAAGTATATGCCAGTGCCGCGGAAGCGGCAAGGGCGTGCGCTCTCCGCGCCGCGGAACTGCTCACCAGGAGGCTTAGCGAGGCTGAAATCGTTACATTTGCCGTTTCGGGCGGCAGCACTCCGGCACTGATGTTTCCGGTGCTGGCGGAATGTCCCGTCGACTGGAAGCGAGTGCACATATTTCAGGTGGACGAAAGGCGCGTCCCGCCGGACGACCCGCGCAGCAATTACCGGCTGGCTCACGCCGACCTCATTACTCCCGCGGGCATTCCGTCAGAGAACGTGCATCGCGTTCGCGGCGAGCTGACCCTCGAAGCGGCGACCTATCGCTACATCGATGATATTCAGAGCTTTTTTGGAACGGCGCCGGGCACCGTGCCAGTATTCGATGTTGTGCACCGTGGCATGGGAGGAGAATCGCACACGGCAAGCTTGTTTCCCGGCGAGCCGCTGATTGGTGACACCACCGGGATTGCGGCGGCCGTTCACGTTCCCGCGGAGCCACCTGAACGCGTGACCCTGCTGCCCGGTCCGCTCACAGCAGCCCGGCATACGCTGATGCTGGTGGCCGGAAGCGATAAAGCCGAAGCATTGCAGAAGGTGATGGGCCGCAAATATGAGCCGTTCCACTATCCCGCGCAGCTTGGCACCTGGGAAAACCCAAACGCGCTGTGGTTTGTGGATTCCGCGGCCGCTTCGCTTCTTCCCCGATGAAAACGGCGGTCGTCTTCTCCGCGGGCGGGCTGTTCGGCGCGTGGGAAGTGGGCGTATGGCGCGAGTTGGAAGGCATTGTTAAGCCGGACATCGTGGTGGGCGCATCCATAGGCGCACTGAATGGATGGATGGTGTCGAGCGGTTGTTCGGCCGTTGAACTGGAGCGCCGCTGGCTCGATCTCCACGTGATGTCCCGCCTTGAGTGGCGCATCCCGCGCAGGCCGCTGGACGGTGTCTTCGCGTTCGACGCGCTGGAAGCGGTGATCCGCGAGGTCTGCGAAGCATACCAGCCGTGCGTGGATTATGGCGTTGTGGCAACCGACACGCTGCGGCTGCGCCCGCGTCTTTTCCGCATGCCCGATGTGACCTGGCGGCATCTGGCCGCGTCGGTGGGCATGATCTGCATCTTCCGGCAATACCGCATCGATGGCCGCATCTATTCCGACGGGGGTTTGCTCGGCGCGTTGCCGATATGGGCCGCGGTCGAGATGGGCGCGGATCGTATAGTCGCGATCAATTGCCTGCCCAGGCTGCCTTCCCGATTGATTACCGCGGGTATCCGGACCCTTCGGGCGCTGGCGCCGTATCGAAAACCGGGCGTGCCGCAAGCGGTTGAGGTAATTGAGATTCGTCCTGATGGTGCACTCGGATCGCTCCGCGAATCCATGATATGGACCGAGCGGAAAGTGCGGAGCTGGATCACTCAGGGTCGGGAAGACGCGCAGCCTTTCCTCGCGGCCCTGAAACATCAACCACCGTGATTGTTTTGTGAGTAGAATGGACTTTAAGCCATGCCCTGCTTCCACATTCATCGATTGCGCGAAGACCGGCGGCAGCCGTTTCGCCTCGCGCCCCACACCAGCGGCGCTACCAGCGCGCGCCCCAAAGATTACCAGCAAGACGAACAAACCGTGGATGCCTCGTCGGCCTACGCCGCATGGGCCTTGTTGCGCGATTCCGAGCGCCCACTGATGGTGGGCGACGTTCTGGAGGACGAGAACGGCGTTTTGCGGATATGCAAGTACACCGGTTTCGAGGAGGCACACTGGGTGATGCCTGAACCCGTAGCGGCGCCGCTTCCCGTGGAAGCCGCGTTACAATAGGGTCATTCATATGTTGTGTGATCCGACCCGACGGGAACGGATCAATTCCTTCGCCCTGGTCAGTTATATTCCGGATCCGCTCGCGGCTTTTCTGGATGATCTTCGGCAGGAACTTGTTCCCACGTGTTTCTTACGAGCCCACATCAGCATTCTGCCCCCGCGGGTTCTGAGTGTTCCTCCCGACGAAGCCTGGCGTCACATTTGCGCTCTGGCTCCAATGTTCTCGCCCGTTGACGCGCAACTCACCGATGTTCAGGTATTCCCGGTGTCGAACGTGATCTACCTCGCGCTGGGAACGGAGGGCGATCGTGTCACTGAGATGCACGCCGTCCTCAACAGCAACGGTCTGGAAAAGGCCGAGCCATTCGAATTCGTCCCGCACGTGACCCTGGCTCAGGATCTGCAGCCGGGCGAAGTGGATTCCATTACGGAGGCCGCGCGGGAGCGCTGGGACGAGTACAAACACCAGCGCTGGTTTCGACTCGAGACCATAACATTCGTGCAGAACACCGAAGGCAACAACTGGATCGACCTTGGCGAATGCCGGCTGGGCACCGGCGACGTGCATCTGCTGGAGCCGCTGGCGCTGAAGTGAAGCCCGAAAACGTCTTTGAATGCGAGGCACAGGGATCGCCGCTGCGGACGGTCCGAGACGCCACCGACATTATCAGCAAAGCCTGGGAGCAGCGCGCAACCCTGGTTGCGATCCCGACCGGACGCCTCGACGATGACTTCTTCCACTTGCGAACCGGCGTTGCGGGCGAAATCCTGCAGAAGTTTGTAACTTATCGGCTTCGCGTCGCGATTGTGGGCGACATCTCAAAGCATGTGACCGAGAGCGCGGCGTTGCGGGATTTCGTTTATGAATCGAACCGCGGCGATCAGGTCTGGTTCGTGGCGGATCTGGACGAACTGCGTAAGCGGCTGGACAAGTAGCTGCTCGCTTTCCTGTTCATTGGTTGTTAGCCGCGCACAGTCGTGGGCTTTTCGACTGTATCCATGTCGAGCCTGTGGCAATGTACGATAGCTTTCATTGGCCCGAGGAGGTGGCGCCTGAAGGAATGGCACCCTCGAAGACTCCATGACCATACTCACGCTTCACCTCCCGACGCCTCTCTGGGAAGGACAAATCCTGGATAAACGCCGGTGCCGTCGCATCCGGCCTCCTGTCGCCGAATGCAATAACGCCGAGCCCGCAAACAGAAACTCCCGGCGTCCACTTCGGTGGCGGAGATTCGGGACGCAGGCGCTACCTCGGATTTCTGAGGCCGCGCGGTTGACACGCTGGATGCGATCTGACCAAGAGCCGATGGCGTTGAAGTAATGTCCGAACGCGTCCCTGAATGCGACGCAGAGGGATCAAACGGGATACGCGGCGGCAGCCGTGTTTCCAATGTTATATCGAATGGTTCTCCGTGATTAGAATTGAGGCATGTGTGGACGTGCCCTAATCGTTTGTGCCATGGCCTTCGCTCCGTGCTGCCGTGCACAAGTTGCGTCGGAAGCGACAAAGCTTCCACCGGTTGCGCGTATCCGGGGCGTCGCTGTTCACCCTGATGGATCTCCGGCGCTCGGCGCGATCGAAATCGAACCTGTCGACGCCGGCAATCCTACGGCGGTGGCTCTGATTTCCGACTCGGACGGGTCGTTCGCGACTGAGAAACTCCCCGCTGGCCGCTATCGCGTGGGTGTCGACCTTGGCATCAACGTCCAGCCCGACGAAGCCTACGGGAGGACATACTATCCGGGCACGCCGGACGCGGCGAACGCGATAGAGATCCAAATCGCCACGGGTCAGCCTGAGCCGGCCCCAATCCTATTCACGGTTCCGAAGCTAAGACCCACCGTCCGAATACAAGGAAGAGTTATCTTCGAAGACGGGACCCCGGCAGCCAGGGTTGACGTACTGTTCAGCCCGGTTGGTGGCTATGCAACTGCTCAAATCTATACGGACTCCAAGGGCAACTTCACGGACACAAAGTACGGCTCTGTCGCATACCGCATTAGATCAAGCTCACGGGACGCCAAGTTCGAATCGGAAATGCTAGTGGTTCAAGCTGCCGATCTCGAGGAGCCAATTCTGTTGGTTCTGCACAAGGCTTCACTTCAGACTCCAAAGCAGCTGTAATCTTACCCTTTGTCGAACATCTCCAGTTGCTCCTTCGGCACCGGCTTGGCACGACCGGTCTTCAACGGGCTGCCCACCACGCCGAGCACCTGGATGGTGGCGAGCGCGGCGCGGGGGACGAACACCTTCTGGTTCTGGTAGCCGGGATCGGGTGGAATGAAGGAGAATCCCTGCGGCTCAACCTGCAGCAGGTTGTTGGACATGATGCCGTCCATGATCTCGCCGTCGCGGAAGTGGAGGCGCAGCCAGAGGCCAGTAGTCTTAGGACGGGTAGTGAAGGTCCGCAACTCGCGGCGGGGCTCGCCCTGGTCGAAATCGCGGACGAAGCAGACGAAGCGGACGTCGCCGTAGGGAATAGTAGCCACCGAGCCGCTGGAGCTGAGCAACTCCAGTCCATCGGCCTGAAGCCAGGTCTGCGGGCTTACAAAGCCGGGCAGCGTCTCGCGGTCAAAACGCAAAACCAGGACTTTTTTGTTGGTGGACGCCGGCAAGCGCCAGTTCCCTCACGCGTTTCGCTTCCAAACAATTTCGAAGTTATTGTAACATTGGTCGAATGCCGGACATTGCCTGTTTGTCCGCCGGGACAAAGTCGTTCCTGGACCGCTGCCGAATTGAGAAGGGTCTGGCGGCCAACACCATTGCCGCCTATCGCCGCGATCTGAATCGATTTTCGGCCTTTTGCGGCCCTTCCGCACAGCCGCCCGGAACCGAAACAGTGCGCGCCTACGTCGATTCGCTGTATCGCGCCGGACTGGCCACGCGCAGCATCGCGCGGCACATCACCACGCTTCGGAATTTCTACGCTTTCCTGATTGAGAACGGAACGGTGGCGCAGGACCCGATGATCGCGCTGGTTCTCCCGAAACAGTGGCAAAACCTTCCTAAATACCTGAATAAAGAAGAGTTAGATGCTATACTAAAAGCGCCGGACGGCACCACGCCGCGGGGCCAGCGAGACCGGGCTATGTTGGAGTTGCTGTATGCCACGGGCTTGCGCGTTTCCGAGTTGTGCCAGACGCGATTATCGGACGTTGAATTGAATCTTGGCTTCATTCGAGTAACCGGCAAGGGAAACAAACAAAGGCTGGTGCCGATGGGTGAATCGTCGGCAACGGCAATTCGGGAGTATCTGGAGAGCGCGCGGCCCCTTCTGCTGAAGAGGCGCGCCACTCCGTATTTGTTCGTGACCGGGCGGGGGAGCAGTATGACCCGCCAGTGTTTCTGGAAGCTGCTGAGCGATTACGGCCGGAAAACGGGGATCCGGCGGCCGCTGACGCCACACGTCATACGGCACACATTCGCCACCCATCTGCTGGAGGGTGGCGCGGACCTGCGCAGCGTGCAGGTGATGCTTGGGCACTCCGACATCGCCACCACGCAGATTTACACGCATGTCGCCCGATCGAGGCTTCGAAGCACGATTGATGAGCACCATCCGCGGGCCCAGGCCTGATGGGATAGCGAGGCGATTATGAGCGACTACATGTTCATGCTCGAGAACCACCTGAGCGCCGGGCAGATCCGGATGATCGGCGTGGTGCAGGCGGCCGCCACCGATGCGAACATCGGCCTGTACCTCACCGGCGGGGCCATGCGGGACATGCTGGGTGGATTCCCCATCCGCGAGATCGATTTCACGGTAGAAGGCAGCTCGGCGAAGCTGGCTCGAAATCTGGTGGCCAGGAAGCTGGCGAAAATCACCGAGGCCGACGAGCATCGCAAGTTCGTGCGGCTGGAGTTTCCCGGCGAGGTGATGACCACCATTTCCACCGCGCGCGTCGAAAAGTATCCGAAGCCAGGCGGAAAGCCGCAGGTGCAGCCCGCCACGATGCACGAGGACCTGCGCTGCCGCGATTTCACTATTAACGCCATCGCACTATCGCTCTCACGCGCGTCGCGGGGATTGATTGTGGATCCGAATAACGGCATCGGCGATCTGGAACGGAAGGAACTGCGGGCCGTTTCGAACTACGCGCTCTATGACGATCCCGTCCGCATGCTGCGCATGATCCGGCTGCGCGCGCGGCTTGGGTTCACCGTGGACGAGCGCACGTGGAGCCAGTATCAGAACGTTCGCGAGGCCGGCCTCGAAACAAAGATCGGCGCCGACGCTCTGCTGGAGGAACTGCATCACATCGCCGGGGAGTCCGATCCGGCGCTGGTGCTGACCGGTCTTGAAGAGGAGAAGCTGTTGCAGTTATTCTCGCCCGCGTTGTCCGGCGCAAAGCTGAACATCGCCGGGTTTCAGAAACTGCAAAAGGCGAAGCAAATGGTCCCGTTCGGCGCGGACCTGAAGCTGGAAAACTTCGGCCTGTTCATGTACGTTCTGACGGAGAAGCTCAGCGCGAAGGAGAAGGCGGCGCTGATCAAGGACCTGGGTATGCCAAAGAGCGACGTGAACGAGTGGCAGAAGCTGGAGGCGCGGTCGAAGAAGCTGGAGGGTGTAGTGAAGTCAGCGCGGCTGCAGAAGGCGTCGCAGGTGTATCACGCGATTGTGGAAGCGCCCGGTGAGGAGGTGCTGTTCCTGCTGACGCATTCGGCGCAGCGCCTGGTGCAGGATCGGATCAAGAACTATCTCACCAAGTACCTGCCGGCGGCGCTGGAGGTGACGGATAAGGACGTGGAGCCCGTCGCCGCGGGGGCTGCGCCCGGTTCGCCGAAGTGGCGCAAAGTGCGCGATCAGTTGATCACGACGAAGCTCGATTCAAGGCCTAAGAAGGTGCCGCCTCCCGAGGAGCCTGTGCCCGTTCCCGCCCCGGCGATGATGTCGGCGGGCGGATTCGGACGGAAGCACGTGGGGTAAAGCCAGGAACAACCAACTACCAGAATCAGGTTGAGACCGAGGGGCAGGCGAGAACAGGCGAGAGATGGTCGCCCCGGTATTTGTTCGCCTTGGGTAACCATGTTTGTGAGCAGAGCATCCCATATAATCTGACAAGACACTCTGAAAGCGTTGGACGTCGAAATTCGGCCATCGTTCGATCGCCAGTGCATATCACCCAGCTTGCCGGCGCGGCCCTTGCTTTGGCGCTTGCATGGGCCGCTCTCGATGCTTCATCGGCACGGGGCCAGCAGGGCCGCCTGGTCCCGGTGGAGATGATCCTGGCAGGTTCGCGCCGGGACGCGGAGACCATTCTGATTCGCCTCAAAGCGGGGGGCGATTTCGGCTCGCTGGCGCGACAATTCTCAATCGACTCGTCATCCGACCAGAACGGCTACCTCGGCATGGTTGACCCGCTGAGCCTGCGTCCCGAGCTGGGTGGCGCATTGGAGCATCTGGAGCCGGGCGAGGTGTCGGGGATTGTGCAGGTTCCCGCCGGTTACGCGATTCTCCGAATCCGCAAGGAAGCTCCGAACGGCGTGCAAGGCAATGCCACCGCGGGTGGAAATGGTATGGGGAACGCTGGCGCGCCGCCGGACGTGCGTCTGACCCCGGACACCTCCGGATACATGGAGTTCTATCAGGCTTTCCGAAACAAGCTGCCTAAAGACGGCAGCGCGGGTCTCGATCTGAAAGCCGTGTGCGCGACGCGGGAGCAGGCTCCGCTGGAAACGATCGCGGCTATGCAGAAGTACCTTGCCGAGCAGGGGCCGAGGATGGAGCCATTGCGGCTTTCCGTCACGCAGTCCACACTGGCGCTGTTGTGGTCCTCTCTGGGACACCTGGAGAACGCAGCGCCCCTGTTCGAAGAGGCATACCGCAATGCCAGCGGATCGGAGCCGGATCAAAGGGTGCTGGAAGAAGCCATCGGATCCATTTACCTCCACCGGGCTTCGGCCGCCGAGCATGTCGGCGGCTTTCCGGTCAGCAGCAGCTTTCTCTTCCCCACTCATCCGGGCGCCATGCACCCCAATCCAGGCGACCTGGAGAAGGCCATCGAGTATCTGTCGCGAGCGTTCCGGCGCGATCCGTCCAACCTGGAGATCAGGTTCCTGCTCAATGTTGCATACATGACGGCGGGAACATATCCATCGGCCGTGCCCGCGGAGGCGTTGATTCCTCCGCGGGTATTCGCTTCCGAGGAGGACCTGGGCCGCTTTGTGGACGTCGCTCCCGCAGCCGGGGTGGCCCAATATGGTAACTCGGGGGGAGCGATCGCCGACGACTTCGACAACGATGGCCTCATCGACATCGTCACCTCGCAAGTGGACGATTGCGCGCCGCTTCACTTTTTTCACAACAACGGCGACGGCACGTTCAGCGACCGAACCGCGCAGGCGGGACTGCTGGATCAAACCGGCGGGCTGAACATCATTCAGGCCGATTACAACAACGACGGGTGTATCGACCTGCTGGTGTTGCGTGGCGGATGGGAATTCCCGCGCCGTCTATCTCTGCTTCGCAACAACTGCAACGGTACTTTCACCGACGTTACCGCTCAGAGCGGCCTGCTCACCATGCCGATCGCCGCAGTGCACTCGGCGGCGTGGGCGGACATCGACAACGACGGCAACCTCGATCTGTTCGTCGCCAATGAGAATGCGCCGAGCCAGTTGTTCCTCAATAAGGGAGATGGGACGTTTGTCGATATCTCCCGCCGGGCCGGCATCGACCGCGTGGCCTTCAGCAAAGGCGTGGTGGCGGCCGATTACGACAATGACGGCTATCCCGATTTCTACGTGTCAAATTTCAACGGCGCGAACTTCCTGTATCACAACAACGGCGACAAGACGTTCACGGAAGTGGCTGCCGCGGCCGGTGTGCAATTTCCACGATTCAGTTTCGCCACGTGGTTCTTCGATTACGACAACGATGGCTGGCCGGACTTGTTCGTCACCAGCGACTTCAGGTCGGTGGAAGAATCGGTGCGCAGCTATATGAAGCTCCCGCACAAGGGAGAAACGCTGAAGCTCTACAAGAACATGCGTAACGGAACGTTCCGCGACGTGACCGAAGAAGTGGGTCTCGACCGGATTTTTATGCCCATGGGTGCAGGTTTCGGCGACATCGACAACGATGGTTACCTGGACGTTTACCTGGGAATGGGGAATCCGTCATTCGTTTCACTGCTGCCCAATGTGCTGCTCCATAACCAGCAGGGGAAGCGCTTCGCCGACATCTCCGCATCATCGGGCACGGGAGCCCTGGCCAAGGGGCACGGTGTGGCGTTCGCGGATTTCAACAACGACGGCGACGAGGACCTCTTCGTCGAGATGGGCGGAGCCGAGGCGGGCGATAGTTACACTTCCCGGCTGTTCGTCAACCCCGGCGGGCACGGAAACGACTGGATCACGCTGCGTCTGGTGGGCGTAAAGTCGAACCGCATGGCGGTGGGGGCGCGAATCTCGGTTTCGGTGCAAAACGAAGGCCGAGAGCGTCGCAAGATTTGCCGGACGGTAGGGAGCGGTGGGTCTTTCGGCAGCTCGCCGTTTCAGCAGCACATCGGTCTGGGAAAGTCGGCGCGCATTGAAAGTATCGACATCTGGTGGCCGACCTCCGATACACGTCAACATTTCACCGGCGTTCAGCCGAACCAGTTTCTGGAAATCCGGGAGTTTGCAACGAGCCCGGTGAAGCTGGAGCGGCGGCCATTTGCTTACCCGCTGCACGGTCCGGTTGCCGGACAAAGATCACCGGGAAACCCATGACCGCGCGGATCATGCTGGCGGCGACGCTCTGTGCCGCCCTGACCTCGGCATCGCCGCCGCATCGCTATCGAATGACCGGTCTGGTGGTGGCGGTGGACCATGCGCGCGAAACAGTGGTGGTTTCCAACGACAGCATTCCCGGGTACATGGACGCGATGACTATGAGCT
>JBEKFB010000090.1:0-13715 GCA_050013535.1 Bryobacteraceae bacterium | reverse complement strand
GGTCGCCCATACAGACATGGTATTCGCGTTCGCACGCGCGAGTGTATACTGGCCCCAAAGCCGCAGCGAACGCAGTGAGCCAGCCCCCGCCAGTTGCGCAGAATGAACTCGCTTCCGCGGCCAGGCCCTTTCAAAGCAAGCGGGGAGCCCGCATCCCCGAACTCGATGGCCTGCGCGGAATCGCCATTCTGCTTGTACTGATGTTTCACTACAAACCCGCGACGGGACCGCTGGTGTATCTGAGAGGCGTATTCGCCACCGGGTGGATCGGAGTTGACCTCTTCTTGGTGATGAGCGGTTATCTGATCACAGGCATCCTTCTGGACACCGTTAGCCGGCCGCATTATTATCGGGATTTCGTGGTGCGCCGAAGCTTCCGCATTTTTCCGTTGTATTACGCGTGTCTCGTGTTATATTGCGTTCTCTATTATCTGGGGGGTCTGGTAAATGTGAGAGATTTTCTGACGAGCGGCAACGCGTGGTGGTATCTGATTTATCTGGGCAACATTCAGACGTTTCTGCAGAACTCCTGGCCGGGCATCGCGATTCTCACGCCGTTGTGGTCTCTGCAGGTAGAGGAACAGTTTTATCTCAGCTTCCCGTTCATTGTGAAGCTTGGGCGCAAGAGACTGGCGTGGATTCTGGCTGGCTGTGTGATTGGCGCTCCAGTGCTGCGCATCGCGCTGGCGGTTTTTCTGCCGCGGAACCTGATGGGAGCTTACACGCTGATGCCTTGCCGCATCGACGCGCTGGCCATGGGCGGGCTGGTGGCACTCGCCGCGCGAGAGTGGCCAGCCCGGCTGAAAGGCCCGTGGATCGGCTGGCTCACCGCAATCTCAACAATCACCGTCGTGTTGTTCTGCATTCTCTGGAACGATACCCCGTGGTCATTGGCGATGCGCACGGTGGGGTTCACGGCGCTGGATTTCGCATTCACCGGCATCCTGATTATGCTGATCGGCTGGCGACAGCCACTGCTCCTGCGTTTGTGCCGAATGAGGATTCTGGTTTGGGTGGGGACAATCTCATACGGCCTGTACCTGCTGCACCTACCGGCGATGGCGATCTCGCATGGCTGGCTCGCGCCGCTTCTGGGAATCGGGCCATCGGGCTCTACAGCGTTCTTCGTCATGGTCACGCTGGCGATCGCGATGGCCTGGATCTCGTGGACTTTCTTCGAATCGCCGATTCTGCGGCTGCGGGAGCGCTTTACAGGGCGGTAAGTTCTCGGATAGGACTAAAGTTGTACGGCGTTTTCCCGATCCTTTATCTAAGATCCAATGCTCACGCAAATCCTGCTCACCGTGGTCACGTCGGCCGGGTCGTCGGCTTTGGGATGGTACCTTTGCCGCCAGTACATGGTTGTGGAGATGCGGAAGAGCGAGGACCGCTCGAGGCAACGGCAACAAACGGCGGAACGTAAGATGATGGCCCAGAAGGCGAAACTCGAAATCCAGGTGTTGCAGGCACGGTTAGACGAGTCGCGGCGGCTGATGATGCTCTTCTCGGGACAGTTGCCGGAAATGCCGGTCACCCCGCAACCGGCTCTCGGCGAGGCAAAGTTGAATCTCGCCTGGAACCGCCTCACGGGCGTCAGCCAGATCGCTGGTTCTCGTAGTAACGGGTGATGATTCCTTCCACGATGCGATTCGGCAGGAGCCGCTTCAGCCAAACGGACGCGCGTTGCGACGCTGGCCCTATCGTGTAACGCAAGCGCGGGTGTGGGTCGTCGATCACCTTTTGAACAAGATGTGCAATGGCATCGGGCTTTGGGCCGTCTTGTTCATCTGAGGCCATGCGAGCGATCGCTCGTTCGAAACGATTGTGGTAAGCGGATGGTCCGGTAGACGCAGCCGTGGGCCAGCGATTCTGCGTGAAGCCGGTGTGATGATCGCCTGGTTCGATCACCACGACACGGATACCGAAGGGCCGCACCTCGATGCGCAGCGACTCGCTGAGTCCTTCGAGCGCGAACTTTGATGCAGAGTAGAAGCCCTGAAACGGTATGGCGATTACACCGCCGATGGACCCGATATTGACGATGTAACCGGCATTCTGCGAGCGCATGACGGGCAACACGGCGTGGCAGACCCGCACTGTCCCAAAGAAATTCACGTCAAACTGAGCGGCGGCCTCTTCCATGGTGGTGTCCTCTACCGCGCCCGCAATGCCGAACCCAGCGCTGTTGATGAGAACGTCGACCCGGCCCTCGCGATCGAGCACTGTGGCGACAGCCTGCGATACGGACGCATCATCCGTCACATTCATCGATAGCGGTGTGACACCGGGTGGGACCGTCGCACTTCGCGAAGCGCCGTAGACGCGATACCCACGTGCGGCCAGGTCGGCCGCGCAGCATGCGCCGATTCCGGATGACGTGCCGGTAATCAGAACCACGCGACTGGAAGACTTGTTCATTCCGGCAAAGCAAACGCCACGATCATGCCACCGGAGGGATCCTTTGACTTTCCCCCTCCCGCGGAAATCACCACGAACTGACGGCCACCGGCCTGATAGGTGGCGGGGGTGGCATTTCCCGCAAAGGGCAGCGTGGTCTCCCACAGAAGCTTTCCTGTGTCCTTGTCGAACGCTCTGAATTTCTTGTCGTAGCAGGTGGCGCCGATGAACAGAACGCCGCCCGCGGTCACGATGGGGCCGCCGTAGTTCTCGCTTCCGGTTTGCTTCATGCCTTTCGCGGCAAGCTCGGGATATTCTCCCAGCGGGATCTTCCACCTGAATTTGCCGGTGCTCAGATCGATCGCGTTCAGGGTTCCCCACGGAGGTTTCACCGCGGGATAACCATCGGGGTCGAGGAACTTCTGGTATCCGTTGTTCAGGTATTTCATGAACAGCGCGGGCGTGGTTTCCGAGTGGACGCTCTCGTTCTCCCCTCGGAGGACGTAACCAACCACGGCATTGAGACCATCCGGGCCGAGGCGCGCAAAGCTCGGCATTCGCCCGGTTCCCGCCGACAGGATCGTCTTCACTTCCCAGTCCGAGTAGCGTTCACTCAGTTTTTTCAACGATGGGAACTCCGGCGGTCCGCCGCTCAGATCGGCGCGATGACAAGCGGCGCAGTTCGTCATGTACAGTTCCTTGCCCGAGGTGTTGGCTGATGCCGGGTGCTGCTCCAGCATGCGCAGAATCCAGGCCATTTCGTTCGCGTTAACGTATAGGACTCCCGTCTCGGGGTCCACCGCGCTCCCGCCCCATTCCGCGCCTCCATCAAATCCTGGAAAAATGATGGTGCCCTCTCTCGATCCGGGGACGAATTGGCCTGCGCTGCGCAGCTTTTTGAACTCCGCGAGGACGGCACGTTGCGCCGCCGGTGTCCGCCGCGTCAACATATCGGCGGTAAGGATCTGCCTTGCAAACGGCGCAGGCTCCAATGGGAAGGGCTGTGTTTTCGCGGTGATCTCGCCATCCAGATCGGAGGGGGGAACAGGCCGCTCTTTCACCGGAAACAGAGACTCGCCGGTGACCCGATCGAAGACGTACAGGAATCCCTGCTTGGTGGTTTGCGCCACCGCGTCGATATCGTGGCCGTTTCTTCGAATGGTCACGAGACTGGGAGGCGACGGAAGATCCCGATCCCAGATGTCGTGATGAACCTCCTGAAAGTGCCAGACGCGCTCGCCGGTATCGGCCTTCAGTGCGACAAGCGAATTCGCGAACAAATCGTCGCCGGTGCGGTTTGCGCCATAGAAATCGAAGGCAGCCGATCCGGTGGGGACGAAAAGGATTCCACGCTGCGTGTCGAGGGACATGCCGGACCAGTTGTTCGCCGACCCAATGTAGGTCCACGCGTCCTTCGGCCACGTATCATATCCGAATTCGCCGGGCCGTGGAATCGTGTGAAAAATCCAGCGGAGTTTGCCGGTGCGCACATCATAGGCCCGTATATCGCCAGGCGAAGCGGGCAGTGTCTCGCTGATCAGGCTTCCAACGATCAGCAGATCCTTATAGACGATTCCGGGAGTGGTCAGCGAGACCATGTTTCTCGGCTCACGGCCGAGATTGTCGCGAAGATCGATGTGGCCATTGTCCCCGAAGTGCGGGTCAGGTTCACCGGTTTGCGCATCGAGAGAATAAAGATACTGACGCCACGCGGTGAAGATTCGCGCCTGATTGCCGTCGGACCACCAGGTGACGCCGCGCAGGCGAATCTTGAAGAGCGGCTTGTGCGCGGGGTCGGGATTGAAACGCCACTTGAGCGTTCCATTCGCGGCATCCAGTGCGACCACATTGGCGCTCGGCGTTACGGCGTAAAGCACGCCCCCGATCACCAGGGGATTGCACTGGAACTCCGATCCGGGAAACGCGTCGCCGGTATCGAATGTCCAGGCGACACGTAATCGGCTGGCATTGGCGCGGTCGATCTGCTTCAGTGTCGAGTAGCGAATCTGCGCCGGGCCTCCGCCATAGGCGGGCCAATCGGTGGAAGCGGTGACCGGAACATCCTGGGCGAATGCGAATGTAGACGTGGTCAGACACAGGAGGAAGGGAGCTGTTCGGGCGGCGCGACGAAGTGTGGTCCTCATTGGCACCCGCGATTGAGCATTTTCATCTGATGCTCATCGTATCGCGCGGCGCCCCGCGAGGGGGGCTTTGCTAAAATAGATCGAAACAACTTCAAAGGCCACCCTAGCTCAGTTGGTAGAGCGGCTGATTCGTAATCAGCAGGTCGCCGGTTCGATCCCGGCGGGTGGCTCCACTTAAGTCCTTATCAAAATAATTAGTTACAGACGAATCAGGGCGGCCTTCGGGTCGCCCTTTTCGTGACTATTCCCAAAACTATGCCCACCTCAGACCTTGGCCATGGCTCTCACGATGGTTCTCGCCTGATAGCAAACGCACACGAGGCAGTATTCTGAAAACCTTCCCCCATTCCGTGGCCAGATGGAAGATCCGTCTCAGAGTCGCCAAATCGCGGTTCACCATCGCGACCTGGACCTGATCGTTCTGGCGATGCGCCACAAAAGCGGCGATCGCCTCGGATGTTATCTGATCGATGGGAAGCGACGCGATCTTAGCATAGGCCTTGAGATTGGTGACGCTGTTTTCATAAAAGCGGATAGTGTTTGGCTTTGCTGCCGAGGTCGATCGGACAAAGGGGAGGAACATCTCGTCGGCAAAACCGGCGAGAGTGGGCACAGGTTCTTTGTCCCGGATACCGGCCTCACCACGCGCAAGAGACGCCTTGTGCGCCGCCTCGATCGCTCAGCGAGGCGTTTGTTTGTCTGCTTCGTGCTCTCGCGAATTTGTTGACCGTTCCAGGTGAACTTATACCACCGGTTTTTCGAACCGCTCTGCTTGTAGACTGCCATCTGAACTGCCTCTCGAAACCTGCTTCAGAATACTTCCGAACTGCCGACTTCGCCAGTGATTCCAAACACGATACATGTTATGCTGCCGATTCGAATGCCGCGGCCATCAGATCTTGTTCAGCTTTCGGAATACGCAGCCGCGTAGCTTCTTCCCTCCACGACGTGACGGCTGCGGTCGCCCGAGCGACCGTCTCGTCCACTTCGGACTTCGACAGGCCGTAGTCGGCGGCCGCTTCCAGAGCGATCGAGACGTCGCAGGTCGTATCGACTTCGTTGATGGCGAGGGAGAGTTCGTTGCGATCGTTCGAAGGGTTAATGTCGTAGGCGGGCGACAGCGAGATGCCCCGCTCCCCGATAAAGAATCCATGATTCCTCAAGTGATCGTCCGTGTTGTGGATGAGGATGCTGAACACGACGCGCCGGAAGAGTTCCACGCAATCGTTGTGAGTATTCGACCCGCGGGATTGGAGCAGATCGACCAGCTCGAGATAGCTTGCTCCGGCTTCGCCGTCGTTTCGTTGTGTGAGGGTCATAGCCGATACGAATGCCAACCGCCGGCCCTGGGAAGTACGATCGAATCGACGTACCAGGAACGTCGTATAGGCGCTGTCGGGCATGCGCAATGCGCGCGCGTCGGGAACCGTTATTCCTGCTTTGGCCGCAAGTCGATGCGCAACGATTTCCCATGCGCCCACATCGCGTCTGTCCTGTCGGCTGGGAAACTTGGCCAGGCATAATGCTCCTGCCTCGTCCCGGATGGATGCCTTCGGGCGAGCTCCGCCGAGGGACGTCCCAGAAGCAAACAACATGGTGAGCCACTCTTCATACTCAGCATGCTCTTCTTCATCGCCATGTAGTTCGAACTGAAGGCTCGCAGCCTGGAGCTCGCGAAGTGAAGCGATGGGTGGTGCCGCGAACGCATCGTTGGTGTCGATGAACTGCCCGGTTTCCGGATCTCGAAAACGCAGTGCGCCCAATCGGGTCTCGTCGTGCACGCCAAGCAGAAAATCCCATTCCGTTAGTGACCTTGCCCTGCGTCCTTCGTGGCGTGCACGAATGTTCTCCCGCTTCTGCATGAGCACGCGACCCCAGCGATCAGGCGACGAGTCGAGAAAGATTCCGAAGTTCGCGCGACCGGGAACGGGATACTGAGGTCCGCTGACCAGTGCGAGATCCGGGTCAAATGAGAAGGCCTCAGGCTTCTGCAACCACGCCGGGTCGTATTCGAACGAAAAGATGTCGCCCGTCCGGCTCTTCTGGCAGCGCAACGCCCCCATCAGCGCCGGTGCGTCGAAGTAGTCCACGTCGACGAAGACGGATACCGTCTCCAGCGAGCGCACGGTCATGGCAAATGCTCGGATTTCTTCGCCGTGTTTGTCGGCACCTCGTCGGCGAACTGACGCGCGTACCTGGATTGCCTGGGAGCGCGCCGTTTCGGCTCCAGGCTGGCGTCCTGTAGTTTGCGGCCCAGGGCATCATCCGCTGCGATTGATCCAAGATCATTCTCGAGTCTTAAGGCCTGTAGCACTCTCGCATAGATTCCCAGGGCCACCGCAGGATCTCCGCGCTCGACGCGGTACAGCGTCTTGCGCGTGATTCCGGCGCGTTGAGCCACTGCCTCGGATGAATAGGCGCGCCGAAGCCGGGCTCTTTTGATGTTCTCGCCGAGGCCTGTCAGCAAGCGACCCAGCCGGGGGACCATCGAGGGAATTTGTCGAGCCATAATGAGTTATATCATACACTAAGACAGCCACTTTTGTATATTTTATGACCCATTACTCGGCTTCCACCCAGCGAACGCATCGTAGCCTCAATCCTACATTGCGGTTCTCGAGGCCGTACTCGCCGTTCGGGATTGTCGTCAGGCTCGTGCGGAAGACCTCGATGACGAGCGCCTGCGGGCAATCGTCAGACGCAACCAAGCCTGTGTTTGCCGGACGATGCCGTTATGTGGCGGTCCGCGATGAACCGTTTCACGAACTTGAACCAGTCAACAAAGAGGTGCTTCCATTGATGCCAGAGTTGTTCCGCCTGGCGGCCCCGGGGGGCAGTGGATTCGAGAATTTCGTCAGGATTCACTCGGGGGGAAGAAACGAAGAGTCGGGGCAGCACGGCTGAACTACGAGAGCGATTTATGGAATCCAAAGGTTGAATCCCGCGCCGTCGCTGTTGCTGAAGAAAGCAGAATGGTTGCTGTTCTCAAGAGGATCCCGGCTCTCAAGGCTCGGGACACAACGAGCGAACCAACAACCGAGGAGCCATTTCGGTTCAACCCCTCTGAGCCACTCCTGCTCAAGAGGCTCAAGAAGGATCAGGCCGGCTGAATGGCGACAAACGTCCGTGGAACGCCCGCTAACAAGCCACAAGCGTTTTCTCGTTTCTAATGGTCAATTCTCATTGGCTCCCAGGGCACCAAACTGATAGCAGCAGCCAACATGCATTGTTTGGGCGGTAATAGGCCAATGTGGCGACAAATCTCTCAGAGATCGGGTCACGACGCCGGGAACAAGTTCATCAGCATTCCGATGTTACCGGGAGTCGAACGATAAATCGGGGATTGGTAGTTCCAAACGTGGGAGTAGTATTGTTCTTCTGAAGCTAAAGGCGCTCCTGGGGAACCTTGAAAGAGAACGTTGTTCTCTGGCCTGCTTCCGACTGCAACCAGATGTGCCCGCCATATCGCCCAACCAGCAGCGAGAAAAAGGAGTCTCCGCTCGTGAGGGACTTGACCGCCTTCGGTCGTGGACGGGTAGGATCCGTCGCCGTTCTGCCGGGCACCGCCAACCGGACGTCGGCTGCCGTGATCGGTAATTTCTACCCGGCCGACAGACACGCTCGATCGATTTCGTGGCTTTGGCCCCCATAAGCCCTTTAGAACCCTTCCGAAAGCTGGTATTCGGCGTGCACTAGCCCAGGACAGATTGAAGCAGGCGGCACGGCTGGTGATTAGCCCCTGCCATACTACCCTTTCCCGGAGACCTGACGAGATGCTCGGATGGATGATCCTGTTCGCGTTGATGGCCATACTGGCGCCGATCATGGCCTTCGCCGGAAGCCGGGACCTGCTGGCCCCTCAGATGGGTGGACTGCTGTTTGCGTTGCTCTTCTTCCTCGGCCTGATCACGCGTCTGGTACGTGGTCGCGCTTACTGAGGGACTGAAGCCGCTCAATGGATGCCCGGAATACCCGGTCGGTTCTCGCGATCTACGGGGCGAACCAGGAGGACTCCGAGCAGGCATACAAAGCGCTCTTCGCGGCGCACTTCACACAGATGCGTATGTTCCGCTCAGACGGAACCGTGGAGCCCTCCAGGACCGGAGGTTACGACCGCTTTGCCGCGCTTCGCCTCGAAAACGAAAGCCTGATTGTCATCAGAACAGCGCCAGCGAAAGTGCCGGCCATTGTTGAATTGCTGCAACGGGCCGGTTCCCCCCCGGTCTTTGTGGTGTCGGAGGCGGTTGCCGTCCAACCCCCGGAGACTCGTCCCAACTCTCCCGGAAACGAGACAGTTCAAGACTTTGCACGGGCGTGCGCCCTGGGCCGGGGCCCACGAAGCACGGGGAAGTGGCGAATTCTCCCGCAACTTCGGCAGCACGAGGTAACGCTCGAAGCATCGCGACGCGACCTTGCCGAAGCCGCAAGTCTGGATCACGCACTCGCCGCCGCGGCGGAGTGGCTTCTCGATAACGGATATCTCATTCGAACTCAGATCGCCGAGATTCGGCGCCATCTTCCACGGGACCCCGGCAAGCTCTTTCCACTCGGTCCTGACGGCGAACCATACGTCTACGAACTGGCCCGCGGGCTGGTGGCCCACACGGACCACTCCATCAACGAGACGAACATCCGGGAATGTTTGCGTTCCTACCAGGAGCTGGCCCCGCTTAGCATCGCGGAACTGTGGTCGTTTCCGTTGCTCCTGCGGGTAGCCCTGATCGATGAGCTGACGCGGATTGCCCTGCGCGTCACAAGCAATCAGCAATCGCGAGAGACAGCCTATTTCTGGGCCAATCGCCTGGCTGCGGGCTCACGAAGCGGCACGGAAGTACTTGAGCGCATCCTTCATGAGATGGAGTCCGAGCTTGTCGCGCTGGAGCCTCATTTCATCGCTTGTCTGGCGGAACAGCTTCAGGACGAAGAAGACGCGCTCGCACCCGCCCAGCGCTGGATCGAAGAACACCTTAAGACGCCGCTCGCCGAACTGGTGCGGACCGAGCACACCCGGGAAGCGGCGGAGCACATCTCCACCACCAACACCTTTGGCAGCCTCCGCGCTCTCGCGCGAATTGACTTCACGGAGATATTCGAATCCGCGAGTCTGATGGACGCCGAGTTGCGCCGCGATCCCAGCGGCGTGTACCCGCACAGCGATTTTGCGACGCGTGACCGCTGCCGCCGCGCCGTTGAATGGATTTCGCGGCAGAGCGCGATGGGAGAGCTCGACGTCGCGCGGCAGGCGATCGCGCTGGCCAGTGAGGGGTCCGACGCGAGAACCCGGAATGTCGCCCATTACCTGCTCGGCGACGGCGCCGCTCAACTGGAACGATCCGTCCACGCCCGAATCCCGTTTGGAATCGCCACTGTCCGTTCGTTGCAACGTCACGCAACCTCTGCCTATCTGGGCGCCAACGCGGGTCTCACTCTCGCCTTCACGACGTTCGCTCTGGCTCTCGCCTGGGACGCCGGTGTGCACCAACCGATAATCCTGTCCGTGCTGGGGAGCCTTGCTTTGTTCCCTTTGAGCGAACTGGCCATTCAAACCGTAAACGCCCTGGTTATTTCGCTGCTTCCTCCCAAAGCGCTGCCTAAACTTGATCTGCGCGAAGGCGTTCCGCCGGAGCACGCAACCCTGATCGTGATCCCCATGCTGCTAGCGAGTGCGGAAACGGTTCGGCGGGAACTTGAAAAGCTGGAGGTCCGCTTCCTCGCCAACCAGCAAACGAACGTCTTCTTCAGTTTGTTTTCCGACTTCACGGACGCGCCGGAAGCCACGACCATCGGCGATGCCGAGCTGCTGCAAGCGGCGCGCGATGGAATCGCCGGTCTCAATGCGCGCTATCCTGGCGGACGCTTTCTGCTGTTCCACCGCAACCGGGTGTGGTCCGAGAGCGAGCAGAGCTGGATCGGGCGGGAACGGAAGAGAGGAAAGATCGAAGATCTCAATGCGTTTTTGCTGGGCGAAGGTCCCGCTGAAATCCTGCACGCCGGATCGCTGCCGCTGCCCATTCGCTACGTGATCACGCTGGATGCCGACACCCAGCTTCCGCCGGAGGCCGCCCGGCGTCTGGTGGAGACCATTGCTCACCCGCTGAACCAGGCCGTCATCGATCCCACCACGCGGACCCGGCTCAGCGGCTTCACTATCATCCAGCCGCGCGTCAGCATTGCTCTGCCGGGGGCCACCGCCACCCGGTTTACGCGCGTGTTCGCGGACACGATGGGAACCGATCCCTATTGCCAAACTGTCTCAGACGCCCAGCAGGATTTGTTCGGCGAGGCCATCTTTCATGGAAAAGCCATTTACGATGTCCATGCATTCCACGAGGTTCTGGCAGAGCGCTTTCCCGCCGAAACCCTGCTGAGTCACGACCTCATTGAAGGCGCTCATGCCGGCGTCGGTCTGGCATCCGACATCGAGCTGTTTGAGAACCTGCCGGTTGATTATGCGAGCTTCAGTCACCGTCAGCACCGCTGGATTCGTGGCGATTGGCAGATTGCCCGCTGGATCGCCAAACAGGTTCCGGACGCTGCGGGAGGCAACCGATCGAACCCGCTTCCTCTGATCAGCCGCTGGCGCATCTTCGACAATCTGCGGCGCAGTCTGGTGCCGGTGGCTTCCCTGGTGCTGCTTCTGTTCGGCTGGCTGATTTCCCGGGCGCCCTTGATCTGGACTCTGGTGATTGGACTCGCGATCGCCATTCCCGGTCTCGCACTGCTGCTCGACCGGTTAGCGCGGCGCTTGCAAGGTTCAGTGCGCCGCTGGCAGGGCGCCGCCGATGAGTTCATTCGCGCCATGGTGATG
Source organism: Bryobacteraceae bacterium (assembly GCA_050013535.1). GTDB lineage: Bacteria > Acidobacteriota > Terriglobia > Bryobacterales > Bryobacteraceae > CAWACP01. Next base: position 2,366 of record JBEKFB010000090.1, on the reverse strand, counting down.
ATGGTCCTGCTGCCGCATCAGGCATGGCTTGCGGTGGACGCCATCGTAAGAGCCCTCTATCGCCACTCCGTCAGCCACCGTAAGATGCTCGAATGGCGGACCGCCGAGGGCGCCGGTGGACAGACGCAACGGCGTTTCACGGTGCGGCAGATGTGGGTGATCTGCGCCCTGTCGCTCGCCCTCATGATGCTTTTGAGCATTCGCGGCGCCCTCGCTCCGGCCTTTGTGTTCGTGGCCCTCTGGGCCGCTTCTCCCGCGGTGATTCGATGGCTTGATCGGGTAGGGCCAACTGACCCCGGGTTCAGAATTCCCTCTGAAGATTCTTTGTTTCTGCGCCGTCTGTCACGCCAGACCTGGCGCTACTTTGACGACCTGGTGAATGCCGGCACGCACTGGCTGCCTCCGGACAATTCACAGTTGAGCCTGCACATTGAAGTGGCGCAGCGCACGTCGCCCACCAACATCGGCCTCTGGCTGGCTACCGCACTCGCCGCGCACGATCTCGCGTATCTCACCGCCGATGAGTTGCTGAAGCGTACGTCGAATACCCTCGCCACGATGAATCGCCTGGAGCGATATGAGGGGCATCTGCTCAACTGGTACTCCACGCAGACATTGGAGTCCCTGAATCCTCGCTACGTGTCCACGGTGGACAGCGGCAATCTCACGGCCAGCCTGTGGGTGCTGGAACAAGGTTGTCACGATGCAGTCCGCGCTCCGGTGATCGGCCCATCCTGCATGCGCGGCCTGGCGGATACCATGTCGATCCTGCAGGAGGCCTGTGGCCGCGACACGTCCGCGCAGGTGCCTCTGCGTGCGATGCGCCGTCTTCTTCAAGGCAAGTTGAAAGTCCAGGATGTCATCGCGCGGTTGCGCCTGGCGGCAACGCCCATGCAACATTTGCTGGAAACGGGCCGCTGGGCCGTGAACGGCGGCGATGCGCCGTCTTATTGGGCTTCCTGCCTCTCGCGCGAGCTGAAATCGTGGACAGAGGCGGTGGACCGCTATCTGCCCTGGATGGAGACGCTGTCCCGCCCGCCGGATTCGTTCGTGAGTGGACTCGGCGGCCACGCAGTCAAGTTGCGGAATCGGGCTTTGCGTGCCGCGCCCTCGCTGTCCACGTTGGCGAGCGGCGTGCGGACGCCGGTGGACGAGATTCTGGATCACCGCCGGACACCGCAACTTCAACCGGACGTCGCTTCATGGCTGGATCGGCTGGCGGAACAGTATCGCGTGGCGCGCGCCAACGCCGCGGAAACCGTGCGTGGGTTCGACGCCCTCGCGCAATCAGCGGGACAATTCGCCTCGGCCATCCGCATGGGTTTCCTCTACGACCGGCAGCGCCGCCTGTTCGGCATCGGCTATCCTGTCGGCGGCCCTCATGAGTTCTCCAGCCACTACGATCTGCTCGCCAGCGAATGCCGTCTGGCCAGCATGGTGGCCATTGCCAAAGGAGAAGTTCCCGTCGAACACTGGTTTGCTTTGAGCCGCCCTTACGCCTCATCCGCCCATGGGCAAACGCTCTTATCCTGGAGTGGCACGATGTTCGAATACCTGATGCCGCTCCTGTTCATGCGCACGTTTGCAAACTCACTGTTGGATCGCGCTTGTCACGACGCGGTCCGGCAACAGATGGAATACGGCCATGAGAAGAAGGTGCCGTGGGGCGTTTCGGAATCCGCATACAGCGCCCTGGACGCGAATCAGGTCTATCAGTATCGCGCTTTTGGTGTTCCCGCTCTGGCTCTGAGACAGGCGTTCACCGACGACCTGGTGGTGGCGCCTTACGCCAGCGCGCTGGCGTTCGCGATCAATCCCGCAGCCGCCACCGAGAATCTCAGACGCCTGGGGGACATGGGCCTGGATGGACCCATGGGCCTCTATGAGTCCATCGACTTCAGCGTTCCCGGCCAGAGGGACGGAGACCGCGGCGTGGTGATCTACACCTACATGGCCCATCACCAGGGCATGGTTCTTCTCGCGCTGACGAATCTGCTGCAGCGGGGCGTCATGCGGCGCCGATTTCATGGCGATCTGCGTATCCGAGCTTTCGAATCGCTGTTGTTTGAGGGCGTCCCGGTGGTCCGAATCCCACTGGAAGAGCCTCACCCGGAGCTTCCGCCAATACGCTCCGCCACCGTGGAAGAGGCGCCCGAACGGACCTGGAAGGAAGACACCCTGCGTCCTCGCGGGCACCTGCAAGGGAACGGACATTACTCACTGATGGTGACGAACACCGGCGGTGGATACAGCCGCTGGAACGATTTCGACGTGACCCGGTGGCGTTCGGATCCTACTCTCGATCCATGGGGCAGTTTTCTTTACATCCGCGATTTGCGATCGAACCTGACGTGGGCGGCCGCGTT
>JBEKFB010000089.1:0-13740 GCA_050013535.1 Bryobacteraceae bacterium | reverse complement strand
CCCGCGATGCCGCGCGATGGCCGCGATCTCGGCTCCCGCGAGCACGAATAATCCCGCGATGAATACCGACTCGGCCACCTTCCCTTCCTTGTTGGTCGTTGTCTGGAAGGACTGGCCGGGGGTGTCGGAAAAGCAGTTGAGGTTCAGGCAATCGTTCCAGTCGGCGCGGCCGATCAGCGGAAGGCCATGCGGCCCCAGCCGATCCAGCGTGTAGCGGAAACTGCGCTGAAGGTGATCGTACAGTGGCTGCTCGGAACCGGGCTCATTGTCGTAAGGCACGGGTTCGTCGAGTATGCTCCAGTCGCCTGTCTCCTTGAGATACGCCGCCACGCCGATGATGAGCCAGTGCGGGTCGTCGTTGAAGTTGCCCCCAATGTCGTTGTTGCCCCGCTTGGTGAGCGGCTGGTACTGGTGATAGGCGCCGCCGGTAGGCAACTGCGTCGCGGCGAGATCCAGAATGCGTTCGCGAGCGCGTGCGGGCACCATGTGGACAAACCCGAGCAGATCCTGATTGGAATCGCGAAAACCGAGACCGCGCCCAATGCCGGATTCGTAGAACGAAGCCGACCGCGACATATTGAACGTGGCCATGCACTGGTATGCGTTCCAGATATTGACCATCCGATTGGTGTGCACGTCGGGCGTGTTCACCGCGCAGATACTCAGGATGCATCCCCAATACGCGCGCAGTTGGTCGAACGCAGCGTCCACGTTGGCGGACTTGCGGTATTTCGCGATCAGCGGTTTTACGGTCTTCTTATTGACCGTCTGCGAATCCGGCGGATCGAATTTCTGGTCCTTCTGATTCTCGTGATAGCCAAGTACGAAAATGATCTGACGCGTCTCGCCGGGTGCCAGATCCAAAATCACGTGGTGCGAACCGATAGGCGCCCAACCGTGTGCTATGGAGTTTTCCGATTCCCCGCGCTCCACCACCACGGGCTTATCCCAGCTTCGATACGGCCCGACGAATTTCTCGCGCTGCGTGTCGAAGCCGGCCAGCGGAGCCGAGCAGGCGAACCACGCGAAATGATCGCGCCGTTCGCGATATTCGGTCTTGTGATAGATAACGCCGTCTTCCACTTCCACCTGGCCGATGCTGAAGTTGCGCTGGAAATTGGTGGCGTCATCCTGCGCATCCCAGAGACAGAATTCGATAGAGGAGAAAACGGAAAGAGACGCCGGCGCCGCGCGATGGTTCGTCACTGTGCACTGCCAGATCTCCAGCGTTTCATCCAGCGGAACGAAATATCGCGTGCTGGCTTCGATGCCCTTGTAGCGTGACCCAATGATCGTGTAGCCCATGCCATGACGGCATTCGTAATTCTCCGCGTCGTGCTGCGTCGGCTGCCACGAAGGCGACCAGAACTCGCGCGAGTCTCGATCCCTCAGATAGATGTACCGCCCGCCCAGATCGAACGGGACGTTGTTATACCGATAGCGGCTGATGCGGCGCAACCGCGCATCGCGATAGAAGGAGTACCCACCGGCGGTGTTGGAAATGATACCGAAGTACGCCTGGCAACCGAGATAGTTGATCCATGGCAGCGGGGTGTCCGGGCGAGTAATGACATACTCGCGGCGCTCGTCGTCAAAACGGCCGAATTGCATATGATGATGTGCTCCTGAAACGGAAGCTTTGCGCCCGCGGGCAGGTTGCCAACGGCTTCGCCGGGGTCTGAACGAAGTACGAGTTTACCTGAACCGGGCATGAGCGGACAACCGCAGCCGGGTTATCGCGCGCGCCGCAGGAGAATGGCGCCGGTTTGCCCGACATCGAGAGGGTCGCCGCCAAGGGCCAGCTCCCGCTTGTAGTTTGCGGCGACCCAGCGCAGGATTAACTGGCCCTGGCCCGGCGCTTCTCCGTATCGCTCGATGCCATACTCGCGGAGATCCCGGCTTACGATCACGACCCAATCGGGAGGGCGCGCGCTGAGTTCCTTAACGAGGATCGCTTCGCGGCCGCCACTGAGGGCTGCCGTGAAGAAGTAATAGGACGCCAGCGGACTCGGCATGCGCGCCAGATAATTGAGCATCTCGCCCTCAGGCAAGACCAGCAACGTCTGGCCGGGCGAGCCTTTGGCAAGCCGGTCCTCAATAATGCGAACGATTTCTCCTCTTGAATCGACAGCAGGCGGGAGGGAGTAAAACCGGTCCATGGCCTCTCCGACGGCGTAGGTTCGCGCGCTCAATGCGCACTGGGACCGGGCGCCCAGCTTCACAACTCCGCACACCAGTAAAATCAGCCCGCCCGCCAACATTACCGTCTTGCCGAATCGGCCAAGCGCGAGACGGGCAGGCAGCTCGCCGATGATTACCGCGGGAATCAGCACACCGGCCAGCGCCGCCTGATAGAAACCGTAATGGAAAATCCGGCCGTTCAGGAACATGCGCACCATCAGAGTTGTCGCCAGCAAAGCGATTAATAACCGCAACGCCAATCTTCGGTCGAGAACACCCCGTTTTGGACGCCGTATCATCCGAACGACGCAGGCTAAGACATAGATTATGTTGAGCCCCAGGAAACAACGACCTACACTTAGCCAGGGAATTCCAAAGCACGCGAGGCCGGCGATGCCTGCCGCCAGCAGTGTGGCCAACAGAGCGCGTTTCCAAAAGCTGGTAACCCGCTCGGCAATCGTCGCGATGCCAGCCATGCCGGCGAAAATCAGCATGGCGCCGAAAGTGGCAATCACGAATATGGCAAGGTTTATTCCGGCATGGTCCAATCCGGTAAAGCCTCTCTGAATCGTTTCACCTGTGTAGCGAGTGGAGGAGACGACGTTCAGCCACGCATGGCAGGCCAGCAGGATTGCGTCCTTAAAAGGAACCCAGGCGGAAAAAAATGCCGCAAATGCCAGCGTCGGGAGCACCGCGCACCCGGCCCACGCCGCCAAGTCTGCGAGCGGAACGGATTTCCGGAAATACAATCGAATCGCCCATGCCGCAACCGTCACCACACCAGCGGCCAGCATAATCTCCGGCTTCAGCACTGCGCTCAGGCCGAACAGAGCGCCGGCCAGAGAACTGCGGAGAAGCGTGGGCTGCTGCACCCAGCGGAAGAGCACGGCAACCAGCAGTAAGCACACGAAAAAGCCGTGCGTAACCTCATGCGCGTACGGAGTGGCGTAGTTGTAATTGCCAACTCGAATGTATTGGGCAAAACCAAAAACGGAGATAAAGACAGCCGACGACACAAAGGCTGCGCCCGGACCCCAGGCACGGCGGAATAGCGTGTAAATTGAGATCACAATCCCCGCAAATACAATCAGGTTGGCCGCGACCAGAACCATCAATCCGGGGCCGAATATCGTAAAGAGCCCCGCGTTCAGATACTGCGACAGAGGTCCATAGGAGTCTTCGACATCGCGGTAAAAAACCGCGCCATGCGCCAGACGCCAGGGGATGTAGAGTTCACGGCCAAAGTCGATCAGGGGATCGGGCCACCTGCGCCACGAAGTGTCCAGAAAGAAAACCGTCAGTCCGGCCAGTGCGATCCAGCCAAGCCATTCTATCGAGGTGAATCGCTTCGGGCGCACGAATCCAAAGTCTAACACCGCAGGGCACTGGAAGCGGCTCGGTCCGCGAACCAGGTGGTAACGAATCCGCCGGTGCTCCGTCTCTAACAGCATTGGAGGTGAGCGTGCGGTTCTCGGCCATTCTTTTCGTCTTCTGTTCCCTTCTCGCGGCGGGCGAGTTCCCGATCGGCTCGCGGCTGAATTCGCTTAGTTTTTCAGGCCCCGGGGCGCCGGCGGCCATCCAAACGTCGGCGGCAAAGGCCACGGTAGTTGTGTTCGTCTCCGTGCAGTGTCCGGTTTCCAACTCATACAACGGGCGGCTCGCGTCGCTTTACACCGATTACTCGTCGCAAGGTGTGCAATTCGCATTCGTGAACGCGAACGCCACGGAATCTCTGAGCGACGTGGAAGCGCACGAGAAGCGCGTCGGCTGGCCCTTTCAGGTGGTGAAGGACAAGGGCGGCACGCTGGCCGATAAGCTGGGCGCCGAACACACGCCGGAAGCTTTTGTCTTCGATCAGCACGGCACGCTGGTCTATCACGGGCGCGTGGACGATTCCATGCATGAAAATGAGGTGAAGCAGCGGGATCTGCGCGCCGCTCTGGATGCGGTGCTCGCGGGGCGCGCGGTGCCGGTGGCGGAGACGCGTGCATTCGGCTGCAGCATCAAGCGGGCGCCGAGGTAGGACATCCATGATTCCGCTCCTCGCGCTCTTCCTGGCCGTCGCCCCGCTGCAACCCGTCAGCGAGACAGCGTACACTTCTCTGATCCACGCCAATCGCGGCAGGGTGCTGGTGGTGAATTTCTGGGCCACTTGGTGCGGCGGGTGCAGGCAGGAGATGCCCTCTCTGGTGGCGCTGGCGAATCGCGATGCGGGAAAGGGCGTGAGACTGTTGCTGATCTCCGCCGACGAACGCACCGACGAACCGAAAGCGCGCTCCTTCATGGATTCCGTTCACGCTTCCGGAACCCTCTACATCAAGGCCGCCTCCAATGACGACGCATTCATCCGTGCCGTGGACGCGAAATGGAGCGGCACGCTGCCCTCGACGTTCGTCTACGACCGCAACGGCAAGCTGGTCCAGTCCTACACCGGTATTGTCGACGTGAAAGCGCTCGAAAACCTCATCAATCGGCTGTAGCGGGATGCGCGTGGCGTAAGCGCATCTCCGAATTGCAAACCAGTCGTTTACATGCCATGCTCGAAAATATTGGAGGATGTCGTGAAAAGGCCGATCCTGTCCATACTGATCCTGCTGGCGCCACTGGCTTGCCGCGCAGCCGACGACATTACGCCGCTGGGCGTGAAACCCGGGCTCTGGGAATCCAATGTGTCGCTATCGAGCGGTGTGCCGGCGATCCCCCCGGAAGCTCTTGCGCAACTCTCCCCGGCGCAGCGGGCCAGAATCGAAGCGCAGATGAATACTCCGCACACTTCTCAGGCTTGCTACACCAGCGAATCGCTGAAGAAGCCGCTTACGTTCGGCGACCGCCCCAACAGCTCCTGCAAGAGCACTGTCACCTCTTCATCCGCTGGCGCGCTGGATTTTCACATAGATTGCGACAACGGCAGGACGAAGAGCAGTGGAGACGCTCACATCCGGGCCGTCAGTCCGGAATCCATCAAGGGCGAGATTGTGACGAATACCATCATGGAGGGCCGCGGCGCCGTGACGTCCAAAGTTTCCTTCAGTTCCCGATGGATCGGCTCGGATTGCGGCAACGTCAAGCCAAGGTAACCATCTCGAAAGTTTGCGTCCGAGCCTTCATGTATAATGGGGGCGCCTTGATTCACTGATCCGGGTCGCATCGTGAGCCAGCACGGCATCTCTGTGAACAACTCCGATAGCGGGAACTGAGAGGCCGCGTGCATCTTCACGTTGTCGACATAGCCATCATCGCCGCTTATCTCGTGACATCCGTCCTGGTGGGTTATTGGGTGTCGAATCGCGCGTCGCGCGACATTCGCGCCTATTTTCTCGGGGGCAACACCATGCCCTGGTATCTGCTGGGCATCTCCAACGCCTCCGGCATGTTCGACATCAGCGGCACCATGCTGCTGGTCTACTGGATGTTCATTTATGGGCTGAAAAGCGTCTGGATTCCGTGGCTCTGGCCGACCTTCAACCAGGTCTTTCTGATGATCTACCTGTCGGCATGGCTGCGCCGCTCCAACGTGATGACCGGAGCCGAGTGGATCCAGACCCGCTTCGGCCAGGGCCGCGGAGCCCAGCTTTCGCACATAATCGTGGTGATTTACGCTTTTATCAGCATTATTGGTTTTTTCACGTATGGTTTTAAGGGAATCGGCAAGTTCGCGGCGAGCTTTCTGCCCTGGCGGCTCAGCAGCGACCCTTCGCTCAACGCCAACCTTTACGCCCTGATCCTGGTTTCAATAACCGCCATCTACGTGATCAAGGGCGGCATGATCAGCGTGGTGATCACCGAGGTGATTCAGTTCTGCATTCTCTCGGTGGTCTCCTTCGCGGTAGGCATCATCGCCATGTCGAAGGTGTCGCCGGAAATGCTGCACAGGTTTATTCCGCCCGGCTGGGACAACATTTTTTTCACCTGGCATCTGAACCTGAACTGGTCCGTGCTGATGCCTTCGGCTACCGACAAAGTGGCTTCCGACGGTTACGGGCTGTTCGGCTTTTTCGTGATGATGTTGTTATTCAAAGGCGTGCTGATCAGCGCGGCGGGCCCTGCGCCGAACTACGACATGCAGCGCGTGCTGTCGGCGAAGAATCCGCGGGAAGCATCGATGATGAGCGCCTGGGTGAATCTGGTGCTCACGCCACCGCGCTATTTCCTGATCACCGGCCTGACCGTTCTCACAGTGGTTTTCTTCGTCGTCGACAACCCCGCGATGAAAAAGAATATGGATTTCGAGCTGGTGCTGCCCTACGCACTCGGCCACTTCGTGCCGGTTGGATTGCTGGGTCTGCTCATCGCCGGGTTACTGGCGGCCTTCATGTCCAACTTCGCCGCTACCGTGAATGCCGCGCCGCCTTATTTCGTCAACGACATCTACAAGCGTTTCATCAATCCCGACGCCGCACCCAGAACATATGTCCGCCTGAGTTATCTCGCCTCGTTTTTCGTTGTGGTGCTGGGCGTGGGAATTGGTTGGTTCGTCACGTCCGTCGGTGACGTGGTGCAGTGGATTGTCACCGGACTGTGGGGCGGCTACACCGCATCGAACGTGCTCAAGTGGTATTGGTGGCGGTTCAATGGCTATGGGTATTTCTGGGGCATGGCCACCGGCATCACCGCTTCCCTCACCATTCCGGAGCTGTTGCGGACCATTCATCCCCTGCAGGCCTTCGCCGCGGCGCATCAGTTGAACCTGGACGTGTCGTTGAGCTTCGGCCTCGTCTTTGGCCTCGCCCTAATCGGCTGCATCGTGGGGACTCTGACAACGCGGCCCGACGAAGACGAGATCGTCATGGACTTCTACCGGCGTGTGCGGCCATGGGGATTCTGGGGGCCCATCCAGGCCAAGGTCCGGCGCCTGGATCCAGCCTTCGAGCCGAACCGCGATTTCCTGCTCGACATGTTCAACGTCGCGGTAGGCATTGTTTGGCAGGTGAGCCTTGTCGCGCTGCCCATCTATGTAGTTATTCGCCAGTTCGACCGCGTCGCGATCGCCGCTGCGATTATCGCGGTCACCTCCGTGATTCTCAAGTTCACGTGGTATGACCGTCTGGAGAAGCGCGAATTGAAGATCGCGGCGACCGCCGCCGACAGCGTGGCGGTCCGTTAAGACTCCCGGTCAGCCGGCCTCGCGAGGCCCCCGTCCATTCCAGCGGCCCGACATCGCTCATCGTCGCCTTCCATCGCGTGCGCGGTGAGCGCGATGCCATGCCGGCGGGTTCGGAATAGGCCGGCGCAGATGCACGAGCGGAGATGGGCGTCCCGGCAACGCCAACCCGCGCGGTGAAATGAAAACAATTGCCACGTCCGGGCGCGCTTTCCGAGGGCGCGGACTGCGCTCGACGAGCACAGAAAAATGGCGCCGAAAAAAAGACCGTTCGCCACTCCCGTGATACGCTGGAACAAAGCTGCCCTGGAGGAGTCTTGCGGTCGTCTGTCGTCAAGCTCGCAGCCGCACGTGTCGCGGTCGGTTCGCTTCTGATTTTGGCCGGAGTGGCGGTGCATGGCGCCACCTTCGAAGAGGCCTCGGCGGCGGCCACGGCGGCTCGCCAGGCGAACGACATTCCCCATGCCATCGCGCTTTACCGGGACGCGGTCACGCTGAATCCGGCCTGGCAGGAAGGCTGGTGGTTCCTCGGCAGCCTGCAATACGATTCCGATCAATACGCCGGGGCCCGTGACGCGCTCACGCATTTCGTTCAGCTAAATCCGCAGGCTGGACCGGCGTGGGGTCTGCTCGGTTTATCCGAATACGAGGTTCGCGATTATGCCGCGGCTTTGACACACGTGCAGCGGGCACTTGCCGATACTTCGGGCGGCCAGGCGGAGATGGAGGCGGTGCTCCGGTTCCACGAGGCGCTGCTGCTGACCCGCATGGGACGGTTCGATGCCGCGGTCACCAGATACGCGTGGTTCGCGCGCCATGCGCCACCGGAATCCACTTTGCTGACGGCGATCGGACTCGCGTCACTCCGCGTCGCTCGCGTGCCGGACGAAGTCGCGGACGATCAGCACGATCTTTTCGAGACTGCGGGCCGCGCCGTCTATCTCACCATGTCGCAGCAGGGCGACAAAGCCGACGAAATTCTCCACGACCTGATGACACGCTATCCCGAAACCGCCGGCGTGCATTACCTTGTGGGCTGGCACCTCCTCGCCTCCAAACAACCCGAGCACGCCATCGCCGAATTGCAGCACGAGCTGCGCCTCAATCCATCAAACCCCGCCGCCGCCACCATGCTGGCCTGGGCCTTCCTCGACCAGGGCGATCCGTCCGCTGCCCTTCCCTGGGCGCGCAAGGCTGTTGAAGGCGCACCCGACTTGATGCGGGCGCAGTATGTGCTCGGCCGTGCGCTGGCCGAGACCTCCGACGTCAACCACGGGATCGAGGATCTCGAGGCTGCTTCCAAAGCCGACCCGGCCGACCTCGAAATCCATCTGGCGCTCGAGAGCGCTTACTCGAAAGCGGGCCGCACCTCCGACGCTCAACGGGAGCGCGTACGATCCATCGAACTGGCAAGGGGGACAAGTCTCGTTGCGCAACGTTAGCGCGATGGTGGCGCTGTGTGCGGCCGTGACAGCGGCCGGAGACTCGCTCCCTTGCGCCGCGTGCCACGACCAGCAGGGCCACGCTCAGCCTCAGACCTCCATGGCTCATGCTCTGGAACTGCCGGCCGCCAACCTGGTCCTGCAGGCGCATCCGCATTTGGTATATCGGCACGGCGCGTACACGTGGACCGTCGAACGCCACGGCGACGGCTACACGTATTCGGTTACCGATGGTTCCAGCACAATCTCACTGCCCATCGTCTGGGCCCTCGGTGCGAAATCGCAAACATGGGTATTGGAGTACAACGGACACCTCTATGAGAGCCTGGTGAGCTATTTTCCGAGAATCGACGGATTAGACCTCACCATGGGCGACGACCGCCTGCAGCCGGCCACGCTGGTGGAAGCCATGGGGCGCTTACTTGCAAACAGCGAAGTGCGGCCCTGCTTCCAGTGCCACGCGACTGCGGCCGTTGCCAACGACGACATCCAGTTCCGCTCGCTCGTGCCCGGCGTACAATGCGAGCACTGCCATACCGGTGCGGCGCAGCACGCCGCGGACATCGCACAAGGAAAGCTCGATTCCGTGCCCCCGAAGCTGGGACACCTCTCCGCGGAAGGGGTGGCGAACTTCTGTGGACAGTGCCACCGCAGCTTTGCAGACGTCACGAGAGGCCGCATGTTCGGCCAGGTGGATGTCCGGTTTCAGCCGTACCGCCTCAGCCTGAGCAAGTGTTTCGACGGCAGCGATCGACGTATCAGTTGCCTCGCCTGTCACGATCCTCATCGCGAGGTGAACCACGACGATGCATCATACGATCCGAAATGTGCGGCCTGTCATCAGCAGAGCGGGAAGGCCCGGCTCTGCCCCGTTGCCAAATCGGGTTGCGCCGGTTGTCATATGCAGAAAGTGCAGCTACCCGGCGGGCACTCTTTGTTTACGGATCATTTTATCCGCATTCCGCACTCCGGAGAATCGTACCCGGATTCGCCGGCCACCGGACAATAACTCGCAGCCTGCGGCATTTCGGGTTCACTTCGGCTGTTGGTAGCGTTCGAGCGTAGCGCGGAGCGTCTTCACCAGATCGGCGTTGTTGTCCTTCTCGGCGAGATCCAGCGCCTGTTCGACGGCCTGTTTCGCCTTCTCCGGCTGGCCGGTGTTATCGTATGCCGTGCCCAGCATCGCGAGACACCGCCAGTCTTTGCCGTTGCTCAGTTGCGCGGCTCTCTCGAGATGCGGGATCGCTTCGGCGAATGCTCCATCCTTTACCAGCACGTATGCAAGATTGAAGCGGTATTCAAGCGAATCGGGCTTCAGCTCAACGGCTTTCCGCAGATGCTCCTCGGCGCTTTTCGCATCTCCCGTACCTGCCAGCGCCGTCCCCAGTTTGTTTTGCGCGTCCGCCGATCCCGGATCCAGCGCTACGGCCTTGTTGAAGTGTTCGATCGCTTCCGCAGTCTGGCCGGTCTCGAACAACACCACGCCAAGTTCCGATTCCAGCGCCGGGCCACTCGCGCCCAGCTCCAGCGATTTCCGATACTGCGCGGTTGCATCCGGAAGATCGCCGCCCTGCGCCTGCGCGTAGCCAAGCTGGAAATGGTACTCCGCCGAATCGGGTTTGAGCGCCACCGCCCGTTCCAGATGGCTAACGGCCTCGCCCGCTTGCCCGGTCTTCACCAACGCCGCGCCGAGCTTGTTATGCGCCTCCGCGGAATCGGGCTCCAGTTCCACGGCCTTGTTCAAATGCTCGAGGGCTTCCACGGTGAGCCCTTTGCCGAAAAGCAGAACACCCAGTTCCGCCTCCCAGCCGGAGTTCGAGGAATCCATCGCCAGCGCCTCGCGGTAATTGGCGATCGCCTCGTCGGCGTCACCGGCCTGCGCCAGCGCCCACCCGTAGACGGCAAACCGGAGAGGAACGCCGGGGCTCAGATCGCGGCCCTTCTTGTACTCGGGAAGAGCGTCGCCAGGCTGGCCGTTGCCGGTCAGCGAAACCGCCAGATTATAGTGCGACCGGCCATCCTGCGGATCCAGTTGCACCGCCTTTCGCCAAAGCCCGATGGCCTCGGCGAACTTCTTATCGCGTGTCGCCGCGTAGGCAAGGTTGAAGACCCGGTAGAAATCGGTCACCGGCGCATCGATCCGCTCAAGACCGTCCTTCGGGATGTTCACGAACTCGGGAATGTTCACCGCGCGGTTCGCCGCCGTGGCGTCATCGATCAGAATCGCCGGGCTGTCGCCGCCCTTCTCGTCTATGTGCGTGAGATACATCTGCGTGTACAGGGTGCGGCTCTTCGACGAGAACACCAGCCAGCGTCCATTCGGAGAAAAGCTATGCCAGGAGTTCATCCTGCTCAGGTTGCAGTTCAGGCGGCGGGCCGTGCCTCCCGCGAACGGGATAATCCAGAGCTCGCTGTCGGGCCGCATCAACAGCCCGTTTCCGTTGCGCACATACACGATCCATTTGCCATCGGGCGAGACCTTGGGAAAATCGTTGCTCATCCCATCTTCGGAAGCGCCCACTACACGCTCGGCGATGCCGCCCTTACCGCCGTTGAAGGGCATGCGATAGAGATCGTACCGGATCTGCGTCTCATTCGGGCTGTTGGCAAACTCGGACGTCGGCTGGCCAGGCGGAAAAGGGTCGCGCGCTTCGGCCCTCGAAAACACCAGATACCTGCCGTCGGGACTCCAGAAGGCCCCGGCCTGAACGTAACGCGGATCGTCCGCGCCAGGCAGGGGTTGCAGTTTGCCGTCCGGGCGGCCATACCACGCCAAAACGCCACGCGTGGGAAAGAACACCTGGCCGAAGCCGTAGTCATGCGGGTAGGATGCCTGATAAATGCGGCCGTCCATGCGCCGTTCGCGAGCGCCGGGAACCTCGATGGAGTTCACCACATATCGCCCGTTGGGCGACACCTGCGACATAAAACCGAATCGCTTCGGTGAGTCCTTTTCGGAGAAAGCGCTCCAGCGAATGACGTCATCCTTACTGATCGTGGTGATCTTCTTCACCGGCACCAGACCGTACAGCGCCTTGTCGTTCACCGGGCCGTCCATGTCCAGCCCCAGCGTCTTTCCGTCACTCGAAAAGGAGTGGCAGTTGGCGCAGGTGGGCAGGTTTTCCATCACCACTTTGCTGCGCGGCTCGTCGATGCTCCGAAGGCGCCACTTGATCAACGGTATGGCCGATTCCGGCAACGGCCGGATAACGCCCTTCTCGCCGTTGGGCGCTACCGGTATCAGCGGGACGTCGCGATAGAAAATCGGCGCACCCACGGGATCTTTCGAAGTTTCAATGTCCACCTGGCCCAGCGATACCGGATCGTTCGCATTCGCACCGGCAAAGCCGCTAATTATCACGGTGGCGGGCCGGTGTATGGAATGCGATTTGATGAAGGTCCACGTACGCGGATCCGGTTTCCAGGTGTGGGAAGCAGCCTGTTGGACGGTCAGCTCGGGAGGTACGAATCCCGTAAAGCTGTTGTCGATTTCACCCACCTGCATCTTGTCGCCGCGTGAGGTCAGGCGCAGGGGTGGCGCGCCATCTGCAAAATCGACCTCGACGCGCCAAAAGCCCGCTCCCTCACTGGTCTCGCGCCAGAGAAATGTGGGCGCGGTGATTTCGGGCGGAAACAGCGAGTTCTGCGCCGGATAGTCGATCAGAATTGGCGCGGGCGCGGGCGGGCTGCCGTGCGCCTTCGCCAGAACCAGAATGAGCGCGGTTGTGAATACACTACCGAATGCCGAAGCACGGAGCCTGCGCGACATCATAAGGCGATCCGATCTGTCATGTGCCGGCCATTGGCCGCTGCCAGCGCTCACCGGCCATGTCAGGCCCGATGAGTGTCCGCGCCGGGCACAGGCATGCCTGGGCGTCCAACCTCACAGCAGCTATGAAGGAGTCGTATTCAGTTCATCACACTTCGCGGCGCCGCCACAACCGGCTACTCGCCCAGCGTGAATTCCACGCTCTGGCTCGACGTTTCCTCGCCCTGCTTCAGAATCATGGTGAAGTGGTAATCGCCGAGGGGAAGCTTCGCGGTGTTGAGCTCCGCCAGATACGGAATCGTGGGATCCTTGGCATCCTGGCTGACGCGCAGCGGAATGGTGCCCGCAAGCTTCCCGTTCACCTGCACCTCCGCCTTCAGATCCAGCGGATCGTTGGAGGCAGTATTAGGGTGAATATCAAAGAACAAGGTGAGTGTGGAATCCGCCGCCTTGGACACGTGTCCGGACAGATTGGGTATCACGCGTCCGTCGGCGCACCGTAAGGGACTCGCGATGTCCTTATCGGAGTCGTTCTGAAATGGGTCGATCCTCCGGGCCACCACGATATCGCTCAACGACGCTCCGTGAACCGGCTGGGGAATCACCAGGTCGGTGCGCTGCGCCCCAATCTTGCCGCTGTTCACGTCCATGGCCACCGTCTCGAGGACATAGTCTCCAGGCGCTGCGTTGAAGTGGCGGCGCATGCTGAACACGTCGCCCTTTGCTTTTTCCTGCTCATCCAGCGCTCCCTGCCGCGGGACATCTTCGCTGAATTTCTCGACAACGGCGCCCGATTTGTCCTTCAGCTCGGCAAGGATGGCTACGTGAGCGGCGTATGTCTTCGCCGCTTCGTCGGACTTGATCTCCACCCCGCCCAGCGGCACTTCCACCACCACCTCGTCCGAGTCCACATGGTCCGTGTTGCCGAAACGCAGACCAGCCGCGTGAATTGGCAGATCCGTAGCTAATTCCGGCGCAGCCAGCGCCTTCAGCAAAGGAGCTTCAAACGCCGCCGGCACCGTTCCAGCCGGGCGCGCCACCGCATAGTACCCGGCGCGAGCCTCGATCACGAGTCCGCTCCGCAGTGGCTTTACCGTCACCGGGCGGAATCGGCCATCGTTGGCTCCGCCAGCCGGAGTAAAGGACGCCACGTAGTACGACGTGAGGTCTTCGATGATCCTGCGCGTCCCTCCACGCTCGCCACTGACGACGTGGACGCCTCCGGTGGTGGCGCAGATCGCTTCGAG
>JBEKFB010000088.1:0-13784 GCA_050013535.1 Bryobacteraceae bacterium | reverse complement strand
GCCGCTGATGGACCCCGTGGGCGCGGGCGGCGTCGTTTGGGCCCACGCAGCACCCGCCAGAAGCATCGCTATTCTCAGGGTCGCGGCCATCGTCTACTCCATCGGCGTGAGCGTTACTTGCACCGTCGCGCCGGGGCCGAGCTCAACTTCCTGTGCCCTGTTGTGTAGCTGCCAGAGACGGCCGATGCTCTCCGGGGTCATGTCGAAGGGCGTGCTGCTCGCCACCACATAGTATTTCCCTGGTGGAAGGCGTTTTGTGGACCACGCGCCGTTCTGGTCGGCCGGTTCGGAATCGAGAGCGGCAGCCAGGATCGCTTCGGATTCGGCTTCGGCGGGCATTATGGTGACCGACGCATCGGGGATCGGGTTGCCGTCTTTATCGGTGACTTTGCCGGCGATGACGCCACCGTCCGTCGCGACCACGATTCGCAACGTCGCTTTGCCGATCGCGCTACCCACGTTCAGCGGCTTGTGCAGAATACTCCGGCCAGAGTAAGTAATGTCCTTCACGTAGAGATCGTCGGGGACGCCGAACAGGCGGAGGACATAGTTGTCCATGGGCAGGTTCGGCAAGGCGAACTCGCCAGGGATAGCAGACTTCGGGAAGAGTCCATCAGCTTCGTGTTTGAAGGTTGGGCGGGTTGCCGGCATGACCCATAGTTGGATCTTCGCCTGCACCGGTTTCTCTGGGGCCCGTCCGTCCCAGACCACTTCTCCGGACACGGTTATACAAGGAGCAGCAGTAAGCCTGACCTTCCCCACATCCCCATCGGTGATGCTGACGGAGGCTTTGCCAAAGGTTCTCAATGAATCGAGAACGTCGAACGCCGTAAGCTCGTAATCGCCGGGATGGAGATCGCAAATGCGAATCCTGCCGTCGGGACCGGTTCTTCCGCCGGGTGGCATCCCAGCCGTCCCCCCAGCGCCGGACATGCCAAACGCCGGTTGCCGCTCGCCAATCGAGAAGTACATCTGACCCGGTCCATTCGCACCCTCCAGCACGCCTTCGAGACAGTAGGATGGCGAACGCAGCATGCGGATATCCACACCCTCGCGCTGCTCACCTGAGCGAAGCACCAGCACTTGTCCGCCTTCAGCGGAATCCGCGCCGTCGTAGTAAGTGGGGACCGGGACTCGCTTGCGCAGTTTCGGATCGGCGGGCGCATCCGAGATGGCGTGAAGTGGCGCCCTCTTCTCCGCTACAACCAGATAGCCACGTCCTGGCGCGACGGGTGCCAATCTGTATTCACCCTTGTCGTTCGAGGTCGTAACTTCCGTGTACACGTAATGCAATTCCCCAAACTGATACTCTCTGGCCACCAGAGATACCCGAATGTCCGGAATTGGTTCCTTGTTCTCATCGACGATTCGGCCAGTGATTAAGCCCGGGGCCGGTAGATGAAAATCCACGGTCATATCCTGGCCGGCGAGCAAGGTCACGGCCCTCGAAACCGAAGTGGCCTTCATGCTGTCGACGCTGATGTGATAAGTGCCCGGTGCGAGGTCGTGTTGCGAATATCGCCCCTGCGCGTCGGTCTTAATTCGTTTATTCCCCGGATCGATGACTACGATTCCGTCGTCCACTGGCTTACCGGTTCCTTCAAACTGAATAACGCCGCCGATGGATCCAGTGGGCGCGGACGGGATTTGCGCGGTTTGCGCATCCTGCGCATACAGGACGCCAGCCGCGAGAAGAATAACGACAAGGTCATTGTGCATTGGTCAACTCCACTACGGTCGGCGCGCCCGCTAGCACGTCGATCTCGGTTTTGTTCTCAGGTCCGGTGACCAGGCGATAGTGACCCGGTCGAAGACCGCTAAACGTGAACTTGTGGTCGGCGTCCGGTAGCGCCATCCGGACATCTTCTCCGCCGTACAGCGTCACAGCGGCGGCGTCGGCGGTCAGACGCCCCTGAATCGAACCGGCGGGAGCAGTACGGATTTCCACCGTGCCCGACCCCGCAACCGTTACAACGGGGTCGCTCACGAGATAGCACGCGTCGCCGGGCGTTTTCACTTCAAGCTGGTATCGTCCGGGTGCGATGCGATTGACGGTTCGCGGTGTGCCTGCGGTTAACTCCGCGGTCCAACCCTTCGCAGCCCCGTGGTCTTCCAATGGAACAAGCCTCACGGACGCCGTCGACGGGCAGGCCGAGCCACGGCGAAGCAAGAATGTCACGCTGCCGCCTTTATCGACCGCGACCGAGAGGCCTTCGACATTCTGGCCGGCGACATCCACGTGACCCTGTCCGAAGAGTGGTTCGTCGCCCAGCAGACCACCGAGGCCCGTTCGCGCAGTGATGGGTCCTGACGCAAACAATTGGTACGAACCGACGGGAACAGAGTCGAAATGAAAACTCCCGTCCGCGGCTGCCTGAGTAACCGCAACCGCCAGCGCGGGCTGATCCACCGGGGTGAGGGCGATCCAAAATCGTCCGGTATCGTTGCTGGCCGGTCCTTCCACTTTGCCGCTGACGCTGAATGAAGCCGCTGGCTGCAACATGAAATCGGCACGGTGCTCGTCGCCACTGGTGACTGTGAAGAATTGGGGCCGCGTGTTGCCGGGATAGAACAGGAAACCAGAGCCCAGCTTCGGGTCGGTCATCGCGTTCCCGCTGGTCCCCACGGCCCTTGTCGACGCGCCCCACGAAGCCGCGACCGCGTATTCGCCCGGCGTCAAATGGTGCAGACGATACTCGCCTTTTTCGTCGGTGCGAGCTGCGAAATCGGTCTGCCGCAAGGGTGCGCCGCCGGCTGGTTTGGTGAAGGCGAGCACACCTGCATCGCGCACGGGTTGTCCCTGTTCATCGGTGACCTGACCTGAAATCACGCCATAACGCAGCACCCGAATCCGCAGGACGGAATCGGCATGTACCTGGGCTGTCACGCCCATGTAATTGGATTTGGAAAGCTCGAGACGATAGTCGCCTGCCGGAAGATCCTGCGCGTCGAAATGTCCGTCGCCATCGGTTTCAAACTCGGCAATAACTTGGGGCGCCCCGTTCCGTAAGAGGCGCACCTCCACCGAAGCCACGGGATTGCCGGAGTGGTCCTCCACCACGCGGCCATCCAGCGCGGCGGCCAGAATAACAGTCAGGACGACGGTTGAGAGCATGGGCGAACGCAAATCACAAGCACGGCCGCTGCCAGCAGGCTGACGCCCGCGAAAACCAGACCCCAAGACATGCTCCCGGTCCAGCGGGTGAGCGACCCAATCATATAAGGTCCCACAAAACCGCCCAGATTTCCCACCGAATTAATCAGCGCGATGCCGGATGCCGCGGCATATCCGGTGAGGAATTGACTTGGCAAAGCCCAGAACGGCCCGAGAAAGCTGTAAATGCCTGCGGCCATTATCGTCAGCAGGGCGATGGAGAACATCGGCGAGCGTACCGGACCGACGGTAAACAGCGCGATAGCAGCCGCCACCGCCGGTATCGCCACATGGTAGCGGCGCTCGCCGGTGCGGTCCGAATTTCGCGAAACCATAACCATGACGGCCAACCCCACCCCGTGCGGGATCATCACCAATACTCCGACCACTGTGTTCGAGAAATGTCCCGAGAGCGCCTTCACCACCTGCGGGAGCCAGAAGCTCATCACGTACAGGCCGACAACGAGAGTGAAGTAGATCGCCGCGAGATGCCAGACGCGCGAGCTGGCTAACGCTGCGGCCGCGCTGACGGCTGGTTGGCGAGCTGATTCGCGCTTCAGTTCGTCCCGCAGCCAGTCTTTTTCTTCGAGATCGAGAAAGCCCGCTTCCTCCGGACCGTTGGGCAGCAGAAACCACGTGGCAATGCCGAGCACTATAGCGGGGATCGCTTCCAATGCCAGCAGCCATCGCCAACTACCGATGCCAAGCCAATGGACGTGGTCGAGAATCAGCCCGGAGACGGGGGCGCCGATTACGTTGCTCACTGGCAGGGCGGCCATGAACAGCGCCACAGCCTGGGCTCGCTCGCGCTGCCGGAACCAGTAGGTGAGGTAGAGGATCATGCCGGGGAAGAAGCCGGCCTCGGCGATGCCCAGCAGAAAGCGCACGATGTACATGTGCACGGCCGTCTGCGCGAAGCCGGTGCATAGCGAGACGATGCCCCAGCTTATGAGGATTCGGGCGATCCAGACTCGCGCCCCCAGCTTATGCAGCAGCAGATTGCTGGGGATTTCGAAAAAGAAATAACCGAGGAAGAAGATTCCCGCCAGGAGCCCGAACTGCTGGCTGGTGATGTCCAGCGCTTTGTTCATAGTGAGCGCCGCGAAGCCCACGTTGACGCGGTCCAGGAACGCCACCACGTAGAGCGTGAACAGGAAGGGAATGATCCGCGCCCGAACCTTGCGGACGGTCCGGAGTTCGAGGCGGATGGTTCGGCGTTCCGGATCGATGGTCAAGCACCGGAGAGCATATCAGCTTCTGTCAGCCGCTTGCCGGTGCGAGCGCGAAACAATAACCTGAGCTCACTCGTCAACATATTGGCAATTCCTATGTGGAAAATATCGGCATTCCTCCTGCTTTGTGGGGCCGCGCCGGGGCAACAGCCTGCCGCGCCTCCCTCCGACGAAACGGTGTTTAGTGTGACTACCACGCTCGTACAGATTGACGCAGAGGTAACGGACTCAAAAGGAAATCACGTCACCAACCTCAAGCCTGAGGATTTTGAAGTGTATCTCGACAAGAAGCCGCAGGCGATCACGAATCTCTCGTATGTGAATCTGGATTCGCCGAACGCTAACCAAAACGCTATGTCTGAATCGGGACCTGATGGCGCCGGGCGCGTGCTTCGGCCCGAGGACGTGCGCCGCTCGATGGTCCTGCTGGTGGACGATCTGACGCTTTCGTTCCAAAGCTTGCACTTCGTGAGGCGCACGCTGCGAAATTTCGTGGAGCATCAGATGCAGCCCGGAGACCTGGTGGCCCTCTGGCAAACCGGACACTCCGACGGCGTGTTTCAACAGCTCACCTCGGACAAACATGTTCTGGAGGCGGCTATCAACAGCTTGCACTGGAATATCCGCCAACAGAATCTGACGAACCAAACGCCGCTGCTTCCACTCGCGACATTGGACGTACTGCTGGACGAACTGCGCGACACCGGCGGGCGCAAGGAAGTCGTGTATTTTTCCGATGGAATCAAGGGCCTCAGCACCCTGTACACGATCGATCCCAGGGCCATCGATTTAGTGCAAGGCCTGATGGATAAGGCGAATCGCGCGGGCGCGGTGATTGACATGGTGGACGCTCAGGGCCTCATCGGCGAGGGACAGATGGCCCGGGCGCTGTATACGCCCCAGTACTGGATGCAGCAGTTTGCCGACCGTACCGGCGGCGTCGCCATGCTGAACAGCAACGACTATTTCGGAACGATGCAGAAGGTGGAGGACGACCAGAAGGGATATTATCTGATTGGATTTCGGGCGCCGGAGGGCCTGGCAAATCAAGAAGACCAAAAAAAGATCGTTGCCTATTCGATTCGCGTGAAAGTGAAAGTCAAGGGCCTCCAGGTACGTACTCGCGCTGGTTTTCTCGGTAAAACGGATGAGGCGGATCGTCCGAAGCCGAACACGCCCGCTATGCAACTCGCCCGTGCCGCCTTTTCGCTATATAGCGCCGCGGGTATTCGCATGCGCCTGACGCCCGAGTTTACGCTGACCACGGACGGCAGCCCGGTGGTGCATAATCTCCTCTACCTCGACCTGCGGGATGTGACATTTCATCCGGGCGCAGATGGAAAAAGCCAGGCAGACCTGGATTTGTACATTACCGCGCAGGCTTATGAAAGCGACCAGGTGAGCCGCAGCAAGCATCTGGTCATCGACGGAACCAGCGATCAGGTGAAGGAGTTCCAGGAGAAAGGCGCGGTGCTGGCCATGGACGTTCCGGTGAAACACTCCGGACCGTATCAAATCCGCGCGTCGGTACGCGACGGTTCATCGGGAATTCTCGGATCGTCGGGGCAATATCTTGAGATTCCCGATCTTAAGAAGGACCACTTGATAGTCACCACTCCGCAGATCGCGGAAACTCCGGCTCCCACGAGCGATGTCTCTCAGGCTCTGCGCGAATTTCATTCCGGCAGCCAGGTGTCGTTCGGGTTCCTGATCTCTACCGATGAGGGTCAGAAGACCATGGCTCCAGGGGCGCTGGAAGCGCATGTCGAACTGTATCGGGATAACAAGCCGATTCTGAACACACCGGTGAATGTGGTTCCCGTGACCGGCGAATCGGCTCGCGCGGTAAAGGGCGTCCTCAAGCTGAACGGAGCGGTGTCGCCGGGACAATACTACTTAAAGGCGACGGTTGTCGACACCTCGGATAAGCGTCCATACACCGCTACCGCGTCGACCGATTTTCAGGTAGTACCGTAAGCGGAAGGGCGGAAGGGTTTTACTTACCTTCTGCCTTTTTGCGCTTAGCCCAGTACTCCCTCATCCGCTTCGCCTGCGCCTTCCGTTGAGCCGGAGTGCGTGCACGGCGTTTTGCCGGACCGGCTTCAGTGGGGCTGACGGCTGCCGCGGACTTAGGCGGTCTGCCGCGGCGCCTGGCCCCTTGCAGGGACTCGATCGCACGGTTCAGCTTGTCGCGCTCCTGAATCAGGAGGGCCAGAATGTGTTCTGTGGCCATATAGTTGGAGCGTATCACGACTAATGCCCTAATGACCTGCTCCCCTCCCAGGGTATACTGGAATTGTCGAACGCAAAGAGTGGGCGAAAGCCCACTTTTTTATTGCGCGTCACGTGGTAGCAGGATGCCCGACAGGAACAGGGAAGCCATCACCGCGAAGATAACGGAAGTCGCGGAGAGGGTTGCCCAGACGGAAAATATCGAGATCGTCGAGGTGCAATTCCTCGGAGGCGGGAACGGCCGTCTGCTGCGCATCTTCATCGACAAGCCGGACGGGGTCAGCCACGCCGATTGCGAGCTCATCTCCCATCAGGTTGGCACCATCCTGGACGTGGAGGACGTCATCCCGGGCGGCCGCTACACGCTGGAGGTCAGCTCACCGGGGCTCGAGCGTAAGCTCACCAGAGCGAAGGACTTCGAGCGCTTCACCGGGCAAAAGGCGCGCATCGTGCTGCGAGAGCCGGTGGAGAATCAGCGGCACTGGTCAGGCACCCTGACCGGTTTTGAGGACGGCCAGATCACCATCGAGCCGGCGGCTGGCCGGCAGGTTCGTTTTGCATTGGCTCTGGTGGAGAAGGCCAACCTCAAGTTCGAGTGGTAATTTCCCCGAGGACAAGTTGAAAGAGGAGACGAGTGGGAACGATCTATCAGTCCATTGAGATCCTGAGCAAGGAAAAGGGCATAGATCCGCAAATCG
The DNA here is from genome assembly GCA_050013535.1 of Bryobacteraceae bacterium. GTDB lineage: Bacteria > Acidobacteriota > Terriglobia > Bryobacterales > Bryobacteraceae > CAWACP01. The sequence continues at coordinate 6,468 of JBEKFB010000088.1, read as the reverse complement.
TGATCGACGCCGTGAAGGACGCCATGCTGGTGGCGGCCCGGAAACATTTCCGCAGCGTGGAGGATCTGGTTGCGGAGTTCAACGCTCAGGGTGCGCTCGAGATTTACGCGGTGAAAACGGTAGCGGATCCGGTGGCCGATCCGGTGAAAGAGATCTCCCTCCACGATGCGAAGAAAGTGGACCCGGCGGCGGAACTCGGCGCGGTGGTTCGCATTGCACGTCCCACCGATGCGCTGGGGCGTATCTCCGCGCAGACCGCCAAGCAGGTCATTCTGCAGAAGGTCCGCGAGGCCGAACGAGAGACCATCTTTTCCGAGTATTCGGGGCGGGTGGGCGAGCTGGTGAACTGCATCGTCAAGCGCATCGAAGGGCAGGACCTGATAGTCGACATCGGCAAGACGGAAGCGCGGCTGCTTAAGAAAGAACAGAGCCGGCTGGAAAACTTCAGCGTAGGCGACCGTGTGCGCGCCATCATCAAGACGGTTGACAAGGCCGGCAAGAACGCCGGGGTCATGATTTCACGCGCCGACCCGGAGTTGGTGAAGCGCCTGTTCGAGCAGGAAGTGCCGGAGATTTACGACAACACCGTGGTGATCAAAGGCTGCGCGCGCGAGGCCGGCGAGCGAACCAAGATCGCCGTGTGGAGCCGCGACCGCGATGTGGATTGCGTGGGCGCCTGCGTGGGTATGAAGGGCATGCGCGTACAGTCGATTATTCGCGAACTGCGCGGTGAAAAGATCGATATCATCGAGTTTTCCGACGACCCGGTGCAGTACGCCACAAAGGCCCTGAGTCCCGCCAAAATCTCGCGCGTGGGCATCATTGATGCCCTCGGCAAGCATATGGAAGTGATTGTCGACGACACGCAGCTGTCGCTGGCCATCGGCAAGAAAGGCCAGAACGTGCGGCTGGCGGCGAAGCTGCTGGGCTGGAAAATCGACATCAAGAGCGAAGAGGAAAAGCGGCAGGAAGTGGAAACGGCCATGGCCGCGCTGGTTTCGCCCGGAGCGCCCGTGTCGGCGCTGATGGAGTATGGGCTGGCGGAGAGCATCGTGGGGCAGTTGATCGCCGGCGGCGTGGGAACCATCGAAAAGCTGGGCGCCATGACGCCGGAAGAACTGGAAGAGATGCCCGGTGTCGGCGCTGCGGCCGTGGAGCGGATTCGCGATGCGGTAAACGCTTACTACAGCCAGTTCGATGCGGAAGCCGCCGTTGAGGCGATTGAGGATGTGTCCACCGATGAAGAGGCTCCCCCGGTTGAAGTAGAAGCGCCGGTTGAAGCCGAAGCGGTTTCCGAAGAGGCGGTCACGGCGAGTGAACCGCCCCCTGAAGAGGCCGTGGATACTGGTGTTGCGGCGCAACCGGAAGCGAAAGAAGAAGAAAGCGAATCTGATACGATAGGAGATCTGGGGTCCAGACCGCTGAGCTGACCAGTGCATGCCGGGGTAGTGCGTCTCCATTTTGCAATTGCCAACTATGAGCAAAATCCGGATTAATGAGCTCGCGAGAGAGCTCGAAGTTAAGCCTCAACGCATTCTCGACCTGCTCCCCGAAGTGGGCGTGGCTGAGAAGAAAACCCACTCCAGTTCGCTCGACGAAGACGCGGCCGATCTGGTTCGCAAGCACTTCGGTGTAGTCGGCGCGCGTGCCGATACGTTCGATCACGAACGGGACCACGAGGCTGCAAGCGTAGCGGCCGTCGAGGAGTCCGTTGAGGAGGTCTCCCCACCGGCCCCGGCGGCGACGGAAACGAAACACGTGCATCGCGCACCCGTCATACAGGAGCCGGAACCGGCCCCGGTGACGAGCGAGCCTGCCGAGCCGGCCGCGGAGACCGAGGCGGCCCGGCCGCGTCCCCTGCCTATTCGTCCGCCACTCGGTGGTACGCGGCCCATTCAGCCGCCCATGGGAACAATATCGGCTCCGTCGATGCCAAAGCCCGCGGTGCGCCCAACTCCAGTGGCGGCGCCTCCTGTGGCCCGGCCTGGCGCGCCTGCAACACCGGCACTTCCGCCGGCACGTCCGGCCGCGCCGGCAATACCGGCTACGCCCGGAGCTCTTCCCGTAGGTCCGCGCCCGGGTCAGGTGTTGAGCGGCAGTGCACCCGGCTCGTCGATTCCTTCGGGTCCGCGGCAGCCGATGCCGGGATCGGTACTCGCCGGGACCGGTCCGGCAACACCAGCAACGCCGCGCGCTCCGATGATCCCGCAGCGCCCAATGGTTCAACAGCCGCGCACGGGAGCTCCGCTGGCGCCAGCCGCTCAGCCAGGTCCGCAGCAGGCACGTCCTCTTGCCGGTCAGCCGGCGGCACGGCCGGTGGTTCCGCCGCGCCCCGATGTGCTGGCGCGGCTGCAGCAACAACAAACTCGCGTCAGCCCGGGCCAGCCGGCGCCTGCGGCGCGTCCAGGCCTGCCATCGCGGCCACCTTCGGGTTCCGGCCAGCCGATTTATCGCGGTCCCATTCGTCCCGGCCAGCCGATTGTTCGTCCGGGCACCGGCCCGGCGGGACCGGCAGCGCGAGGAGCGCGGCCGCGGCCCATGCACCCCACATCCACGGTTCGCGTGGAACCCTCCGCCCCGCCGCCGACCGATCAGGCTCGCAGACAGCATCAGGCGCGCGGGCGCGTGGTGGAACGCCGCGAAGAAGAAGAGAAGATGCTGCGCCTGCCCACGCGGCGCGAGCAGTTTACCGCGCTGCCGGCGATCAATCGCGAGATCACGGTCAGCGAGGGCATCACGGTGAAAGAGGTTTCCGAAAAGCTGGGCGTGAAAGCCAATCTGGTGATCAAGAGGCTCTTCGACAAAAAGATTTACGCAACCATTAACCAGACTCTGGACGTGAAGACCGCGGAAGAGATCGCGCGAGAGTTTGGCGCTTCCACCAATAAGATCAGCTACGAGCAGGAAAGCACTTTTGAGATTGAATCGGCCGAGGTGGCGACGGACCGCGTAACGCGCGCACCGGTGGTCACCATCATGGGCCACGTCGACCACGGGAAGACTTCGCTGCTCGACGCCATTCGCTTATCCCACGTGGTGGACCGCGAAGCCGGCGGGATCACCCAGCACATCGGCGCCTACCACGTCGAGAAAAACGGCCGCAAGATTGTCTTTATCGACACGCCCGGCCACGAAGCGTTCACGCAGATGCGCGCGCGCGGCGCCAAAGTAACCGACATCGTCATTCTGGTGGTGGCCGCCGATGACGGCGTGATGCCGCAAACCATCGAAGCCATGAATCACGCCAAGGCCGCGGGCGTGCCCATCATCGTCGCCATTAACAAGATCGACAAGGCGGGTGAGCAGCGCGATCGTATCAAGCAGCAGCTTTCGGATCGTGGTCTGGTGCCGGACGACTGGGGTGGCGACACGGTGATGGTGCCCGTGTCGGCCAGAACCAAAGAGGGCCTGGACCGGCTGTTGGAGATGGTTCTGCTTGTTGCCGACATGCAGGATCTCAGGGCGAATCCGGATCGGCCGGCCGTCGGCGTGGTCCTGGAAGCCAAGCTTGATCGCGGCCGCGGCCCGGTGCCTACCGTTCTGGTGCGCAACGGAACGCTCAAGGTGGGCGATTACTTCATTTGCGGATCGGTTTTCGGCAAGGTCCGCGCCATGTACGACGATCAGGGCGAGCAGATCCGCGCCGCCGAATCGTCCATGCCAGTGGAAGTGCTGGGACTGGAATCGCTGCCCGAAATCGGCGACACGTTCCAGGTGGTCACCGACACCGCCAAGGCCAAGCAGATTGTCATCTACCGCGAGGCCAAGACACGCGAACAGGCTATGGCTCGCGGCACCCGTGTCACTCTCGAAACCCTGCATAAACATCTGCAGGAAGGCGAGATCAAGGACCTCAACGTCATCCTGAAAACGGATGTGGGCGGCTCCGCCGAAGTGCTGACCGACATGATGCAGAAGCTCTCCAACGAGAAGGTGCGCGTGCGGGTGATTCACTCGGGCGTGGGAGCGATTAACGAGACAGACGTGCTCCTCGCGTCGGCATCTGAAGCAATCATTGTCGGCTTCAACGTGCGCCCTGAGCGCAACGCCCAGGCTTTGGCCGAACAGGAGAAGGTGGACGTCCGCCTGCACACCATCATCTACGAGCTGGCCGACGAGATGAAGCGCGCCATGACCGGCATGCTGGAGCCGGTGTTCAAGGACGCGTGGCAGGGCCGGGCAGAAGTGCGCGAGGTGTTCCGCATCAGCAAGGTGGGCAACGTGGCCGGTTGCATGGTGCAGGAAGGCGCCATCCGGCGCGACAGCCAGATCCGCGTTCTGCGCGACAACGTGGTCATTTTCACCGGAAAGGTGGAATCGCTGAAGCGGTTCAAGAACGACGCCAGCGAAGTGAAGAGCGGCTTCGAGTGCGGTATCCAGCTCCACAACTTCAACGACATAAAACCCGGAGACGTTCTGGAGGCCTTCACCACGGAGCGCGTTGCTCCCGAAGTTGTGGTTTAGCCGGCAACGGAGTCGGCGGGGATCAGCGGCATGGCGGCAATCGGCATTCTTACTCTGGAACTCCGCCTTCCCGATTCGCACTCGCTTAAAGACAAGCGGCACACCGTGAAGAGCCTGAAGGACCGCCTGCGCAGCCGGTTCAACGTGGCCGTGGCCGAGATCGATTTCCAGGACATCTGGCAGCGTTCGCTCATTTCCGCCGTCACGGTTTCCGCGAGCCGCCCTTACGCGGAGCAAACATTACAGCAGGTGGAACGGGAGGCGGCATCGCTGCTGGGGCCGGTGCTGGCGGACGTCACGGTAGAGTGGATTGAGCAGGGCCACGAATGAACGCGCAACCGCGCGAGTTGGTGGAGCAGGAGCAGGCATGGAAGGACATCGAGCCGAACGGGTGACCGAAGCGATCCGGGAAGAGCTGGCCGAACTGATTTCATATGAGATGTCCGACCCCCGCGTCAGCTCAGCCACCGTGACCGAAGTGCACGTGTCGCCCGATTTAAAGCGCGCCCGCGTGAGCTTGGCTTTTCCGCATCGCGAGGAAGCCGACCCGGCACTGAAGGCTCTCGAAAAAGCAAAGGGCTTTCTAAAGCGCGAGCTCTCGCGGCGGCTGGACCTCTACCGCGTACCTGACCTGCACTTCGAAGCAGACATTGGCACCGTGATCGGCGACCGTATGGATTTTCTGTTTCGCCGCATTCGCAAGGGCCGTCCGCGCGACGCGGAAAAGAACGGCGGCTGAAAGAGGTGCAGTGGTTAGTGCTGGCAGCTTTCTGACCGCCAACTGGCGGAGTCTGGCGATGCTCAATTACGAGATTCCGCCCGAGACGTTGCTGCCGTATGTGCCGGAGGGCACCGAACTCGACACCTTCGAGGGAATCACCTACGCGAGCATGGTCGGATTTCTGTTTCTCAACACGCGCGTGCTTGGTATGGCGATTCCGTTCCACCGCGAGTTTGAGGAAGTGAATTTGCGGTTCTACGTGCGCAGACGGGCGCCGGAGGGCTGGCGGCGTGGTGTCGTGTTCATTAAGGAGATAGTTCCGAAACGCGGCATCGCGGCAATCGCGCGCAGCGTGTACGGCGAGAATTACATCCGACTCCCCATGCGTCATCAACGGGATCGAGTTGAAATCGGCTACGAGTGGCTGATCGGCGGCCGCTGGAACGGCTTGCACGTACGCATTTGTGGTGAGCCCGCCTTACCCGCGGCCGGATCGGCGGAAGAGTTCATCATCCAGCACTACTGGGGCTACACCGCGCAACGCCACGAGACTGCGAGAGAATACCGGGTGGAACACGTTCCGTGGCGCGTGTGGCAGGTTGACCACGCCACGCTAACATGTGAGGCGGAGCATCTTTACGGACCGGGTTTTGCTGAGGCTCTGTCCGGACCGCCGCGATCGGCCTTTCTGGCGGAGGGTTCGCCGATCACGGTGTACCGTGCTGATCGGATTGCGTTGCCGTAGCGATTCAGGAATTACGAATGACGATTACTCGAACCACCTTCCAATTTCGATCCCGCTGCCCTCTATGATGGCCCGCATCGTCCCCAAGGGCAAAACGCGTCCTCGATGATAGGGCACGATCACCTGTTTGCCTGTGACTGAATGGCGCCACTTTTGGTGGCTTCCGGAACTGCCGGCCAGGCCAAATCCATTCCGTCGGAGTAACGCGATCACTTCATCCGCAGTGAGCCGAGGTGTCCCACGATCACGCAACCGTTACCTCAACTAGGCGCGCAGTCTCCGGCAAATCAAGCTCCGATGGCGAAAGATAAAGACGAATGGCCTCTTCGACGTTCTGCCGCGCTTCCGCTTCCGTGTCTCCCGCCGACGCGCAGCCGGGTAACTCCGGGCAAATGGCCGAGTAGCTCTGCCCTACTGGGTCATATTCGAGCACCACGCGGAATCTCATGGCTCTATTGTAGGACCCCGTTGGGGTTGCGCGCGCGTGCCCAATCTATGGCTGCAGCGTCAGCGTGGCCTTTCCGGCGGGCCCATCGTA
>JBEKFB010000087.1:0-13858 GCA_050013535.1 Bryobacteraceae bacterium | reverse complement strand
TGGTGTCATCCCAGACCAGAATACTTGAAACTCCATTAGCCGTCGTAAAGGGCACCACCGCTTCCTGATCTGCCCGCCCTGTCACGCTCTGCCGAAAGATGCCATACCCGGACACTCCCGGTGGCAGCGTGAACGTGGCATATCCTTGACTCAGTGACCCTGTGTTTGGGGCCTCCAGAATCGTGGTCCCGAGGGCCGGTATGTTTACTGTGGTGGATGTGCCGCCCAGCGAGGGCACGGTGAGGGGCGTTCCATTATCGGCGGTAAAGGTCACGGGAAACGACTGCGCCGCGTTGGTCGTGTTGGTGAAATAAATCGCCGAATACCAGCCCCCGCCAAATGCCAACTGCGGAAGTATTGATTGGATCAGTTGTGCTTGCGCCGTGCCTGCAACGGTCGTCCCGCTGTCGTTTTCCATCAACAGCACGTTTCCTCCCTCGGCAATGGCCACAATGTAATTAAACGTGCCGGTCTGACCTGTGACTTGAGCCGTCCCTGAACAGTCGCTCGCAATTGAATACGTGCCGGTACCGCTACTTTGTGACGCACCAGTACCGAGGTTTGCCACGCCGATAAAGTTGATGACGCCGCTGCCGTTCGCCGTCAACTGACCCGCATTGGAATACGCCAAAGTGCCGTTCTGCGTGTATTCCACACCCGCTAGCAAGAAGCCGTAGCTCCCGGTAAATGAGGTATCCCCACACTGACCGGCATCTCCGCTGGCCGCTCGATAAGCGCGGCCCGATGCCACTTCGCCCGATGACGAGAACGCAACCACCGCCCCTTGCCCTCCCTCGACAACCTGAAAGGTGATTGTCTCCGGGGACTGCGAGTTAACGGATAGCGCCAGCGTTCCAGTGCAGTCGCCCTGTACCGAATAGCTCCCGGTGAGGGAGTGGGCCGCAACTGAGCCTTTGATGCTGGCAGTAGAGTGGCCGGTAACTCCGCCGTTTCCATCGGCAACCAACTTGCCCAACTCTGTATATGGTTGGGAGCTACCCTCGCCAACAAGCGCCCCACTTAGCATGTAGAAATAGGTTCCGCTCAGGCTGGCGTTAGAACAGGATGTTTGGGCCTGCGCTGGCAGCGAATGAAAACAACTGAACAACAGCATTCCGCTGAGTGCTGCCAATGTTTTGCTCATGGATTCCTCCAAACTCTCTGGATTCCCAACTTCGCCGTCCAGTTTAAGACGGGATTCACAGCATACCGCAATCGCCTCGTCACGACGCACACTCTGTACGACTCTGACATGGAGCCCTTCGCCTACGAGGCTGCTTCTCTGCTGCAGGACTCAGGTTACAATCACATCTTTCATATCTATCTGCCACCGGGACAAGACGTCTGCTTTGACCCGGTTTCGGGGATATGCTATCCACCCCGGCCCTGGTGAAAGAGATCAACAGCCGCCAGCAGGAGGTTGACGACATCACCCGGCAATTACTGAGTTCCGAGCCGGATTCGGTTTCCGCTGAGATCGGGCGCATCCGCCAATTTGTAACCGGGCAACTCCTTGGCATCCGGCAGCTTCTTGTTGTTGATGTCCAGAGAGCCAAGGTGGAACTGGGGAAGCACGTAACGGGAATACGAATGGTGCCGCAAGTCGAAGGAAAAAAAGGCCACTACGTCGCAGAAGGCGAATGGAACCTTTTGGGTGGGTACGGTGATGGGGCGGGGAACTCGGCCACCAAGCGCATTCGGATGGTTGCGGGGGAAGGATTTGAACCTTCGACCTTTGGGTTATGAGCCCAACGAGCTACCAGACTGCTCCACCCCGCAACACCATCCTATCGCGCCGGGGGAGAACGGTCAACGTTTTGGCCATCAAAACCGGAGGCCGCGCCTACGGCTTAGTGAAATAGGCCATCGGGCTGAGGTTCCAGGGAAGGCCGCGCAGTCGCACTCCCGAGAGGCCATGTTCACGAATATAATCGTCGATGGCGTCCGATTCGCTGCAGCCGGAGAGCCCATACTCGTCGCTGATCACGATGCCGCCGGGCACCACCGAATCGTAGAGGACTTCGAGCGCGGCATGGGTTGGAGCGTAGGTATCGAAATCGAGGTTCAACAGGGCGATTCGAAAGCCGGGGTGAACCTCGACATACTCCCGGATCGTGGCTCTGGCATCGCCGGGAATTAGTTCGATCCGATCACGCACGCCGCACTCGCTGGCGATCGCCATGAGTGCGTCTGGATCTGCCCCGTCATAGGCCGCCTCGGTACACAGGTCAGCCGCGAACTTCTGGTCGACTTCGCCTGTTGCCGGGAACTCGCCGAACGTGTCGAAGCCAACCACCTTGCGCAGCGATAAGGGGTGGAAGATCTGAATCAGCTTCGCCCAGAACAGTACACCCGTGCCCTTGAAGACGCCGCATTCGACGATGTCCCCAGGAACGTCGATCACACGCATGAAGAGTTCGTAGCGAGACAGGATTTTTGCGAAACGGTCCGTCGATCCGTGCAGCAGGAAATCGTTGAAGGAATCCCATGACGCCTGGTTGCTCATGACCCGCTCGCTTTCAGGAGATTGCTCAGGATGCGCAGACCACTGGGACCACTTTTCTCGGGGTGAAACTGACAGCCGTACAGGTTTCCGGATCGGATCACCGCGGCAAAACCGTAGCCGTCATAATCGCATTCGGCCAGCACATCGCCCGCAGACTCAGGCGATGCCGCATAGGAATGGACGAAGTACACGGTATTGTCGCGGCCGACGCCTTCGAGTATGGTGCCTTGCCAGTCTCGGGTTGCGCCTGGGGGCGAGATGCGATTCCAGCCGACGTGCGGGATTTTGCGTGGCCCTTGTATCGCTTGTACGTTGCCGGCGATGAGTCCCAGGCCCGCAACCACGCCGAACTCTTCGCCAGTTGCCAGCATCATTTGCATGCCGAGGCAAATGCCCAGGAACGGACGACCCGTTTGCGCCAAAGCGTGAATAGGCTCGATCAGGCTACGGCGGCGCAGCTCCTCCATTCCATCGGCGAATGCGCCGACTCCGGGGAGGATGAGGCGTGAAGCCGATGCCACTTGTTCCGGCACGCTGGTGAGCGATGGAGCGGCCCCGCACGCGCAAAGGGCCCGCATTACGCTGGCGACGTTGCCCATGCCGTAATCGACCACGGTTACTTCAGGCGGCATGTGTTCTCACGCAGAGGCCCGCGTCTAAAGCGCAGGTTCGAATCTGGTCGAGCGAAAGCCGCTTATAGTGCAGAACTCCGGCAAACGCGACTGCGTCTGCCTTGCCTGTTTCGACAACTTCGCGCAGATGATCAAGCGATCCCATTCCGCCGCTGGCGATGACCGGAACGCTGACAGAAGACGCCACATGTCGCACCAGGTCACAATCGAACCCATTGCCGGTACCTTCGCGGTCAACCGAAGTCAGCAGGATCTCGCCCGCTCCCAGATCCACTGCGCGCCGGGCCCATGCCAGCACTTCAAGGCCGCTGGGTTCCCGTCCGCTGTCCACGTGAGCCTCCCACCGGCTCGCGCCAGTCGATTTCGCTTCGATGGACAGCACCATGCATTGCGAGCCGAAGCGCCGCGCAACTTCGGTGATGAGAGCCGGCCTCCGTACGGCCGCCGTGTTGATGGCCACTTTGTCCGCGCCCGCACGCAACAACTCCTCGACGTCGGACACGCTGCGGATGCCGCCCGCTACGGTCATCGGGACGAACACATCCTCCGATGTGCGGCGCACAATCTCCTGCAGGCTGTTGCGTTGATAGAGGCTGGCTACTGCGTCGACATAGAGCAATTCGTCCGCGCCCTGCTGGTAATAAGCGCGGGCGTGCTCGCCTGGATCGCCGATAACACGCACTCCTTCCAGACGAATGCTCTTGATCAGATTGGGCCCCTTGACATCGAGCCGCGCGATCAGCCGGATATTAGGCATTCGGCGATCCTCAGATCGAGAGCGGTGTCGATGTCGATGCTCGTTTCGGCGTCCATCGCGAACGGCATCGCCGGTGGAATGAAGAACGAGTTCGACCGCAGGAAGGCCTCGGAACTGGTCAGATAAATCGCTCCGTTCTGGCTGTATACGTGAGGCAGAGCCTGGCGCGGGGTGTGCAACTTCTCGACATCGAACAGGGGTTGCAGTGAGGCGTTAGTTTCGATGAACGATTTAAGCGGGCTCTCCTTTGCTTCGGTGACGCTGATCGCGGATTGGGCGTCCGAGGTGAAGAACGCTTCGATGCAAGCGGTGACGTGCGCGGCGGTGCGAAGCGGGGAGGTGGGCTGAAGCAGGACGAAGTATTCGGGAGCCGTTGCGGTCGTTGAGAGGGACTCCAGGACATGGCGCACCACCGCCTGGCTGATTGTAGAGTCGGCGGCGAGATCGGCAGGCCTGTCGATGATGTCGGCTCCGTAAGCGATGCCGATTGCGCGGATTTCCGGATCATCGGTCGTCAATACGCAACCGCCCATGTAGGGGCAGTCCCGAGCGGCGAGAATCGCTCGAGCCACGAGCGGAATGCCTCCAACCGGTAGCAGGTTCTTGCGCGGCAGCCCGCGCGAACCGCCGCGCGCCGGAATGATCGCCAACACTTTCGGGATCGGGTGCAGCTTCATGACAGGGCAGGCGCGGGGACGGCTTCCATATCGCAGAATTGTTTTTGCCGGGGCGTTTCCCAGATTTCCGGGTTCGACAACACGCGCAAAAACCGCGGCGCGCTGTGGCCATCGCCGAAGAATCGCGAGGGTCGAACGCCGTCCATCCGGCAAGCCTGTGCGATGGCGTCCCCGATAGCCAGGCGATCGTCGGGGACGTCGAGAATCGATTCGTAACGGAAGCGGTTCTGCTGGCGGTTGCCGATATTCACCGTGGGAACGCCATAGACGGGCGCTTCGCGGACACCAGCGCTCGAATTGCCGACGATCACCCGGGCGTGCTTCAGCAGTCTGAGGAAGGCCTCGAAGCGCATCGATGGCAACAGCTTGAAACGCGAGTCGCCGGTAAGCGCGGCGTAGCGATCGAGAATGCATTCTGAACCCGGGTCGTTGTTCGGATAGATCACCACGTAAGGAAGGTTGTTGTCGAGCAGCGCGCTGACCAGTTCGGCGGCGGCCCGATCCTGCAGGTTAGCTTCGGTAGTGACCGAATGAAAAATGACGATGCCGTACGATGCCGCGTCGATGCCGTAATGCCCGCGCACGGTATCGAGATCGGGCAGGTCCGGCGACAGCATGATGTCGATATCCGGCGATCCAATCACGTGTATGGATTCGTTCCGCTCGCCGAGTTGCCGCAGGCGCGCCGCCGCGCTATCGTTGGCCACAAAGTGCAGGTGGGCCAGTTTACTCACGGTGTGACGGATGGTTTCGTCAATGGTGCCGGAAATCTCGCCGCCCTCGATATGGGCCACCAGCACGTTGCGCAATGCGCCGACGATGGCGCCCGCCAGGGTTTCAATGCGGTCGCCGTGGACCACGATCATGTCCGGATCGTATTCCTGTACGTATCGCGACAGGCCCGTGATGGTGTTTGCCAGGATATGTTCTGATGGTTCACCGCGAAACTGATTCATGAAGGGGTGAACCTGCGGGAAGCCGGCCTTGAGTACTTCGTCAATGGTCAGCCCGTAGCGCGAAAGCATGTGCATGCCGGTGACGAACACCGCGCTTTCGAGAAAGCCGCAGCATTCCACCGCCCGCATCAGCGGCTTCAGCTTCCCGAAGTCCGCGCGCGTGCCGGTGAGAAAAACCACGCGTCTGGTTATTGAACCGACGCCCATTGGAGTTGTTCGTCCTTGCGGATGCCCCGCGCGGCGCGCTTTGCGAGAACGGCCGGCAATTCTTCCGCGCGGATTTCGCCGGTGCCCGGCCGCTTTACCCACGTGTTGTCGTATGTGAACGGCTCGCCGGCGGTGATGTCGCGAATGGCCACTACAGACGCGTAGGCGAAGCGAATGGTGGGAGCTTCGCCCGGCAGCACATCTTTGCAACCGCCCAGGCTTTCGTGAATCGCCCGGCTTCCTTCAATCAACTGACGCAGATCCTGCGGCGTCATCGAAATGGGGACGTCCGGTCCTGACCAGTTCTTGTCGGAAGTGAAGTGGCGTTCCAGAATCGAAGCGCCCAGCGCCACCGCGCCCAGGCACGGATAGATAGACAGGGAATGATCGGAAAGGCCGATGAGTGAATCCGGGAAACGGTCCGCGAGTTCCTTCAGCGCCCCAAGGCGGACGGCGCTGTACGGGGTCGGATACATGCTGGTGCAATGCATCAGCGCAAACGGAATGCCGAAACAGCGCAGAATCGCCACCGATTTACCCACGCTCTCCAGATTGTTCATGCCGGTGCTAAGGATTACGGGTTTGCCGAAGCGCGCGATGTGCTCCACCAGCGGGTAGTTGTTGCACTCGCCCGAACCGATTTTGTACGCAGGAACGCCCAGCCTCTCCAGCCGATCCGCGGCGGCTCGGGAGAACGGCGTGCTCAGGAAAATCAGTCCCTGGGCTTCGGCGTGCTGCTTGAGCTTTCGTTCATCCTTCTCGCCGAGAGCGCAGCGCGTCATGATGTCCCAAATGGAATCGCGCGCGTTTGCCGGCACCACGCCATTCGGAACCATCTCGTCCTCCACGACGTGCGTCTGAAACTTCACACATTCGCAGCCCACCGCCGCCGCATCCTCGATCATCCGCATGGCCTTGTCGACGTCGCCTTCGTGATTGATGCCAATTTCGGCGACAACAAGCGGAGCATGGCCCGGGCCGATCCTGCGCCCCGCGACGTTGAGTTCGGGTGTTATTGGACTTGATGCCGCAGTCTCCACTCGCCATCCTCTTTCTTCCACAGGTGCGGGGAGCGCGCCTTGTCGATCACGGTCCGGAACGTGCCCTCCGAGATGCCCATGTATTCGAGCATCTCGGGGAAATATCGTGCCGGAAACTCGGTGTCATACCGGTGCACCACGGCCACTCCTTCTTCCCGGGTGATTTTGCCGGTGCGGATTTCCTGCGCGGCGTCGTACGTAGCCCGGCCGATGCCGAACTTGATCAGGGTCGTGTAGTAGTGGAGCGGGTCGATTTTGTCGTCGATGGAGCTGTAGCGCGAGTATGATCCTTCCGTCCGCTGGTCATTGGGGAGGAAGCCGGTGTGCTCGGCGGCATAGTAGTAGCACTCCTGCGGGTCCCATTTCAGGTAGTAGCTGAGATAGTGGACTTCGGCGCCGAGAGCTCTGAGACGGCCACCGTCGACGGGCAGGTAAGGGTTCAAATCTCCGCGGGAAACTCCGTGTTCACGCTCCAGCCGGGCCATCGGAATGCCGCCCAGCACCAGCCGTTCGCGATCCGGCTCGTCCTCGTAAAAGCTGGGCGACATAGTCGGCCGGTCATTTTCCTCGATCGAGTTGCCGTACTCGGCCTGGTTTTCGCCGTAGAAGATCAGAGGAATTCCATAAAGTGCCGAAAGTCGTGGGGCCACCAATTTCTGCCCGATGATGAACGGCTGAAACGGATGGACCAGATTCAGAAATGCCAGCCGCGTGAGCACACGGTGCACGCGCGAATTGGGCGAGACGAGAATGTTGTCGAGACCCGAGCCGACCCAGCTTTGAAAGTTGCGCCATCCGACGTCGGTATGAGCGTGCGGCGCCCACGTCACAGTGAGCGGATTCATCCCATATTTGTTCTTAAGGATGTGCGCGGTGAACGAACTGTCTTTGCCGCCGCTGCCGGGGACGATGCAGTCGTAGGCTCCTGCGCGGCTGCGATGGCGCGCGCACAGATCGAGGAGCTGCCGTTCCCGCTCGCGCCAGTCGATGGACGCCTTCTTCCCGGCATACCGGCAGGCGCTGCAGACTCCCTCTTCGTCGAAAACAATGGTCCGCTTTGGCTGTCCCGGCCGGTTGTGGAACTCAACTACGGAGTTGGGGCGCTGGTTGGAAATGACGCAACGCTTGCAGAAGCGCACGTCCGCCGGCAAGCTATAGAACGCTTCAAGCGGCCCAGTCTCCGTTTCCAGCAGCATGCCGTCGCTCACGAGAACCTCGCCCCATATCCATGTGCGCAGCCTGACGTAATATTCTCCTGCCGCTTCCATATGAGAGCCCGGGTGTCCGCCGCACACCTGCACACATGCGCCGCAGCGTGCGGGAGACTCTTGCACTGGCCGTCGAGCACCATCGGGCGGGACGGCTGGACCGCGCCGAGGCGCTCTATCGCAACGTCGTTGCGATTCAGCCGAATGAAGCCGACGCCTTGCATCTGCTGGGGATGCTGGCACAACGGCAGGGCCGGTTTGACGTGGCCGAGAAGCGCGTGCGTCAGGCGATTACGGCGCGCGGCCGGCCCGTAGCCGAGTTCTCCAACACGCTGGGGAATGTACTGGTTGCTCTGGGACGGAGTGGCGACGCGGTCCAGTGCTTCGAGGAAGCCGTTGCGGTGCAGCCCGACAATGTCGCCGCGCACAAGAACCTGGCTGACCTCCTTAGCTCTCTCGAACGGCATGTCGAGGCGGAAGCCCACTACACCAAAGTGCTGCGGTTGAACCCAAACGATGCCGCCACGCACAACAACATGGGCGGCGTTTTCCTGGTCAGGGGAATGTTCCAGGAAGCGGCCAATTCCTTCGCTCAAGCGATCAGGCTGGATCGGTCCTGCGCCGAAGCTTACAGCAATATGGGGCACGCGCTACGCGAGCTGGGTCTGCTGAAGGAGGCGGTGGATTGCCTCAGCGCGGCGATCCGGCTGAAGCCCGATCTGGGGGCTGCCCACGCCAATCTGGGCTGCGTCCTGCACCAGCTTGGCAGTCATGCCGATGCCATTCAGTGCGCCGAGAGAGCGTTAACGCTCGATCCCGGGAATGCCTCGGCCCACAACAACCTGGGCAATCTGTTCAAGGATCAGTTACACCTTGCCGAAGCGATTGCGTGTTACGGCAGGGCCGTGGAATTACGGCCGAGTTTCCACGACGCCCACTGCAATCGGGCGCTGACGCGATTCATGACCGGCGAGATTGAGCGCGCGTGGGACGAATACGAATCGGGGTGGGACGCGGGGAAACGAGGACCGGTGCGCCCATTCATCCAGCCGCGTTGGGATGGGGGACCGCTCACCGGGCAGAAGCTCATTTTCTGGGGAGAGCAGGGACTCGGCGATGAAATCATTTTCGCGGGGATGGTGCCGGAGCTGACAGCGGTGGCCGCGCGCTGCATCGTTGAATGCGAGAAACGCCTCGCGCCATTGTTCGCGCGCTCGTTTCCCGCGGCGGAAGTGATATCGCGAACCGATCCGCCGCATCCGGTGGCAGCGGATGCCGATCTGCAGATTCCGGCGGGGAGCGCCGGACGATGGCTGAGGCCTTCGCTCGATCGCTTTCCCCAAGGCTTTTCTTCAGAGACCGGAGGCTTTCCCTCAGAGAAAGGCTACCTGCGCGCGGATCCATCGCGTGTGGCGCACTGGCGCGGCCGTCTGGATGAGATCGGTCGGGGGACAAAGGTGGGGATCTGCTGGAGGAGCGGCATGACGGCGGGCCTGCGGCGTCTCGATTGTACGGAATTGCGCGATTGGGGGCCTGTTCTGGCCGTTCCCAACGTTCACTTCATTAATCTTCAATATGACGATTGCCGGGCGGAACTGGCCGATGCCAGCGCGCAATCCGGTGTCCCGATTCATGTCTGGCCGGACCTCGATCTCAAACGGGACATCGAAGAGGTGGCTGGGCTGATGACTGCTTTGGACATCGTCATCTCGGTGGGCACATCGGTGGCTTGTCTGGCCGGGGCGCTGGGGAGACCGGTCTGGCAGCTTACGCAGATCAGCAGCGGGGATTGCTGGACCATGGGCCAGAACTATTTGCCATGGCTTCCTTCCGTGCGAATCTACGGGCACTTGTTCGACCAGCGGTGGGCGGAAGTTCTCGAGAAGGTTGCGGTGGACCTGGCAAATGAGAGCGGGCAATGAACGTACGGCATTAGCCCGGGAAAGAAGAAAGCGGGCCAGAGCCCGCCTTCACGGTTGATGCCGCCCCATTCGAGGATGGAGATCAGCCGGACTAGCTGCGCAGCAGTGTCAGGACCTGCTGAGGAGCTGAATTGGCCTGTGCCAGAGCGGCGACACCGGCCTGAACCAGGATTTGCGCCTTGGTCAGGTTAGCGGCTTCGGCGGCCATGTCGGCATCGCGAATCGACGCTTCGGCGGCCGTCGTGTTAGTGAGCTGAGATTGCGCGAGGTTTATGGCGTAGTTGAACTCGTTCTCACCAAGACCAATGGTTGCCTGAGCGCTGCCCAGCAAAGTGGTGGCGTTGGCGATGGAGGTAACCGCGGCATCCGCGCTGTTGATGTTAGACACGTTCACGGTGCCACCGCCGGACAGCGCCGAGGCGACTTGCACCGTCCCCTGTTGCGCGGTTGAACCAATCCCGACCGTGCCGTTGCTGCCGGCAGCGCTGAGGCCGACGGAGAATGATCCCAGCGTGCTGAGGAACTGAATGCCTTCCCCGGTTGCTACACCGCTGGAGTTGGTGGTGGCGCTTTTTACCGCCACGATGGACTGCAACGTCGAGTCGTCGCTCGATTGCAGAGCCGAGTTGATCGCGGCGATGGTTTCGTCGAGCGATTCCCCGTTACGCGAGGTCGTGTTATTGGAGAGAACGACGGCGAGCGAGTGAGCGGTTCCCGAGGAATCGTTGGCGGAGATGCTGATGGTTTGATCGTCCTGCCCGTTTCGAATCGGATTGAATTGCAGGACCGACGTTGCTGTGGAACCGCCGGCATCGAAGTAGATGTTATTGGTGTCACTGGTGGGCGCGGCGGCGAAGGACCCCGCGTCGCCGACGAACACTGTAGCACTGGCGCCGATATATGCGCCGGCAGTCAACGTGTTGCCCAGGGCGGCGGCGGCGAAGCCGAGGACCTGGTTGGCCGCCGTGCCGGTGCCTTCCGCTACGCGGAAGGCGGTGCCATTGGTCGAAGTGAGTACGATGTGGCTGCTGCCATTCAGCGACGCGGTGATGCCCGCGGCGTTGGTGTACGCGTTGGCTCCTAAAGCCGTGTTCAGCAAGCCGACCAACTGGGTCGCGGTGTCGGCGGCGGTGCCGGTCACGCTGATCTGCTGGGCGGTCCCGCCCGCCACCGAGATTTCAAGAGAGTCGGTGGTGGTGCCGGTAACTATCGCGTTGGCGGCGGTGATGGAAGTGTAGTTGAAAGTGCTGCCGCTGGCCAGATAATTGCCAAGGCCGAGTTCATTGGTGGTGTCACCGGCGGCCGACACGCTGAAGTTCTGTCCGGCATTGCTGCTGAAGGTCAGTTTGCCGCCCGCTGAAGACGCGCTGATTCCAGCCGCCTGCAGGGCGCTGTTGGTGTTCACCTGGTTGACCAGATCCGCAACGCCCAGGGCCTGGGTGGTGTCGCCCGCGCCGAGGGTGATGTCCACGGGACTGGCCAGACCGCCCCCCTGAACCTGCACAATCGTTCCCGCCAAAGTAGCGGTTGTCGAGGTTGCGCCGAGCGTGGCGGTGACGGTTTCGCCGAGCGACTTTCCGGTGGAAGCGTCAACGGTGGCGGTGCCGCTCAGGCCGAGGACGGTGGCCGCGTTGGTGCTGCCCACGGTGATGGACGAGCCGGCGTTGTCACTTAATGAAGTAATGACCAACCCTCCGGCGGTGTCGGTGCTGGCCACCGCGTTGGCGGCGAATGCCGTGTTGTTGTTCAGTGTCGTTGCCACAAGCGCGGCGGTTGTTTCGGTGCCGGCCAGCGCAAAACTCTCAGTCGGGCCGCCATCGAAGGAAAACTGCAGTGTATCGCTGGTGGACAGCGTAGCGAAGGCGCCCGTAGTGGTGCCGGTGAGGACCGCCCTGGCGCCGAAGTTGCCCAGCAGGGCGTTGGCCGTGGAATCGCCTGCGCGCACCTGGAACGCCGCATTCGAAGAAGTGAAGGTTAGTTGCTGCTGCCCGTTGGCGTTGGTGTTCACGGCCGCGGTGACGTTAGCGTTCTGGAAGGCGGTAGCCGCCTGCGTGTCGCCGGCGCCGGCAGTCTGAATGGCGTTGTTGACGGCGGTTACCAGCGTGGTGTCATCGGTCACGCCCGACAGATTGACCTGAAGCTGGATGGCATTGGCGCCGCTGAAACCTGGGCCGGTAACGTCGAATGTCGTGTAACCGGAGGTAGCCGTGGTGTTAGCGGTGTCGGCCAGAATGTTGGCGACGCTGGTAGCGGAGCCGGTTCCGATATCCGTAGCAGCCAGGCCCGAAGCCTCCACGCCGGTGAGCCCGAGACTCTTGGTGTCCACGGTCGATTGCGCGAGGTTCAGTGAAATCGAGCCGTTGGCCACTGCCGCCGCCCCCGTGGTTCCCTGACCGCCGCCAACGAATACCGACAGGTTCTTGGCGAAGGTGCCGCCGGTGTTCAGGCCGACTGCCTGCGCTTCGCGGTCGATTTCGCCGAGTACGCTCTGGAATTCGTTGTTCAGCACGCTGCGGTCCCCGGTGAACGTTCCCGTGGCCGATTCGGTGGCCAGCGTACGGGCGCGGTCCAGAAGCTGCGAAATATTGTTCATACCGCCATCGATGATCTGCAACTGGCTCAGACCGTTGTTGGCGTTCTGGATACCTTGTGTCAGTACCGCTTCGTCGGAACGATCGCCGTTGGCAATCGCCAGACCCGCCGCGTCGTTGCCGCTTTGCACGATGCGCAGACCAGAAGTCACCTCGTCGATGGTCTGGTCCTGGTAGTTGAGGTTCATGTTGAGGTAGTTTTGTGCCTGAAGAGACACAACATTGGTATTAATATCAAAAGACACGGTAATTCTCCTTATGTGAGGAACTCAGGCCGGGAGTCCATTCCAGACCTGGCGCTGTCAGCGCCTTGCGAGTTTCTTCACTTGCCCTTATCGCCTGACGATAAGGAACCTTGAGGAGATTGTTTGATTTTGCCGAGCAGGCCGGCCAGCGATGCGAACGGCATTGACTTTGCGGCCAGCTCGTTCTGTTCCGCGGTGAGTTGCACTTCCCTGCGCAGGATTAGGACGTCTCGCGGAGCCGAGATGCCGATTTTCACCTGGTTGCCGGAGATCTCGAGGACTTCGACTTCCACCCCGTCGCCGATCAACACCGATTCGCCCGCGCGCCGCCGGATTACGAGCATGGCTGCTCCGTTTTGTACGCTGGCGCCGAGGGAAGTCTGAGCAGGTGCTCATGGGAGTAAAGGCCGTCCCAGCGCACCGACTGAATGGCCCGCCGGTTCGCCCGGTTCACCACGACTGGCGACATGAGATTGGCGCTGACCCGTCCATCCTGACGGACCGCGATCAATGCAAGCGCCGCTACGTCGGTGTTTGCCGGCGGGTCGACGGTTTGCTCGATGCCGAGCACGGTTTTGTCTTCGGCGGAAATCAGCAACTGGTAACCCGGATCCACTTCCGAGACAGGCAGCGCGAGAAAGCAGAGATCGGGAGTGGTGATGCTCTGCAGCAGCACGAGCGGAGCCGTTCGGGGGTGCTCGATGGCCACGAAAGCACGCTCTCGCTCAAAGGCAGGCAGACCGGCGGGAAACTCAACAAGTAATCCCGAATCGAGCGGAATGCTCCCAAAGTATTTCGTTTTAATCTCGACCATGCCCGGCCATCCCTCGCTGACTCGCCTCCGGCGGGGCGGCTAGGTGTGTTGGAGGAGCGTCAGAACCTGTTCGGGCGCCGAATTCGCCTGGGCCAGTGCGGCGACACCCGCCTGGATGAGGATTTGCGCCTTGGTGAGATTCGCCGCCTCGGCGGCCATGTCGGCATCGCGGATGGACGACTCGGCGGCAGCCGTATTGGTGAGCTGCGATTGCGCCAGGTTCACCGCGTAGGTGAACTCATTCTCTCCACGGCCAACGACGGCCTGGGCCGATCCGAGCGCGACTACAGCGCCCGCCAGCGC
>JBEKFB010000086.1:0-19982 GCA_050013535.1 Bryobacteraceae bacterium | reverse complement strand
CGGTCCACGCCTCTAAAGAACCGGTAGTCCCGGAACTCGTCGGGTTATGGGTGCAGTACCGCCCCCAACATTTCGAAGAACAGCCGCTCATACGCATCCGTCACCGCGTCCCAGCTATAGCGGTCGCGCACGCGTTCAGCGGCAAGGCGGCCCATTCGCGCCCGTTCCTCAACGGACATCGCCAGCGCTTCGCGCATTCGCTCGGGGAGCGTGGATGGTTCAAATGCGATGCCCACCCCTCCGGCCACTTCCGCGTTCTCCGGCGTGTCCAGATAGAGGATCACGGCCCCGCGCCCCATCGCCTCAATCAGCGCCGGATGCGTGCCGCCCACCTCGGTGGCATGCACGTAAGCAAACGAATGCGAGAGCAACTCGTGGTATCCGCTGCCGTAGATTGCGCCGGGCATCACGATTCGCGAGTCCGTGGTATCGCCCACCTGCTTGATGTATTCGTGTGAATAGGGCGCGTCGCCGATCAGCGCCAGCCGCAGATCAGTCTCCACCTTCTCGAACGACTTCCGCACCAGTAGCGCATTGTTCTCCGGCTCAAGACGGCTAACGTATACGAAATATCGGCCCGGCTCAAGCCCCAGCCGCCGCAGGGTCTCCGTTCCCTTCACCGCCCCGGTTTCCGCGCCATAAGGGATGAACGTCGTCTGTTTTCGCCAGCGCTCGCGATAATATTCGGCGATCTGCTCCGCGTCGGTAACCACGCGCGACGGACAGAACGTAGCCAGCCATTCGGAAACCAGATACCAGGCCCGGGCCGCCGCGTTCCACTTTTTCCGTTTGCGCTCGAGGCCGTCGACGTTGAGCGCCACCGGCATCCCGAGCAAGCGCGGCCAAGGCGTGAAAATCGCATTCGCGCCGTTGCAGTACAGCGCCGCGTCTACTCGATGCATGATCAGGTGCAGCGTGGAAAGGAACGTGTGGACGATGGTGTCGAGATACTTGTGCCGCAGCGTGGGCAAGTACGTCAGCCGCACCCCGCGCCACTCCGGCTCAGGCCATCGATACCGGCAATAAACGCGAACATCGTGACCGCGCTCCGCCAGCCGCGTCGACAATTCCTCGGCGAACGTCTCGAAGCCGCCGTAATTAGCCGGGATGCCGCGCGTCCCCACAATCGCAATCCGCACTCTTCGCAAGCAACCAATCTACAGCAGAGTTAGGCAGCCGACGCGACTACCGGAAGACGAGTATTCTGATCCTTAGGGGCTACCTTGATCAGACGCGCTCTGGCTCTAGTGGGGGTCGTGGTGCTGATCGTGATTTCACGACCGGTCTACCAAATCGGAGTAGGACTTGGCTTCTGGCAGCCATTGACGCGTCCTGCGGGCGTTTCTACGCGAGCGCACTACGTGGCAACGATGGACGACTCGGCATGGATCGATTGCTCGTTCGATGCCGGCAAAGATGTGGATGTTTGCCGCGCGTGGGATGACGCAGGTCGCTTAATCGCCTATGGCAGGTATCGTCTGGATGGCGAACGGCGGGCTGCCGGGCCGGCGGAGTTACACCCATCCGAGGTCGCCATTTATCCTGGTCGTCCGGAGTTGGCCTGGATCTATCTTGAGGGAGCCGGCGGCACACGCGACAAGACTCTGGTTCCTGTGAGTGAGGCCGGAGAGCCGCTCGAGCGCTTCGAGGTCCACGTACAAGACGGCAGCGAACGTCGGTGAATACCGCGCCGTTCCCTACCCTCGGAACGCCGCTTTCGACCGCGATGGCGCCACGGACCGCACCCGCGCAGGCTTGCTCACGGGCTGATACGAGAACCACCCGGCGATGTAATCGTCGCTCACCCGTTTGCGGCGCATGATCTCCCGCCGCTTCTCCATCACCCGGCCCCAGTTGCGCGCGATGTAAGGGATCGCCTTCAGCGAGCTCTGTTCCCGCAGCAGGCAGCACGCCACCACGATCAAATCCCGCGTGGTGATGGACAGCCAGTTACGCCAGTATAGGTGCCCGGTCATGTTTTTGATGCGCATCAGGAACCGGTTCTTCACCGAGTGCATGTTGATCACTGCCGGCAGCGCCCGCCGTTTGCCGGGCAGCACGCTGCGCACGTGATAGCCGCGCGCGTGCGGCGTGTAGATGCATTTCCAGCCCATCAACTGTGCCCGCCAGGCCACGTCGGCGTCTTCGCGGTAGACGAAAAAGTCGCTGTCGAAAAACTCGCCATTGATGGCCACGTCGTCGATCATCGAACGCCGGTACAGCGCCGCCGCCGCAGTCGCGCCAAACACGTATTCGTAATTGAGGTAATGCCCGTTGTCCACTTCCTGGCTGCCGCGGTCCAGATGCCGCAGCATGGGCGTGAAGTAGATGCCCGTCGAATCCACCAGCGGCCGGTCCGGCAGATCGAACGATGCCAGAATGGCCAGCAGTTTACCGCACACGGTGCCGATGGTCTCGTCGTAACTCCCCGCATCCACCAGGGACTGGATGAAGTTCGGCAGCAGCAACACGTCGGGATTCAGCGTCAGCACCCACTTACCCGACGACAATTCGATCGCCTGGTTCTGCGCCGCCGCGAAGCCGATGTTCTCGTCGTTGTAAGCGATCTGGCAGCGGTCTTCGAACTGTTCCAGAATGTCCGTGGTTCCGTCGGTCGATGCGTTGTCGACGACGATAATTTCCTTGTTGCGATATTTCTGCGCGAGCACGGATTCGAGGCAGCGGCGTATAAAGCGGCCGCTATTGTAGGTCACTATCGTGACGGACACCCGATCGTTTGAGGACATGAAGCTCGTTTCTTCTCTTAAATGTTCCTTGCGTTGGGTGTAACTGGTCTGGCTTCGGTCAGGCTCGATACCGCTGCAATCTGGCGCCGGAGCGGTCCGGGAAGCTCGGGAAACCGTCCCGATACCAGGCATCCGCCCGCGAATCGCATAACTCTGCAATAAGTCGCCGCCAGGGCCGCGCCACCACCGGCGACGATGCCGGTAAGCGCTCGCGGAACGGCGCCAGCCACCACCGCCGCGCTCACCAACCGGAATCCGAGCGGGCGAAAGTGCTTCGATGCATACCTTAGAAGGCTAACATACCAGTAGAGTTCCCGGCACTCCCCGGGAAGCGCACGCACGCTGTGCCCTCCCGTGTGACGCGCTTGAACGGAGGGTTCATACACCAATTTGTAGCCCGCCTCCTTCGCGCGTTTGCAAAAGTCCACGTCCTCGAACCATACCGGATAGAAGGACTCGTCAAATCCCCCCAGGGTTTTCCATAGCTCCTTTCGGAACAACAGGAAGGCCCCCGCCGGTTGATCGACTTCGGCAGCCGCGTCAAGGTTTCCACCTATTTTGCGATACCGCCGGTTCACCGGGTTCCAGGGAAAGATCCGGTTCAGCCCGAGAACCTCGAAAATAAGTGTCACCGGAGTGGGAAAGCCTCGAATGACGAACCCATCCTGTGGCAGGCCGTCTTCGCCAACAAGCTGCCCCGTGCCCGCTCCCACGCGCTCGTTGTCGAACTTACTCGCCAGCGCCGAGACGTCAGTGAGAAGCGTCACGTCGGGATTGAGCAGTAAGATGAATTCCGTCTCGCAGTGGCGAACACCCTGATTCACCCCTGCCGCAAAACCCCGGTTCGCCGAATTCGCGAGCAGTCTGGTGTGGGGAAATCGCCGCACTTCAGATAAGGTGCCATCCGCCGAGGCGTTGTCTACAACCATTACCGGGTACTCCCGGCATGACTCCAGGCACGAGCCAATCACCTGCTCCGAGTTGTAAGTCACCACGACAACACTTACTTCGTTCATGTCAGCGCAAAGTACAGCCGCCAGAACAAGTCATATCCGGTCGCCTTCTGCAGTGTCCCGATCTCGTTTTCCGCCTCCCGGACAATTCTCTGAAACACTTGCGCGTCATGAACCACTCGGCCGCGCCGCAACTTCCAATAGAGCCTCAGGCCTTCCATCTTGCCGCGAACGTACGCGAGCAAGTGTCCGTGCCGCGCCGCGAGCCCTCCCCACAGTGCCTGCGCGACAAATACCGGCCATCCATACCGGAGCAGCCAGCCATCGGGATAGTTGCGCGCCACCAGAACCACCTGATTCCGCGCCAGCAGCCGGACCGTGTCGTAGCTCCACTGGCCGTATGTCGCACTGCCACGGTGATGGCCTCGCGCTTCAGGCACATACAGCCCTTCCAGTCCGTTCGTTGCACATCGCAGGCCGAAATCGACGTCCTCCAGATAGGATTCGTAATTGTAATCCAGCATACCTACACGCCGGAAAACGTCGGCTCGAAACAGAGCTGCAGTCAGTGGTGCAAAGCGGATCGGCCGGCTCTCACTCCAAATCCCGCCGTCCGCTCGGCCCTGCCCGCAGCGCCACGCACAGCCGCCCCGGCAAATCTCGTCCCATGTTCCGTCGATGATCTGTTCGTGCCCGGTGGCCAGGAGCTTTCCGGTGGCGAAGCTGTACTGGCTTCCCGCGAGATTCATGTACAAGGTCCCCAGCCAGCCCGGCTCCAGCTCCACGTCGTTATTGACGATCGCGATGAACTCGCTGCCGGCCGCCTCGATGCCTGCATTCACTGCCCGGGCGAAACCGGCGTTCGAACCCATCTCGATCACTCGCGCCCCGGCGGCGCGCGCAACATCCACGGAATTGTCGGTGCTGCCGTTGTCCACGACGATGATCTCTTCCGGAGGCCGCGTCTGCCGCCGCAGTGAGTCGAGCGCCTTCGCCAGCAGCGCGGCGCGATTCCAGTTGGGAATTACCGCAGTGACACTATCCGGGTCCATTCGCGTTCATTCGTGGATGTTCGTTCGTGACTCGCCGCCCGGTCGCAAACCGCTTCCGCACCAGGAACCACAAGTTGTAAAACCCGTCCCGCCACGGGTTGAGCTTGATCTCGCCCAGCCGCGACGTGTACATAATCGAGATCTCCGCGAAGCGAATGTGCCGGTTTCGGAGCGCCTCAATCTTGATCTCCTCGGAGAACGCCATACCGTCGGCTTCCAGAGCCATCCCCTCCAGAATGGTCCGCCGGAACACCCACATCCCCGATTGCGAATCGCGCACCCAGCGGAAATACAGGATCGACATGGCCAGCGACAAGATCAAATTCCCAAGGTGATGTTTCATGCTCATCGCGTGCGAATCGCGCACCGGAAAGCGCGAGGCGTTCAGGAAGTCCACCTCGAGATGCAGGAAGGCCTCCAGCAGATACGAGATGGCATCCGGCGGATAGCTGTGGTCGCCATCAAGCGTTATGATGAGGTCGCCCTGGGCGCTGGCGAATCCGCGTTTGTAGCTGCGCCCGTATCCGCGCACTTCCTCGCGAATCACCTGGGCGCCCCATGCGCGCGCCACATCCGCGGTGCGATCCGTGGACCCGTTGTCCACCACGATCACCTCATCCACGAAGGGCGGCATGCGCTGCAGCACTTTTTCAATGCCCTGCTCCTCGTTGAGACAGGGAATGATCACCGTGATCTTGGAGCCTTTGTACACGAACAACCAGGCTATCATGAAGGCATGAAATGGCTCTATGCCGCCGCGCTGCCGAGCATTGGTATTCTCGCGCTCGCGGCCGGCGACGCACCCGCGCCGCAATTGGCTAATGTGCAGACGGTCTACATACTGCCCATGGGCAGCGGCATGTTAACGATCTCTACCCGAAGCCAGTCCCGCCGAAGGCCGAGGCAGATAAGGACAAGGACAACGAAGCAGATAAGGACAAGAAAGACGGCGACAAGACCGACAGTTCTTCCGTCACCGATGCGATTACGCTTGCCGATGAGGGCAAGGCAACCGCACCCGTTCCTTCGTTCGGCCGTGGCAAAGGAACCTACTTTCTGGTGGACCGGCGAACGCGCAACGTGCTGTGGTCGACGTATGAGAAGCCAACGGGGACGCTACCAAAGCAACTGAAGCATACCGCCGATGACGTGGCGAAGCAGTTCAAAGCCGCCCGCACCGGCAAGCCAGCAGACCAGTAGCTGAGCTCTAACTTCTCTTCTTCTCCACCACCGCCCGATAGCTCTCCATCAGCTTCTCGGTCAACCTTTCTCAAAGACTTCGATGATCGCGTTGGCGAATGCTTCGCTGTCGTCGGCCAGCCGGCATAACTCGCCATCACTCGCGGAGATCCCTTCCGCGCCAATGCGTGTCGATATCGATGGAATTCCTGCTGCAAACGCCTCCAGCAGCTTCACACGAATGCCCGAACCGCTCAGGATAGGGCAGACGAACAGCGTGTAGCGCGCCAGCGGTTCGCGAATGTCGGATGCGAAGCCGCGAACGTCCACCCCAGGTTGCGCCGCCACGGCGTAACGGTGCATCTCCGAGCCCACCACAACCACGCGAGCGTCCCGATAACGGGCGCGCACGCGGGGCAGCACGCCCGCGCAGAACCACTCAAAGCCTCGGAGATTCGGGGTGTGCCGGAAATTCCCCAGAAACAACATGGTGAGTGGTTCACGTGCGGCCGGAGAAAAGGAGTAGCGTTCCACTTCGATGCCGGTGCGCGTGCCGATGTCGATTTTCGGGGCCAGCCGGGGGGCGAACGAGAGCAGGTAGTCGCGGTTGTCGCGGGTGCATGCCTGGATGAGATCGAACTTCGGCAGCGCACGCAGTTCGAAGCGCAGGGCGCGGAGGTACTCCCACGTGGTCTTCAGTGTCAGGCTCCGGCCCACGGATTGAAAGAAGACGTCCACTTCCCACAGTACGCTGGCCAGGCGCCGGTACTGGCTGCCATACTGCGCCATGTTCGTGTAGTCGAGTTGCAGCACGTCGATTTCACGCGTAAAGATGAGGCGATGGATGGCCCATTCGAGATCGCGATACGCGAAATTGCGGACCGCATGCGGCAGGTAGTACGGCACGGTGGGATCCCTTGGAGCGAGGCGGTCGAAGTACTCGACGGAGGCGAGTTGACGTTCGAGCACGGCGTGACCGGCGCGCTGTTCGGGACTTTCCAGAAGGATCAGCAGGTGTACATCACAGTGCCTGCCGAGCTCGCGAAGCGTATTGTAGATGAAGACGGCGCCGCCGTGCACGGGCGGAGAAACGGAATACGGACAGAGAAACAGAACCCGCAAACGTTTCGGCGATGGGGCCAGGTTGGCGAAGCGGTCGCGAAAGTAGCCGCCCAGTGGCCGGCAAAAAGCTTCCGTGTCTGAAATGGCGGCCAGGCCGCGCGCACGGCGCCGGGAACGCAACACGCCGGGGAGCT
Source organism: Bryobacteraceae bacterium (assembly GCA_050013535.1). Lineage (GTDB taxonomy): Bacteria > Acidobacteriota > Terriglobia > Bryobacterales > Bryobacteraceae > CAWACP01. The sequence goes on along the minus strand of JBEKFB010000086.1, from coordinate 12,795 downwards.
GAGTCACCGCGCGCCACAAGCCACGCAGTCTGCCACGGAATACCGCGCCGCCCACTACAAACGCGAAGTGTTCCGCGAGCCTGGGCCATTCGTGAATATTCTTCCAGCAGAACAGCAGCGTGTTCTTCCCAAGGACGCCCGCGATGCGGACATCTGAAAAATGACGGCCTATGGTCCCCCGATGCTCGTGCCACACCACGCTGCCCGGCTGATACAGCACCTGCCATCCCCGTTTCCACGCGCCGTAACCGAGGTCGGCATCCTCGAAGTAGAACGGCGCAAAAATCTCGTCGAAGCCGCCGAGCTTCAGGAACTTCCGCCGGTCAAACGCACACGAGCCCCCTCCGCCGTAGAAACAGGGAAACGGTTCGGTGATCTGTTCGTCGATGCGGTGTCCCACCTGCAGCTTGCCGCGATGCCAGCGGCCTTCGGTCAACCCGGTCTCCTCGCGGCGCCGTTCCGGATCGGAGAAGAAGATCTGGCACGAAACCGCGAAGACTTTGTCGTTGGTGAAAGCCTTGAGCAACGGCGCAAGAAAATCCGGCGCCACGCGCATGTCGCTGTTTAGCAGAACGACGATATCGTTGCGCGCCTCGGCCACGCCGGCGTTGGAACCGCCTCCGAATCCGAGATTCTTCTCCAGCGCCAGAATCCGCACAGTCGGGAAATTCTCGCGGACGAATTGCGCGCTGCCGTCTTCGGATCCGTTGTCGACGACGATCACTTCGTTAGCGGGATTCCCGCTCGTGGCTTCGATCACCGATGGCAGATACTTCGCCAGCAGCTCGCGGCCATTCCAGTTGGGAATCACGATACTGGCCGCATCGGTGCGGGGCATGCTGTCGGGTTGCAGCGTGCCCCGGCGCGGGATTAGATCGGAAATAAGAATCGCGATGGCCGCGGCCAGAGCAAGCGGCGGCGCGGCCAACAGAGCCGCAATGCTGCGGAGGAATCTCACTGCGCGGGCTTATCCAGTCCTGGAAGCGGCGGCCCCAGCCCGATCTTGTGTCCCGCGCGCACCCAGCGCGACGCAACCACCATGGCAAGTTGGCCGCGAAGAACGTCCAGTTCCGTGGACAGCGCCAGGGCCCATTCCGTCTTCTTCAGGTTGTCGGCTTCAAGACCGTCGATCGCCTGTTGCGCGCGTTTCTGTTCGTCGGCGAACTCATCCTGCAACTGAACAATGCGCGCCCGCGCCTCATCCAATTCGCCCGAAAGCTTCTGCGCCCACGCCTGGTTCTCGTGCGCGATGTCCATCATCTTGTCGCGCGCGCCAGTGGCCTCCGCAAGCCACCCTTCCTTTTGCGCGAGTTCACCACGAAGCTTTTGGATGTGGTGCTCGCGCTCGCGCAGAAGATTCGCCACGCGCGGCACATAGACGATCGGCTCGATCTCTGGCAGCGCCCCGTTCGAGCATACGGCGATAAAGAAGTTCGCGGCTTCAGCTCGGTCTGCGCCCGCTTCGGCAACAATTCGCCCGCCTTGCCATCCCGATGGCGGATAGAACGCGAAACATTCGCTGCGGTTCTGCAGGAGGAGCGAAACGTGGGCGAACTGCGCTCGCAGCGCGGCTTTGAATTCGTCGGCTTCGAACTCATGTTCGTGGAACGGATTCGGCCCGGCCTCGGCGCGCGCCTCCGCATAGTAGAGCGTGTTCGGCGTCGATACGATCAGCAACCCTCCGGACGTAAGCACCCGCCGGCATTCCGCGATGAACGATGTCTGCTGATGCAGATGTTCGATTACTTCGAAGGCCACCACGAGATCGAAAGCGCCCTCCCGAAACGGGAACATCGTGCAGGACCCATTCAGAAAAACCGGGCCGCCATAATTGCGCCGAGCCCATTCCACGGCCTCGCGCGAAAGGTCGATTCCGGTGACGCTCTTCGCGACGCGTGCCAGTTCCGCCGATCCATACCCGGTCCCGCACCCCGCATCGAGGACGCGGTTTCCCTCGGCGAACCTGGCCGCGAACGCGTAGCGCGCCATGTGTTCGTTCCAAAGGTCCGCCTCTACCAGCCCGGGCACCACGCGTTCTCCGGTAAACTCAACGGCTCTGGATTCAGCCATGATTCAGCTCGACGCGGCAGGGCAAATGAACGTATCCGTAAACCGGCTGGTCGGCGCGGCTCATCTGCAGCGCGAGTGCGTTGTCGATCCAGTCGCACATAGAGTAGGATTCGAGCGTGCCATCGGCCACGGCCGGCGAAAAGGAAAACTGCGATGGATAGAGCTGCGGCAGGTCGACGTGAAAATCGACTGTGTACACATCGCCTTCATTCATCGGAGGGAGCGCGAACCCCTCGCGTGCGGTGTTCGTGCCGGCGAAATCCACGCCCATGTGATTGCGCATCATGAACCCGATTATGGGCAGCTCCAGCCGCGCATGGGCCATCGCGCTGATGCGCACCACAATGGACGCTCCCGGTTCCAGCATCCTGACGGGAATGCCCGCGGAATCGAGCACCGCGATACCCAGCAACTCGGCGCGCCCGTCTCCATAGCGATGGTCGATGTTCGGAATGGTGCGCACCACGTGCTCGCTCGCGGCAACGGCGGGGACGGACGCGGTACGGTTCTGTCTAAGGAACACGGCGTCCTTCTGGACAATGGACGCAAGATACTTCGAGACTACTTGTTCGGTCGCGCCGATGTCGCGCACCTTGCCGTGGTCGAGCCACATGCAGCGATCGCCGATGGCCTTCACGTCCGCGGTTGAGTGCGAGACGAAGACAATAGTGATTCCGCGTGCGCGCAGCTCATGTACCTTGCGCATGCAGCGCTGGCGAAAATAGATGTCGCCAACCGAGAGCGCCTCGTCCACCAATAGCACTTCAGGGTCCAGATGAATGGCCACGGCGAACGCGAGCCGCACCACCATGCCGCTCGAGTACGTCTTCACCGGTTGATCGATGAACTCGCCGATCTCCGCGAATTCTTCGATGTCCCGGAATTTGCGGTCGATCTCGCGTCGTGAGAAGCCCATGATGGCGGCGTTCAGGTTGACATTGTCCCGTCCCGTGAATTCCGGGTTGAAGCCTGCGCCAAGTTCAAGTAATGCCGCAACGCGTCCACGTACCGCCACCGTCCCCGACGTTGGCGGCATGATCGCAGCCATTAGCTGTAATGCCGTGCTTTTGCCGGATCCGTTCTCGCCGACGATGCAGAAGGTCTCGCCGCGGGCGATGTCGAATGACACATCCGCCAGCGCGTGAAAATCGCGATGCCACGACCGGCGATTAAACGTTGCCAGCTCGCGCAGACGATCCCCGGGTGAACGATAGATTGGGTAGCTCTTGGAGACCGCGCGGAACTCGACTATGGATGAATCCACTAACTCGAATCTACTGATCGCGAAAGGAGAGTGTCAAATGGAGGAGGTTTCGGAAGATCAGGGCGAACGCCAATACCCGCTGCGATGACCCTCCGGTGTACCGCTGCAGTGTATTCTGCTGCCGGCCAAATTCAAGGGGCAAGCCCCAAAGCCGTCGTTTGCCTTTTAGGCCATCGGGTCGAGGAAGTCGGTATCCGCCCTGAACAAGTGTTCGTTCTCGATAGGCTCCCTCCTGTGGGGACTTTCGACCGACCATTCCGGTCTCTACCCGAGTTCAACATAAATCCGTTTGGCAGGAGAGTCAAGCTTTTTCGGGCCGTAAATCGGCGGAACGCTTGGTTGGGAATTCGACTGGGAAAATGTGGGGAATGGTGCCGGCGGCAGGAGTTGAACCTGCGACCTACGGATTATGAGACCGTCGCTCTAACCACCTGAGCTACACCGGCATTCTCTTCGAATTTAGCACGGGCTAAGACTCCTTGGCGATTAGTCCATATAGGCGCTGCAGATCGTCCTGGGAATAGTATTCAATCTCGATGCGGCCGCGTTGTTCGCTCTTCTCGACGATGCGTACCTTGGTTCCCAGGATCTCCTGGAGTTGGCCAGCGGCGGCTTTGACGTTGGGGTCCTGGGACGTTTCGTTTTTGGTGGAATCGGGGCGTTCATCTGTAAGACGCCTTACTATTCGCTCGACATCGCGGACGGACTGACCGTGAGCTGCAGCACGGTTGGCGATCTCGATTTGCTGTTCTTCGTTGGGGACGCCAAGAATGGCGCGGGCGTGGCCCATGTGCAGGCGGCGTTCGGCCAGGAGGAGCTGGATCGAGTCTGGCAGGCGAAGCAGGCGAAGGAGGTTTGTGATAGTGGTTCGATCCTTCCCGGTGCGGTGGGCGATTTCCTCATGCGTAAGGTTGAGATCGTTGGCAAGGCGCTCGAAGGCTTGCGCGGTTTCGATAGGGTTCAGATCCTCGCGCTGGATGTTTTCGATAAGGGCGAGCTGAAGGAGTTGATCGTCGGCGAAATCCTGAATGACTACGGGCACTTGCGGCAATCCGGCTACACGGGCGGCGCGCAGCCTGCGTTCGCCCGCGACAAGCTGAAACCGCTCGCCATGACGGCGAACGATGAGCGGCTGGATAATGCCGTTCGCCATAATCGATTCGGCCAGTTCGCCGATGCGAGTCTGATCGAACTGGGAGCGCGGCTGTAGCGGGTTGGGGTCGATATCGGTGATAGAGACTTCTCGAACCGTGCCGCGCTGATCGGGAGGGGGTGTTTGGGCCTGGCTTGGGGCATCGTGCGCAGGACGCTGCGGAAGTAGCGCGGAGAGTCCTTTACCCAGCGCTTTGCGAGTTTCTGGCGGCTTGTTCATGAGCCAGGATCTCCTTTGCCAACTGAATGTAGCTCTCGGCTCCGCGGGAGCGCACGTCATAGGAAATAATCGGCTTACCGAAGCTGGGTGCCTCGGCGAGCCTGATGCTTCTGGGGATCACCGTCTGAAACACCTGCGCCCCGAAGAACTCGCGGAGATCGGTCTCTACTTGCTTGGTGAGATTGGTGCGGTCGTCGTACATCGTGAGAAGCACGCCTTCGATGGCCAGGTTGGTGCCAAATGCCGAGCGAACGCGGTCAACCGTGTCCATGAGCTGGGAAATGCCTTCGAGTGCGAAGAACTCACATTGGATTGGTATGAGCACGGAATCGGCCGCGACGAGAGCGTTCAAGGTCAGCAGGTCCAGAGCGGGAGGGCAATCGATGATGATGAAGGGATAATTGTGGCGGATCGGCTCAATGCGCGTGCGAAGTCTGGATTCCCGATTATCTTCCTCCACCAGCTCCAGGTTGGCGGCGACCAGATTTCGGTCGGCCGGCATTAGGCTTAAGCCGTCGAACTCTGTTTTGATGACAGCGCCCGCGGCCGTCTGTTGGCCAAGCAAAACATCGTAAACCGTTGATTGTAAGGATGATTTGTTCACACCAAGACCAGTTGTCGCGTTACCTTGTGGGTCGGAGTCAATCAACAGGACCGGCACATCGTTCGCGGCGAACGAGGCGGCGAGATTAATAGCTGTCGTGGTTTTGCCGACGCCACCTTTTTGGTTGGTGACGGCGATCACTTTGCTCACTTGTGCACCAAATAGAGCAGCATATCACGCCGGGGGAAGGTTCCACGTGGAACGTCAACCTCCGGGTGCATGTGAGGTTCAATGTTCCACGTGAAACATTGTGAAGGCTGCCCATCGGTCGTCTCCCCATGGCAATTTGGTTCGCTTCTCGAAAAGAAGCGAGTCGGCACCGCCGACCAGCATGCCGATACGGGAAGCCAGCCTTGGTGCTTGACGGAGCACTTCCTGGGGATCCACGGCGCGAGAAACAACGAGATCCCAGGTGCCGGAAGTATCTTCGGCTCGCTTTGGCACAACGTCGACGTTCTTAAGGTCCCTTGTTGCTTCTTTAAGAAACACCGCCTTGCGCTGGTGCGATTCCAGCAGGGTAACGCGCATCTCCGGATGCAGAATGGCGACCGGAACCCCGGGAAAGCCGGCGCCCGACCCCAGATCGAGAACCCGGCCACTGTCCGGCAATAGAGAAGCAAAGAAGAGGCACTCGCAATAGTGTCGGATAACAGCTTCTTCGGTGTTGCGGATGGAGGTGAGGTTCAGGACGCGATTCCACTTGACAAGGAGTTGGTAGTGCCGGTCCAGTGCGCTGATCTGCTCGTCAATGAGAATTACCTTTCTGTCCAAGTGGCGAACAAGAAGCTCCGCAAACGAATCACGCACGGCTGGAGAGGCTAAGGTACACGTCTAGCACGGCAATCGCCGCCGGAGTCACGCCGGGAATCCTGCCCGCCTGCCCAAGGGTCTCGGGTCGTACTCGCTCCAGCTTCTGCTGAACTTCGCGAGACAATCCCGGCACTCCCTCATACACGAATGCCCCAGGGATCCGCCGCCGCTCGGCGTCTTTCAACCGTTCCACCTGCCGCTCTTGTTGTGCGATATAGCCTGCGTACCTCGCCTCCGTTTCTATGGAGGTAAGAACGCCCCGAATTGGCCGCTCGCCGGAAGTCTGCTCGAGCCACGCCGCCAGAGCCAACACCCGCGATTCAGGCCGGCGAAGCCACTCGATCAACTTTGGCCGGTCCTCCGCGGACAGCCCAAGATGAGGGAACAGCTCGGGATCCACGCGCTGCCCGTCCAGAATCGCCGCAAACAGCGTCCGCTGGCGACGCTTCGTTTCGAACACCCGCCAGCGCTCATCGCTCACCAAACCCACACGACGGCCGATAGGAGTAAGTCGTTCGTCTGCATTGTCGATGCGCAGGTGCAGCCGAAACTCCGCGCGAGACGTGAACATACGATACGGTTCGTCCGCGCCCTTGCTGACGAGATCGTCAATCAGGATTCCCGTATAGCCCTCGGTCCGCCCGATCACGACTGGTTCGCTCCCGCCCAGCTTGCAGGCCGCATTCAAACCGGCCACCAGCCCTTGGCACGCGGCTTCCTCATACCCTGACGTTCCATTGATTTGACCAGCGAGAAACAGACCGGGGATTTTCTTCACCTCGAGCGTGTGATGCAGTTCCCGGGGATCGATCGCGTCGTACTCGATCGCATATCCCGGTCGAATCATCTCGGCGTTCTCAAGCCCGGGGATCGATGCTACCATCGCCTCCTGCACGTCGATAGGCATGCTGGTGGACATGCCGTTCACGTAGACTTCATAGGTGTCGAGGCCTTCCGGCTCAAGGAAGATCTGATGCCGCGACTTGTCCGGGAACTTCACCACCTTGTCTTCAATCGATGGGCAGTACCGAGGCCCGACGCCCTCAATTTGGCCACTGTAAAGAGGTGAACGCGCGATGCTTTCCCTGAGAACGCGCAAGGTCTCATCAGAAGTGTAAGTTATATAACATTTGATCTGCTCGCGATCAATCTTTTCCGTGAGGAACGAAAACGGCGTTGGATTTTCGTCACCGGCCTGCGCTTCGAACCGGCTCCAATCGATGGTTCGCCCATCCAGGCGCGGCGGGGTACCGGTCTTCAGCCGCGTCCACTGGAGGCCAAGTGTGCGCAACTGGTCGCCCAACAGATTCGATGGCGCCTCGCCGTTGCGGCCGCAACTGTACTTCATATCGCCCACGTGCGCGAGACCGTTCAGAAATGTGCCGGTAGTGATGATGACGGCATCAGCCGTGATGGTCCGGCCATCGCGCAATAAAACGCCGGTGGCGCGACCGCCGACGATGACAATCTCCGCGACCTCGGCTTGGAGAATGCGCAGGTTCGGCTCGCCTTCGAGCACCTCGCGCATGTGAATTCGGTACTGCTTCTTGTCGCACTGGGCGCGCGGCGACCAAACGGCCGGCCCTCGGCTGGTGTTCAGCAGACGGAACTGGATGCCGACGGCATCGGTCACCTCGCCCATCACGCCACCGAGCGCATCGATCTCGCGAACAAGGTGCCCCTTGGCGATGCCCCCAACCGCCGGATTGCACGACATCTGCGCAATCAGATCGAGGTTCATGGTGATCATGGCCGTGCGCAGACCGAGACGCGCGCATGCGCGAGCAGCCTCGCAACCGGCATGCCCGGCGCCCACAACCACCACATCGTATGGCGTTCTTACCACAGGTATCATGGTAGCGCAGCAACATGAAAATACTGGTTGTTGGCAGCGGTGGGCGGGAGCACGCGCTCTGTTGGAAATTCGCACAGGCTCCCGGCAACACAATCTACGCGACGCCCGGAAACCCCGGCATGGCGCAGGTGGCGTCTTGTTTTCCGGCGTCGGATCCGCTGAAGCTGGCCGAGTCGCTGGAAGTGGATCTTACCGTTGTCGGACCCGAGGCACCGCTCGCGGCCGGGATTGTCGACCGCTTCCGCGCTCGTCGACTAGCCATTTTCGGACCTACTCAATCCGCCGCAAAGCTCGAAAGCAGCAAGACCTTCGCGAAAGAGTTCATGCAGCGTTGGCGCATTCCCACGGCGCGGTTTGCCGCCGTCGATTCGGCGCAGCGGGCGATCGAGGAACTCCGCAATTTCAGCTATCCCGTCGTGCTGAAGGCGGACGGGCTCGCCGCGGGCAAAGGCGTCATCATCGCGCAGAACCGCGAGGAAGCGGAGCGAGGGATCGAGCAGCTCATGTCCGATGGCGGCACGCTGGTGATCGAAGAGTTTCTTCAGGGCGAAGAGGTCAGTTTCATCGTGCTCAGCGATGGCAATCGCGTGGTTGCGCTCGAAGCAACGCAGGATCACAAAGCCGTGTTCGACGGCGATGAGGGACCGAACACCGGTGGCATGGGCGCTTACTGCGACGGCCGTATTCTCATGCGAGAACAAAGCGAGGCGATCCTTCGAACGGTGATCGATCCGGTGATCGAAGGGATGCGGGCGGAAGGAACGCCGTTTACCGGCTTCCTTTACGCGGGACTCATGATGACCGCCGACGGGCCGCGCGTGCTTGAGTTCAACGCGCGTCTGGGAGACCCGGAAACGCAGCCTCTGATGCACCGGATGCGCGGCGATTTCGTCGGCGCCCTGCACGGCGCGGCACTGGGCAAGCTGCCGGAGGCCCCGCTCGAGTGGAAACCTGAGCCCTCGGTGTGCGTGGTTCTTGCGGCCGCCGGATATCCGGGATCACCCCGCCGTGGCGACCGCATCACCGGTTGGGAACAGGTGAACCAGGGCGTGGTTTTTCATGCCGGAACGGAGCTGGATCTCTACGGCCTGACCACCAATGGCGGGCGAGTGCTGGGTGTTACGTCGTCAGGCCCGGACCTCGCCACGGCGATCGGCAACACGTACATCGAAGTGGAGAAGGTACGCTTCGAGGGCATGCATTATCGCAAGGACATTGGCCGCAAGGGTTTGATCCGCTGGGCGTGAGCGGGGACGCAGCTTAGTCAACCGAAGCTTTTCTCTTCGGAACCGCCGCTCCATGGCAGTCCGTGCATTTGACCCAATGGATGTTGTGCTTGCTGCCCGCCGACCGGAACGTGGTATCCATCTTCTCCACGTCGAGCCCGCAGTTCGACATCTTCGGATGGCATGTTGCACAGGACGCTCTGGTGGTTTCGCCGTGCTGCGAGTGGCACGCCAGACAACTGATGCCCTCGTGCACTCCAATGGCGGTCCGATCGTCGCCGCTTGCCACCTGCCTTGTGTAGACCGGGGCGTGGCACTGATAGCAGAGCGCCTGGCGCTGGTCCGGGCTCATCTTCACAGTGCGAGCGCCCTCCAGCATGGCGGGCAAGGGCAGGTCCGTTGCGGGAATGGACTCTTGGGTTCGACGGTCGAAGAACGCCAGTGATGAAGGCATGATCTCCTGCGTGGGTCCGGGCACACTGCCGTTCGCTCCCACTTTCGTCAGGACCGGACCCGTTCGATGAATCTCGTGGCAAGCGAGGCAAGGCATGGAGGGCTGGTTCGACAGATCCTCTCGCCGCAGGCGCCACGGACCGGTGTGGCTGATCGGCGTGACCAGTTCGGCAATGCCACGCTCGAAGTGCATGCCGTGGCAACGGAGACAATCGTCCATCAACTTGTTTGCGGTGTTGTGCTGCTTGTCGAGGAGAATTCGCGCGTAGCTGGCGCTGTGCGGTCCCGCATGCCACGCGGCGTACTCCCGGCGATGACAACTCGCGCAACGTTCGGTCATGGCCTGCACGTCGTGATTGGCGAATCCAATTCGCTCCGGCAGATCGCCTCGCACGTGCGCAACAAGGCGCATGGCATTGTTCCAATGAAACGCCGGGTCCAGCGTGAGCGCTCCTCCGTGGCATTTCTGGCAGGCGATGCCTCGATGACTCGAGGAATGCCAATCGTCGTACATGGTCTGCATTTCGTGGCAGCTTGTGCAGCCGCGTCCGCCGCCCGATTCGTAGTAGAGGCTCGCGCCCGGCACCAGCAGGACCAAGGCCAGGACTGCCGCGGCCGTGATAAGAATGGCGCGCTTCATCCGCGCACTTTCGATCCTTTCCAGGTTTGCAGCAGGTTATTCGACGCGCGATAGGCGTTGGCGAGAATCGTCAGGGCCGGGTTGAATCCTCCGTTGGTGACATGGACGCTGGCGTCGATCACGTAGACGTTGTCGACGTCGTGAAGCTGGCAATCCTTGTTGACCACCGAAGTCTTTGGATCGTTCCCCATGCGACAGGTTCCCGCCTGATGCTGGCCGCCGCTCAGCCCGGGCGAGCCACCCCAGCCGAAAGTCCTGACGGCGCCGGCTTCCCGCAGCCATGCCTCCGCTTTCCCGCGCATGTAATTCGCAATCTCGATGGTGTGCGGATGCCTGGTGCCGGACATCCGCGCCACGGGAATGCCCCAGTAATCGTTCGTGGTGGGATCTGCCTGGACACGCGCATCGAACACCGGAATCTCCTGTACCGGACCCATCACCACCACGGTCCTCTTGAAGGCGTGCCGGACGTAGTCCTTGTACGCCTGCCCCCAACGCGGCACCCACGGCGGCACGAAATTCTGGAACTGGTAGGGCAACCGGATGAACTCATTCGCCAGCATGCCGCCGCCGGCCAGCCCCGCGTTGCCGTGGTTGTAATCGCAAATGGCGATGGAAGCGCCGGGTCCGATATCGTCGTAGGTTTCTTCCTCGAACAGGCCGACGCCGGCCGGATACGTGTGCGCCTGCAGGTTGCGACCAACCCAGTCGAACCGGTTCCCGAGCCCGGTGGGAAAGAGCCGGTGCCGGGTGTTCAGCAGCAGGCGCGCCGATTCGACCGCGCCGCAGGATACGATGACCAGGTCCGCGGTCTGCTCCCGCAGGCGGTTGCTTGTGTCGAAGTAGGCGACACCTTTGGCATGGCCGCCGTCATCCAGCATGATGTCCCTGGTCATGCACTCAGTCCGCAACTCGCAGTTTCCCGTCTCCAACGCCGCCGGGATCACGGTGTTGTGGGTTCCCGAGCGCGCGTCCACTTCACACGCGAAACCGCAGCACCAGCGGCAACGCATGCACGACCGCCGTCCGTTATAGGGGACGCTGTTGCGCAGCATGGGAATGTCGAACGGGTGCAGGCCGAGACGCCCGGCGGCAGGAAGCAGAATCTGGTGCTCTCGGGTGGGCGGCAGCGGTGGCATGGGCAGAGGCTTGTGCCGCGGAGCCTTGAAGATGTTGTTGGAATCGTCGCCGGAAACGCCCAACTCCCACTCGGCCTTTTCGTAGAACGGTTCGAGGTCCTGATACGCGATGGGCCAATCCTCCAGAGTGCTTCCCGGCACCGCGCCGTACGTGGACCGCATGCGGAAATCTTTTTCCATGAAGCGCCACGCCTGGGCGCCGTAGCTGAATGTCCCTCCTCCGACGCAGGCGGCGTTGTTGCTGTAATCGCCTTCGCTCGGAAACACGAGACGCTCGCCCTGCTTGTCAACGAGCACGCGGGGATTGCGATCGTCATCGGGGCCGAATCCATTTCCCAGCACGGTGGTGCGCTGGTTCTGCAGGTCATCCTTGCGATCAGCGGCCGCGTCATACCACCTGCCGCGCTCCAGCAAAACCACGCTCAGGCCGGCAGTGGCGAGCTCCTTGGCAACTACGCCGCCGCCCGCGCCGGCGCCTACGATCACCGCGTTGACATGACGAAGCGCCATGGTTATCCTACCTTCGGACCGTCACCGTATTGCATACGCCCGCGCACCGGCGGGAATGGCAGGCCGAGCATTTTCCAACTGACCATGTCGCGGTTGCCGCCATGGCGCGGGTCGCCGTAAAAGCCCTGACGGGCGTGGGCCAGAATCAGGTCGAAGAACGGTTGGACGTGCTTCTCGACATGGTTCAGGATTTCCTGCTGCTGTTGCGGAGAGAGAACCGCGAAGGCGTTGCCGAACCTGCCGCGGCTGATCCGCTGAACCTTTTCAAGGCCGCTGCGATAGACCTTCTGATGCTTCCTGAAGTGCCTGGTGAGTTGGATGTCGATGTAGTTCACCACGCCGGCTTGCCGCGCGCCGGGGTCGTGATCCGCCGGGATGAGTTGCTCGCAGATGGCTGCCGCGGTCCGGGCTTCTTCGTCCGTAAAGAAGCGCCAGCCTGAGCCGCCGCGCTTTCCGAATGCGATCGCAGCTCCACCAGCGGCTCCGGCGAGTACCGCACCGAGGAAGGTTCGCCGCTTTATCGTGGAGCGTTTACCCGACATGACGCACTACTCCCTTCTCGGCTCACTCAATACCAGCGGGCGGAACACCCACTGTCTGACTTGTTGGCGGGATCCAAGATGATGATACAGCTATGTTGCGGGGAAAGAAATTGCTACAGTTTCGGTCCGGGATGCCGGGACAAGGACTCGATGGATCTTGAAGTGTTTTAGAATCAGTAGAGAACCAATTGCGGGGACGTAGCTCAGATGGATAGAGCGGTCGCCTCCTAAGCGACAGGTCGGCAGTTCGAATCTGCCCGTCCCTACCAGAGTCTTCAATGCGCTCTGCATGACCGCGCCATAATCGGGG
>JBEKFB010000085.1:0-14024 GCA_050013535.1 Bryobacteraceae bacterium | reverse complement strand
ACGTGCGCCGCTCGCGCGGCAATCAGCAAGATCGCGCCCGAAATCGCGTAGCGAATGGCCAGCAGAGTGGCTGGAGGGAAGCACTCCAGGGCCATCCGAATGCCCAGGTAAGTGGTGCCCCAGAACAGGCAAACCGCGCCGAGCGCAACCCACGCGCGGTAGTTGGAGTGCCCTTCCAACGTTCAGGGTACCATTGAGGTTTGATCGTCACTCTCACCGCAAATCCTGCCATCGACAAGAACGTCACGGTGGACCGGCTGGTGTTCGAGGACCGCGCCTACATCCAATCGACCACCGAGTCGGCGGGTGGCCGCGGCATCAACGCCTCTCGCGTGCTGCACTCCTTCGGGGCCGAAACACTGGCGATTTTGGTCTCCGGCGGACCGGCTGGCCAACGTCTGGAAGAGCTGCTCTCGACGGCCGGTTTCCCTACCGAAGTCGTGCGCATCAGCCACGAAATTCGCAGCAATCTGACCATCTCCGATCAGCAGGGCCTCACCGTCAAGCTGAATGAGCTGGGGCCGGAGGTGAGCGCGGAGGAGATTCAGGCACTGGAGCGCACGGTGGCGAGTCGGCTGGGCACGGCGCAATGGCTCATGATTTGCGGCAGTATTCCACCCGGCACGGATCCTGAGTTTTATTGCCGCTTGATCGAAATGGCCCGCGCGCAGAATGTGAAGACGCTGCTCGATACCGATGGCGAAGCGTTGCTGCGCGGCATCGAAGCCGGGCCTACGATGGTGAAACCGAATCAGCAGGAAGCGGAGCGGTTGCTCAACCGTGTCCTGATCACGCGCGCGCATTTTCGCGAGGCGGTGACGCGCATCAAGGCGCTGGGCGCGGAGTCGGTGATGCTTTCGCTCGGCAGCCGTGGAGTGGTGGCCACGCAGGGAGAGCAGATTATCGAAGCCACGCCGCCACGGATCGACGCACTGTGTCCCATCGGAGCGGGCGATGCATCCGCCGCGGCATTCGTCTGGGCGAACACCAACGGGAAGGACTTCGCCGAATGCCTGCGCTGGTCCGTCGCGGCCGGAACCGCGTCAGCCACGCTGCCCGGCGTGACCTTTGCGACGCTGGAACAGACCCGCGAGGTGTTTCGCCACGTGGAAGTGCGCCCGGTGACCGCGCCGGTTTGAGCGGCTCGGGAAACCGCCCAGCTACTTCAGTTCATTGCTTGTCGCCGTGGCCGGTTCCTGGCCCCAGTGCTGCCGGATGGTCATGTTCTGATCGGAGAAAAACGTGCGCCGGCCCGTGCTGTTGTACACCTTCGGATTGGCGTTGATGGTGTAACCGGTGGGCGTTGCGGTCAGCGTGAAAGTGTAGCCGTACTTGTCGCCGTTGGCAAGCGACGCCGGGATCAAATCGGCTGCCTGCGCGCTGGGCCCGCCGCTGGCCGGTGGACCAAGCTGCGACAACGTCGTCGCGTAGGCGCCAAACTGTGACTTGTACTGGATCTGCGCGCTGTGCAGAGTCCGGATCGCCTGAATCACCGCCACTTCATCCTTGACCATGTGGGCTTTGTAAGGCTTCACAGAAGTGAAGACCACGAGAAGCGTGAGTGGAATTACTATTGCCGCGACGTAAGGCCACGCGTCCCTGAAACGGCCCTTTTCAGCTTGTTTCGTGTCCGCCACCACGGCCCTTCGCCCGCTGCGGTTCAGCCCCTCTACTTCAGTTCGTCACTGGTCGCCGTGGCCGGTTCCTGGCCCCAATGCTGGCGGATGGTCATGTTCTGATCGGAGAAAAACGTGCGGCGCCCCGTGCTGTTATACACCTTCGGATTCGCGTTGATCGTGTAACCGGTGGGCGTCGCGGTCAGCGTGAACGTGTAGCCGTCTTTGTCGCCGTTGGCGAGCGACGTCGGGATCAAATCGGCGGCCTGCGCACTGGGCCCTCCGCTGGCCGGTGGACCAAGCTGCGCCAGCGTCGTCGCGAAGGTGCCAAATTGCGACATGTACTGCGTCTGCGCGCTGTGCAGCGTGCGGATCGCCTGGATCACCGCCACTTCATGAGCGTTCTCCTGGGCGACGTTGAATCGCGGCAGGGCGAAGGTGAGAATGATCAGGATGATCGCGATGACGATCAGCAGCTCCACGAGGGAAAAACCCGCGCGAGCGCGTCGCGGGAAACCTTGGCGAGCGCACCCCTTTTGTTTGTCCATCACTGTTATATTATGACGCGCGGCGGGCGGCAGGCGTGCAAGCCGTCCGCAAATTGCGCGGACCGGAACGTTATCATGGCTGAATCCATGACCCTCCACCGCGTTTCCTGTGTCATCGCCCTTACAGCCATTCTGCTGCGCGCTCAGACAGCCACGCCCGACCAGCGTAGTTTCTCCCGGGAGCTCCTGCGCCAGCTCGTGGAAATTAACACGACGGATTCCACCGGGAACGTCACCGAGGCCGCCGAAGCCATGGCTGCACGGTTCAAAGCCGCCGGCTTCCCGGAAGAAGATATTCGCGTCCTCGGTGCTGCACCGCGCAAGGGCAATCTGGTGGTCCGCTTTCATGGTACCGGCGGCTGCCGGCCGGTCCTCTTCAACTCGCATCTCGATGTAGTGGAGGCGAAGCGCGAAGATTGGAGCGTCGACCCGTTCCATTTCACCGAAAAGGACGGCTGGTTCTATGGCCGCGGCACCAGCGACGATAAGGACGGCGATGCCGCGCTGGTGGCCGATTTCATCCGGCTGAAGCAGGAAGGATTCCAGCCGAAGCGCGACCTGATCCTCGCGCTCACCGCCGACGAAGAAACCGGCGGCCCATACAACGGAGTGGACTGGCTGTTGAAGGAACACCGCGATCTCATCGACGCCGAGTACTGCATCAATGAAGACGCGGGAGGGGGCGTGCTCAAGGACGGTAAGCGGCTCAACTATCAGGTGCAGGCGGCCGAGAAGACCTACCTCACCTTCACGTTCACCACCACCAATCCGGGCGGCCACAGCTCGCTGCCGGTGAAGAAGAATGCGATCTATGAGCTGGCCGAGGGGCTGGATCGGCTGCGCAATTTCAGCTTCCCGATTCACCTGAACGACGTGACACGATCGTATTTCGAGCGGCTCTCGCACATCGAGAGCGGCCAGGTGAGCAAGGATTTGGCCGCAGTCGCCGAAGGGCATCCGGCGAAGGACGTCGTCGCGCGAGTCGCCGCCAATGCTTACTACAACGCGATGATGCACACCACCTGCGTCCCTACGATGCTCAGCGGCGGCCATGCCGAAAACGCTCTGCCACAGCGCGCCGTCGCGACCGTGAATTGCCGCCTGGTCCCGGGTGACTCGGAAGATTATGTGCAGCACACGTTGCAAACCGTGGTGGCCGGCCCGGGCGTGGCCATCGTTGCCCCGAGCCATGCGCTGCCAAGCCCGTTCTCGCCCGTGAATGGCCCGGTGGTGAAGGCTATCGAGAAGGTGGCTAACGAAATGTGGCCGGGCGTTCCGGTGCTGCCGGTGATGGAGACCGGCGCCACCGACGGCCGGGCCATGCGCGCGGCGGGCATTCCCACATGGGGCGCGATGGGCGTGTTTGAGGATCCTTCCGATATCCGCGCGCACGGTCGCGATGAACGCATTCGCCCGGAGGTGTTCGACGATCACGTGGAGTTCGTCTATCGGCTGATCAAAGCACTGGGCGACGAGTGCCCGGATCGATAACCTGTACCGGACACGGCCGGCCCGATACTAAGAGCATGGAATACGTCAACCTCGGATCCACCGGAATGAAGGTTTCGCGGCTCTGCCTGGGCACCATGACCTACGGTTCAAAGAAGTGGCGCGAGTGGGTGCTTGATGAGGAAGAAAGCCGGCCTTTCATCCGGCACGCGCTTGAACTGGGCTTCACCTTCTTCGACACCGCTGACATGTATTCGCTGGGCGCGAGCGAAGAAGTACTGGGCCGCGCGCTCCGCGAGTTCGGCCCGTCGCGCGACCGCGTGGTGATCGCGACCAAAGTATTCAACCCGATGAGTGACGACCCGAATGATCAGGGCCTCTCGCGGAAGCACATCCACCATGCCATCGACAACAGCCTGCGCCGTCTCGGAGTCGATTACGTCGACCTGTATCAGATCCATCGCTTCGATTACCACACGCCCATCGAGGAAACGCTGCGCGCTTTGGACGACGTGGTGCGCGCGGGGAAGGTCCTGTACATCGGCGCGTCGTCGATGTTCGCCTGGCAGCTCGCAAACATGCTGCATACTTCCGATACTCACGGGCTGGCCCGCTTCGCCACTATGCAGAATCATTACAACCTCATCTATCGCGAAGAGGAGCGCGAGATGATTCCGTTGTGCCGCGAGGAGGGGATCGGCATCATTCCGTGGAGTCCGCTCGCGCGTGGATTTCTGGCGGGGAACCGGCGCAGGGAAGACTTCGTCGAGACCGTGCGCGCGAAGACCGACGAATACGCGAAGACGCTGTATTATCAGCCGTCCGATTTCGCCGTGGTGGATCGTGTCGGCGAGATCGCTCACAAGCGGGGCATCCCGAATGCGCAGGTAGCTCTCGCGTGGCTGTTGCATCAGCCCGGCGTGACCGCGCCAATCGTCGGCGCCAGCAAGATGCGGCACCTGGACGATGCCGTCGCGGCTCTGACAGTGAAGCTCGATGCCGAGGAATTGAAGGCGTTGGCCGAACCGTACCAGCCGCACCCGGTACTGGGACATTCCTGAGTGCCGCCGGAGAACCGTTCCCACCGAAACATGCTGCACCAGCCTTGTTTTCCGGTACTATAGGGGATCGAGCTTCGTGCCGCTCGCACCGCACAACCGCCCCGTCCGCCTGGTCCGCAACCGCGCAGCCAGAAAAGCGTCCAACAGTCAGAGGGTTATTCTCTGGAGCTAAACAGCCGATAGAGAAGCTATAGGGGGTTCATATGGCGGAGATCCTGGGGGACAGGAAGTTCGTGGAGGTGCCGGGCTCAAAAACGCACGAGCTTCCGCCGCTTCTGCTGCGCCCGCCACAGGCACGCCGGCTGGACCGGGTCATGAACATGGCCAGCAACATCGTCGCCGACGAGGAAATGGTGGCCGACATGGGCGCGCAGGCCAATCTGCAGGAGCAGGAAATCGACCGCCGCCGCATGGATCTCGCGTTGAATCTGGTGGATCAGTATCAGGCTCTGCTGGCCCGCTGGAGCTGGGGCGACAGCATTCTCGAATGGATTCGCCAGTGCGAAATGACCTTCGACACCCGGGCCGAACTCCGCAACCTTCTGAACAACGACGTCTGGCCCCATGCCGGGCGCAGCAGTTTTGTCCAGTTACTGGCCGACAAGGCTGTTTCCCGCCCCGAGATGCCTCTGGAGAAGGCCGTCGGCTTGCGTCTCACGTTTCGTCAGCCGCCGCCGATCTCGTGCTTTTCGAATCAGTTCCTGTTCTATCTGAACCACAGCGTCGCTTCCAGCGCCTGGCAGGCGTGGGTGAATCTGACGCCAAGCCCCATAGCCGCTCTTCCACCGGAGCGGTTCACATTTCAAATTCTGAATACGTCGCTGGAATAGAACAAAGCCAGGGACGTGCGGCGACAGCCGCGCCCTCCAAAGTCCTTTTCATCGGGTTTTGTGGCCGGAAACGGCCGTACCTGACACATGGTGATTTGTTGGGAGTCTGCGTGCGCGGGCGTGCGGTTTTGCGCTGGAGGACGCCGAACAGGAGCCTCACTCAAAGCCCCGCTCGGAAGCCGCACGCCGCGGCACGCAAGTATCGGCATTCAGACGGGACTTGTTAGGAGGAGAACCGTGATGACCCGTCTGGCGGTCATGCCGATTAGCTGCGGTTGCCCAAATAAAAGCAATCAGTCTGCCACATTGGTTTCATCGTTCGTTCACCTACTTAGCCGGGAAGCGCCAGGGGCGTCTGCGTAAAGCCACCCATCCCACCCGCAATGATCACCCAGCCTGTGTGTGAGCGCACCCACTTACTCCCCACCCGGATAAGAGCCGAGCACTCGCAGGAAGTCCGCGAGTTCGCGCAGGTGTCCCAGGGCGTTCCGGGCGGGCTCTTCATCGTCGCGGCCGAGGAAATCCACGTAGAACAGGTACTCCCAGGGCTTGCCCCGGAGCGGCCGGGACTCTATCTTGGTCAGATTCAGATCGCGCAGTGCCAGGGCGCTGATCGCACGAAACAGCGCTCCGGGCGTGTTCCGAGTGGTGAACACAATGGAAGTCTTCCAGCGGCCTCCTCCGGCGCGCGCGCGGCGTGCGGCTTTGGCTTGCCGCTCCGCCTCCTTCGTCCTCCGCAGGAGAAAGAACCGCGTGTAGTTCCGCCGGTCGTCTTCAATCGAGCGGCGCAGGATGTTCCCGCCGTAGATAGACGCCGCTATGGAAGAGGCAATCGCCGCGGCATCGCTCAGTTTGTCGCCAACGATCATCTTCACGCTGCCGGCGGTGTCATAGTAGGGAACCCTTTCGATTTGTGGGTTCTTCACGAAAAAATCGAGGCACTGGTTCAGCGCCACGGGATGAGAGAAAACCCGGCGAATATCGCGCAGGCGCACGCCGGGCGGCGCGATCAGGTTGTGAACGATGCGCACGTTGGTTTCACCCACAATACGCACGTCGTATTCGAGAAGGTGATCGTAATTCTCATGCACCGACCCGGCCAGCGTGTTCTCAATCGGAATCACGGCCGTATCCACATTTTTGTCCGTGAGCGCGCGAAATACTTCATCGAAACGCTGGAATGGAGCGACACTCGCGCGATCGCCAAGAAGCTGCCGGACCGCCTCCTGGCTGAAAGCTCCCAGCTCGCCCTGAAATGCCGCGGTCACTTTCTTCATCCGTTTGTGGCCTTTCGCGGCGCTTCCACGCCATTCCATCGCCGCGCGTCACTGACTGGAAGCCCCAGCAGATCGAGTGCGCGGTCGACGGAATGATCCACAATATCGAGCACGGTTTCGGGTTTATGATAAAACCCGGGTATGGGAGGCGCTATCACGGCTCCCATTTCCGTCAACGCCACCATCGTGCGAAGGTGGCCAAGGTGAAAGGGCGATTCGCGGACCATCAGCACCAGCCGGCGCCTTTCCTTCAGGCAGACGTCCGCGGCACGGGTCAGCAGGTCGCTGGAAATCCCCGCGGCGATCGCCGACATGGTCCGGATTGAGCAGGGCGCAATCACCATCCCCGAAGTGAGGAACGATCCGCTGGCCAACGGCGCGCCGATGTCCTCCACCGGATAGTGATGGTGCGCCAGAGCACGAAAATCGTTGCCGGTCCGCCCGGTTTCCAGCCACGCGGTGCGCTCGGCCGCGCGAGTGATAACCAGATGGATTTCAACCTCGCTGAACTGACGCAGTTTCTCGAGAATTCGCAGGCCGTAGATCGAGCCGCTGGCACCCGAGATTCCCACAACGATTTGCAAAACAGCCCCCTCAGGAGAGCTTTTTTTCCGTTTTCGGAACAAAACGTCCGGCGAGCCTTGCCACTGGGAATTGCTGCCGGTATAATCCGAGCGGTAACAGTACTGCTTTGAAAGAGGTACCGTTCTCGCTTCCTCCGCTTGTTCTCGCTGGAAACGACGGAGGCATCATATCATGGACGAGTCGGGGCAAAAACTCAGGCAAGCACGCGAGCGGCTCAACCTGAAGATCCGCGAAGTAGAGGAAGCCAGCCGCAAGATCGCCGATAAGCATGGCAACGACGACTATTCGGTCGTGGCCAGCCGCCTCTCGGAAATTGAAAATAAAGGTCTTATCCCGTCCCTCCACAAACTATATTCACTTTGCGCCATCTATCGGCTGGACTTTGAAGAAGTGCTCGGATGGTACGGCATTGCGCTCTCTTCCATGCTTGCCGATGGGCAGGTCATTCCTTTGTCGCGTACGCATCCGGTTAATTCCACTCCGTGGAAGGATGGAAGCGTTCTGTGCCCGATCACCGTCGAGCCGGGTTTCGATCCCATCCGCACTACCTATCTCACGCGCGTAATCTCGCGTTGGGGGAAAGTGCCGCTGCTCCTGCTGGAGACCGCCGACCCGACCGCCGGTCAGCGCTATGCGTTTATTGGCACTGAAGACTGGTTCATGTACCCGGTTCTACAGCCCGGCACCTTCGTGGTGCTCGATGAGACGAAGCGCAAAATAGCCGCATCGGGCTGGACCACCGAACTGGAGCGCCCCATCTACTTTCTCGAACATCGCACCGGCTACTTCTGCGCCTGGTGTGTTCAGGATCGCGATCGCGTTACCTTGCTTCCACATCCGGCATCCGGCTGCGCGCCGCTGGCTTTCGCGTTGGATGAAGTGGATGTCATCGGCCAGGTGGTGGCAATGGCTATGCGCTTCGACGAGCACCACCGCCGGCGGCCTCGCTCTGCAGAAGCGTAAGCAAAGCCTCGACATTTGCCAGATACGTGGCTCGCTCGGCCCCGCGGATCGAACCTGGCAGAATCGTCCGCCAGAACCCTAATTCCTGCCAGTTGCCGATGACCTCTCCCGGATTCTCGGACTGCGAACCGAGATAGAGGCGCAGATCCGCCATCTGCTCCCGAAGACTCGTGTTGAGCCACTCCCTGCAACAAGCCAGGTGACTCAGCCGCAAGGCTTTATTGGATTCCTCCGCACCGAACACGACAGCGAGGCCGTGGTGCTCATAAACACCAGAGTGGGGGTTGCGCAGTGAAGCCAGCCAAACCAGCCGGCCGAATAAGGAGGGGATCTGCGACAGGGTCCGCCGCCACAGGACGCCACTGGCGTCGCATTCCAGCGGGATTGCAGGTTCGCTCACGGCAGACTTCCCCGCCCCATGATATCGCGATTTAGCCGCGAATGCTCCATTCCCCGGCAACGGTGACAGCCGCACGGAGCCGGAACCGCAAAAAGCCCTCCCGTGGATCAGAGTTGTTCTGAAAACGGAAATACTGTACCACTTTCCTCTAATTAAACCTATAGCCGCATAACCTTGGGCTGGCTTTTACAAGCCAGATTCCTGAATCCCAAGGAGATGCCGTGCTGAAAAAGATTTTGTTTTTTGCGATTCTGGCGTTGCAGTTCGCCGTTGTTTCCAACGCTGCCGCCGATCTTCCGCTGCCGGACTGTCCGCCGAGCCAGTGTCCGGGCGCTCGCTAGCCGATTTACGGGCAAGCGGTCTTAAATGGTGATTTGGCAGGGCCGGGGAAGCGGTGATAGACTCGACGTAGCCTGATGGGGATCATGCTGCAAGCGATTGTTCCCGGGACCCCGGCCTGGCAAGTCGCCCTCCAGACCTGTAATATGCTGGCCTTCGTGGTCCTGCTTGTGCGGATTGTATCCATCCGCCTGGTGGGCGCTTATCCTGCGCTGGTGGTGTGGATTTGCGCTAACATCGCCCTATCGGCCCTGCCGCTGACGATACGCATGAGCATGGTTTTCTACTATTGGTTCTATATCTGCGCGACGTCCGCGGCGCTCATTCTGTATCTGCTGGCGGTGCTGGAGCTGTATGGCAAAGTTCTGACACATCTTGCTGGTCTCGCCTCCGCAGCCCGTTTGGCAATCCCGGCGATCGTGATAATCAGCGTTCTCACTTCGGCTTCGCTGCTGGCATTTGAGGCGACTCCGGCTCGCTACATCGATTGGTTTCTCCGGATCGATCACGTGGTCATCGTGAGCCTCATCGTGTTCGTCCTGATAATCACTGGCTTCCTTGCATGGTATCCGATACGCGTTCCCCGCAATTCTCTGGTGTATTCGGTCGGCTACGCAGCCTATCTTGTGCCTTCCGGCGCTGTTCTCTTCCTCGCGAGCTCGGGACATCGGGCGCCCCGGATAATAAGCACGGTGGGGATGATCATGAGTTCGTTGAGCTTGCTTTTCTGGGCGGTGGCGCTCAATGCCGAAGGTGAAAAAGCGACGGTTTCCCCTGGCCATATGCTTCATCCGCAGGATGAGGACCGGCTTATCCGAAAACTGGAAGCAATCAACCGAACGTTGTTGCGAGCGGCCCAAAAGTAGTCTGGATTAGTGCGGAACAGTATTCCGCACGACGTTCTTTTGAACGAATTAGCTATTGTGTGATACGGGGAATTCCGTTAAGATTATAGGGCGGTGGAGTTGGGCACTGTCTCATTATGATAACGATCTACGCGGCCGCGCTGGTTCTTCTTTTGGTCGCCGCTTTATTTGTGGCGTTGTTTGTCACTTTGTTCCAACGCAGTTCCGGCGGCAACCCGCCGGGCGTATCATGGCTCGACGGTTTCTCGCTCGATAGATATCGTCCTCTCGACCGTCTTTTGGATTCCTCCGATCTTCAGTTCGCCGCGGCGCATCCGGGATATACAGCGGCAATAGGAAGGAAACTGGTCTCGTCTCGCCGTGCGGCTGCCCGGCTTTTCCTGACCGAGCTCACCACGGATTTCGATCAGATGGTTTACCTGGGGCTGTCCTCCCGTCAGGATCGGCCGGACCTGGCGCATACGCTCCTCCGCCAGTGGCTGGCTTTTCACTTCCGTGTTTTCCTTCTGAGAGTCCGGCTGCTCCTTGCGCCGCTGGGACTCGCGCCTCGCCGGCCGGCTGGCCTGCTGGAAGCGTTGACCCGGGTGCAGAGCGTGGTGGCGCTGCTGGACGTCAGCGCTCAGGTCCGCGCCTGAGCTTCTCCTCGAAAAAACGTCCGGACCATTACGTTGTTCTCTCTGAGTTTGTAACCGAACTGTCATAAATAGACGCATAGCTTGCAGTGTTCGGACAACGCTCGCGTCCGCGATTCGCTGGTGAGAATCGAGATGAGAAGTTCGAGTCCCGCTGCGGGTCAGTGATCCCGGCTGTCGGTCCCGGCCGTGGACCGCGGTGATTCCTTATTGTCCTGAGGCAACGCCTTATTGTATTGACTGATCACGCGCTCAACGTAAGCGCGCGTCTCCGGGTACGGCGGCACACCCTTGTATTTGTCCACAGCACCCGGACCGGCGTTGTAGGCCGCGAGAGCTTCGGACACCTGATGATCGGAATTCTGGTATTTCAACAGCAGCCCGCGAAGGTACATGGCGCCGGCGGCGACATTCTGCGCGGGATTGTGCGGGTCGGCGTTCATAGCGGCTGCGGTGCCAGGCATCAGCTGCATCAGTCCGATGGCGCCTTTCGGCGAGATGGCATCCACCTGGTATGCGGATTCGGCGCGGACCACGCTGTGCACCAGAGCGCGCGGAAGACCAGCGGCATCGGCCGCCATGTTCACCAGAGTTTTCGGATCGGTGGCCACCGGCGAGGCGGACGCGACCGGCACTGCGGCGGGCGGGGCAGGAACGTAATCGTCCGCTTCGAACCGGCTGATGCTGGAGGCGGGGAGCTCGATGTCACCGCTGCCGGTGTGCAGCCGTACCAAGCCGCCGGCGGTTTCGTGGCTGTCCGCATGGATGCGGAAGCCGTTGGAAAGAACGGCAAATTCGCCGCCCATGCCGGAAGCGGCCGCGAGGCAGAAGACAAGTACAGATTTCATCGCAGAGCGACTCTTCTCTAGTATGACGGATAAGGTTGGCAAGACGTGCAGGCTCAATAAAGAGGGCTTGCTCTACACTTGAGGTTTGAGCCAGACATCTGAATGGTCCCCGGACTCCTGGAAACGGAAGCCGGCCGCGCAACAACCCTCCTACGCATCAGAGGCTGAAGTCACCGCGGTGGTGGAGCGAATCTCGAAGCTGCCGCCGCTGGTCACCTCCTGGGAGGTGGGTGCGCTGCAACAGCAACTGGCCGAGGCGGCCCATGGCGAACGATTCCTGCTGCAGGGTGGCGACTGCGCCGAGAGCTTCGACCAGTGCGATTCCAACACCATCGCCAACAAGCTGAAGATCCTGCTGCAAATGAGCCTGGTGCTGACCCACGGCGGCAGGCGCGTGATCCGCGTGGGCCGCTTTGCCGGCCAGTACGCCAAGCCGCGCTCCGACGATTTCGAAACACGGGACGGAATCACACTGCCAAGCTATCGCGGAGACCTGATCAACGGCCCGGAGTTCACGGCCGCGGCGCGCACTCCCGATCCCCAGCTCATGCTGCGCGGCTACGAACGCGCCGGGCTGACCATCAACTTCATTCGCGCGCTGGTGAGCCGGGGCTTCTCCGATCCCCACCGGCTCGATTATTGGGATCTCGATTTCGTTCGCCACTCGCCCATGGCGGAGGAATATCGGAGGGTGGCGCGCAGCGTAGGCGAGTCGCTGCGCTTCATGGAGAACATTCTGGGGGTTCATCCCGGCGAATTGCAGTGGATCGATTTCTTCACCAGCCATGAAGGTCTGCTGTTGCCGTATGAGCAGGCGCAGACACGCCGCGTGCCACGCCGGGAGGGCTGGTATAACCTCTCGACCCACTTTCCGTGGATTGGCGCGCGCACCTGCGATCCGGACAGCGCGCACGTGGAGTATTTCCGGGGCATTCGCAATCCCATCGGCGTGAAGGTGGGTCCCGCCACAACGCCGGAGATTCTGGCGAGGCTTCTCGACATATTGCATCCGGACAACGAGCCGGGAAGGCTGACGTTAGTTCACCGCTTCGGCGCGGGCAAGATCGCTTCGGCGCTTCCGCCGCTGATCGAAGTGGTGCGGCGCTCCGGGAAGACGGTGCTGTGGTGTTGCGATCCGATGCACGGGAATACCCGAACCACCGCCGACGGCATCAAGACTCGTTACTTCGAAGATATTCTTGGCGAACTCGAGCAGGCGTTCGACATACACGCCGCGTGCGGCAGTTTGCTCGGCGGGGTGCATATAGAGCTGACCGGTGAGGATGTCACCGAGTGCATGGGGGGCGCGCGCAAGCTGAGCGAAGCGGACCTGACGCGCGAGTACCGCAGCTCACTCGACCCCCGGCTCAACTATGAACAGGCGCTGGAGACGGCGCTGTTTCTGGCGGGCAAGATACGGGCTGCCGCGCGCTGATATAATCGGATTTCACAACTGCTGCTGGAGAGAGACTGATGGCCTACGTTATTGCCGAGCCCTGTATTGGAACCAAGGACACTGCCTGTGTCGACGCATGCCCGGTCGACTGCATTCATCCCAAAAAGGACGCAGCGAACTTCGGTGAGCACGAGATGCTGTACATCGACCCGGTGGAGTGCATCGACTGCGGCGCGTGCGTGCCCGTCTGCCCGGTGTCGGCGATCTTCGCGCTGGACGACCTGCCGGAGAAGTGGGCCGAGTTCACCAAACGCAACGCCGACTATTTCGGGCGTTAGTTCAGCCCGGAATGCCCGTACCGGCTCCGAGACCGGCACGGGCGAGCCGCCCTTTTCCCAATCAGTTGTGCTTCGCGCGGTAAATTCTAGCGCTCTCGCGATTGAGTTGGCGGTTCACCTGGGCGCGTTCGCCCGGAGTGAGCCTGCCGCCGTTGGCCGCGCGATCCCGGCGGACCTCGCCGTTAATTCTCGATTCCTGGTGCTCCCGGCCAGCGTCAAGCGCATGACTCAGACCGACGCCGCCGGCCGCCTGACCAATGTCACGGAGTATCAGACCAGCCCGACGAACACTCTGCTGACGGCGTATACCTACGACTCTCTGGACGATCTCACCGGTGTGAATCAGAGTGGGCTGACCCGCAGCTTCGCCTACGACTCGCTGAAACGGCTGCTGAGCGGCAACAATCCGGAGACCGGAACCATCAACTACGCTTACGACAACGACGGCAACCTGATTACGAAAACCGACGCCAAAGGCACCATCACCTGCTTTGGAACCCTCAGCGGCAGCACCTGCGGCGGCGCCGGCTACGACGCCCTGAACCGGCCTCTGGTGAAGAGCTACAGCGACGGCACGCCGCAGGTGAACTGGAGCTGGGACACGGCCACGCTGGGCATCGGCAGGCTGGCGTCGGTGGCCGCCAGCGGCGTCTCCACCACGTCGTTCAGCGCCTATGACGGGCTGGGGCGGCCGCTGAGCGCCACGCAGACTACGGCGGGCACGGCATACCCGTTCACCTACTCGTATTACCCGATCGGTCTGAATACCGTCAAATACCCGTCGAATCGCCAGATCGCCTACACTTACGACATCGCCGGGCGGATCGCGTCGGTGGGCGGAGCGAAGACCTACGCCAGCGGGCTGACTTATGCTTC
>JBEKFB010000084.1:0-14058 GCA_050013535.1 Bryobacteraceae bacterium | reverse complement strand
CGCAACTGGCTGTGCGGGATGCGCGCGTTATAGAAACCGCGGCGTTGTTGCAGGTCACGCGCCGCGGCCACCCGCCCTCGCATCTCCCCGGACGCCGCTCCCTGATCGTGCCCGCGCAGCTCTTTATACGGGACAGCCGGGACCTCAATGTGAAGATCGATCCTGTCAAGCAACGGCCCACTCACTCGTCCGAGATACCGCTGAATGATCGCGCCCGTGCAGCGGCACTCGCGCGTGGTATCGCCGTAGAAACCGCACGGACACGGGTTCATCGCGGCCACCAGCATGAAGTTCGACGGGAATGCCAGCGTCATGCTGCTGCGAGCGATGGTCACCGCGCCTTCTTCCAGCGGCTGGCGTAATTGCTCGAGCACATTGCGTGGAAACTCCGGCAGCTCGTCGAGAAACAGCACTCCATGATGCGCCAGACTAACCTCGCCCGGCCGCGGCATTCCCGATCCTCCGCCAATCAGCCCGGCGTCGGAAACGGTGTGGTGAGGTGCGCGAAAAGGCCGCTGGGCGAGGAGTCCCACGCCACGCGGAAGTGCTCCGGCGACGCTGTGCACCTGCGTGGTCTCCAGCGCTTCCTGAAAAGTGAGCGGCGGCAGGATGCCCGCGAATCTCCGCGCCAGCATTGTCTTGCCCGATCCGGGCGGACCCACCATCAGAACATTGTGCGCTCCCGCGGCGGCCACTTCGAGCGCGCGCTTCGCGGTTGTCTGGCCGCGAACATCGCGAAAATCCGGCAGCGATGACGATTCAGGGGGCGGCGGCGCGGAGCTAAGCGATGGCGTGGGGCAAAAGCGATCCGGTTCGTTGAGAAAGCTGACCACCTCGGCCAGGTGACGGAAGCCGAACACACGCACGCCGTCGGCGACCGCAGCCTCGGCGGCATTGTCGGCGGG
Organism: Bryobacteraceae bacterium; assembly: GCA_050013535.1. GTDB lineage: Bacteria > Acidobacteriota > Terriglobia > Bryobacterales > Bryobacteraceae > CAWACP01. Next base: position 13,153 of record JBEKFB010000084.1, on the reverse strand, counting down.
AACCAGCAGGTTGGCGATACCCTGGCTACGCGCGCACACGGCCATCGATAACGCACCGCGCACCGGCCGGATGGAGCCGTCGAGCGACAGTTCGCCAACGAGCAAATGATGTTCCGATTTACCAACCACCCCCATTGCCCCCAGAATCCCGAGAGCCATCGGCAAGTCGAAACCCGCACCTTCTTTGCGCACATTCGCGGGCGCCAGATTGATGGTGACCGATTTGTTCGGATATCCGAAGCCCGAGTTCAGCAAAGCGGATTTGATTCGTTCCCGGCTCTCACGCACGGCCGTGTCAGGCATGCCGACAGTGACGAAATCCCGCGCGGATCCCGCCGGATACATGTCCACTTCAACGTCAATCAGGTGCGCTTCAATGCCGAAGACAGCCGCGCTGCGAGTGCGGAACAGGGCCATTACCAGTAACGTAGTGCCAGGCGCGGCCCATTACTCTACCGAAAACTTCTGCTGCGATTCCACCGTCTGATTGCCGATCTTGTCGCGCACCGTGAGAACAATGGTGTGTTCCCCCCGCGCGACGTCGGCCGGCAAGCTAAGACTAAGCGCCGCCGGCGTGAATCGTTGCGGGTAAAACGACTTGTCCATCAGCGTGGCTGCTTCGGGCTGGCTGAAGCCGGGCTTGCCGTCCGGACGCATCACGGTGAGACCGTATTCCACGTCGAAGGAATTGTCCGGGCCCAGCTTGAATCCGCTGATGTCGAACCGTGCCCAAACGTTTTCACCGGGCCGGTACGCCGCAATCTCGAGTGGCCTCGGATCGTCTTCGGCGCGATAGAAATGAAAATTGCTCACCACCAGCGTGTCGCCGGGTGCGACGCGATGGCCACGAATGCGTAGTGGAATATCCGCGCTCGCGTCCGCGCCGCTTAGCGTGTCATGCACGGTAACCAGCAGGTGGTACGTGCCCGATGGTGCATACGAGGGGATCTCGAAGTTCTGCCTGATTTTCGGCAGCCACTCCTTGTCCTCGGGTGAAACGTCGGTGTCCACGGCGCCCTTTGCCGGTTGCACCAGCGGAATGCTCGCGGGGTCAAGGCATTTCCAGTCCCAGTCCAGATGAATGTGGTCCTTGTCGGACTTGTGGTAGCCGGCGATTTCGAGACTGAAGAAGGCGAGGTCGCCCGCCGCATAGGATTCGTCGGACGGCATGCGCGGGCCGTCCTCGTATTGCTGCAGCGAGGTGTTGACGATGCTGAGTTGCTTCGTCGCTTTGGGCGCGGCAATCAGCATCGCGGCCCCAACGGCCACCAGGAAGGTCCGGCAAATTCGCTTACGCACCTGCCTTCATTCTAAGTTAGAAGAACTTGTGGATGGCTGCGTATTCCGCTTCAAAATCGCGCAGGATGATTTCCGAGTTGCCGCCGGCGAGTTGGAAAAACGGCTCCTGCGAAACGGCATCGAGGTCGGCGGATTTCGGCTGGATGAAGTTGCCGATGGAGTTGACATAGTTGTCGGCGGCGAAAACAACGTAGCTGAGTTGCGGTAGGCCGGCTTCCGCGGGCGTCGGATCGCCGTTCGGCTGGTGATGGTATCGCGCGGCGGTCTGAATCTGCTCAGGCAAATTCCAGGCAGACAGCGCCAGCGCCGAGATCTCCGGATGGTCGAACCCCAGCACCCGCCGTTCGCAATCGCACAGGGCTCCTGCATTGGCGGCGTAGAGCGACATGATCTCTCCGTACTCCTCCGGCGCGGCGATCGCGATGAGCAGGCGGCCAAGGTCGTGCATGAGGCCCGATATGAAAGCGCCTTCCGGGTAGAGGACGCCGGTGCGCTGGGCCACCAGATCGCCCAGCACGGCCACGGCGACCGAATGCATGTTGAAACTCTTCGTCGACCAGCCCCCCGGGGTTTTCACCTTAGCCCACATTCGGGTGATCGACATGCCCAGAACCGTATTCCTTAACTTATTCACCCCCAGCAGGGCCACGGCGTGACGCACGGAATTTACGGTGCCGCTACGCCCGTACAGGGCCGAATTCACCACCTTGAGGATGTTGCCGGCGAGCACGGTGTCTTTTTCGAGAAGATCGGAAAGCGCTGAAAATGAAACATCTTCGTTGGCCAGGCTGGCAATAACGCGGTTCAGCGTGGGCGAAAACGGCGGCAGGCCACTGAGACTCTTGAGAATGCGTTCCCGGCAATTCTCCTGTTGAATAGCGAGCGGCACCTGAATTCTTATCGGCAGGCGGGGCGAGGGTCATCATGGTACCCGCGTGGATTGCTGTTTTTGCCGTGCGCAGGATGGTAAACTGGCATTGCAGTCCTCATCGTCGGGGCGTGGCTCAGCCTGGTAGAGCGCCTGGTTCGGGACCAGGAGGCCGGTGGTTCGAATCCACTCGCCCCGACCAAATCCCGCTTGGTTAGCCCGCGTATTCGCGAGGGAACTTTACACCAGTCACTCTCTCCCGGACAAGGTCGCTGAGCGGCGGCGCGGAGGGCCGTGTCAGAAAGCGCAATAAGGGAAAGCTGAACGGTTTCCGTGCACCGGGTACAGGCTCTCCGCAGATGAAACACTCGAGGTCGGTCCTGGTCAGGACGCTGTTGCAGGAATCACATCGGGCCATGAGCTATGAAAACCCATTGCGAAAAAACAGTCGATAGAGCCCTCGTACCTTTCGCGATGGCACTTTCGTTTCTGCGCTCAGGCTTTCGCCCGATAAGGCGCGCGGGCCCGGCCGACATATCGGATTTTTCCGGGATTTAAATTCGGCGGATCGAAATGCGCCCGCACGGTGTACACTACCCGCAAGCTCACGCTCTCAGCCTTAATGGACGCGCGGGCTATCCAGGATCTGTGGAAATGGAGGGTGAATGATACGCGGATTTAACCGCACATGGAGCATGGCAGCAGGAGTCTTCGTGTTCCTGGGGCTTGCCGCCCTGGGTCAGGCGCAGGATTGTTCGAATTCGGCGTGGACCGGAACCAGCTATTACCTGAGCAGCGGAACAGCCCTCACCCCGGAAGACGTGAGGGTCCCGGACGTGCAACTCGGCGAGCTGACAGCCGACGGCAACGGTAATGTCACGGGTCAGGTGACAGAAAGTGCCGACGGCACCATTGAGTCGTCAACTATCAAGGGCACTTACACGGTGACTGGGGCGTGCAACGGTTCGCAGACCTTGACCATTACCCCGACGGGTTCTCCATCCACTATTTCTTATTCCGCATTCCAACTGGTGTCCTCCGGTACCCAGTTGCTGATCGCGACCACGAATCCCGGAGTGAATCTCACCGGTCAGGCGTATGCCGCGGCAGTCCAGAGCCCCAGCGCCTGCGGCCAGGGTTCGCTCGTGGGGAGCTATGGCTTTCAGGGGTCGAGCCCCGCGTTGGGGCTGGCGTCGCCATATTCTTTTTCCGGACAGGTGATGTTTGACGGTAATGGAGGGCTACGCTTTGCGCTCACCCTGAATGACCAGAACCCCGGCTTTTCGGGCACCAGTTCACTGACCGGCACGGGCGTTTACACCGTCGCAACAGATTGCTCCGGCACGGCGTCGTTCGGACTCCAAACAGCCGTCACGGCCAACTACAGTTTCGCGATTGTTCAGGGCGGAACCGTGCTGTTTCTGGAAACCGATCCCGGCACGCTCTTCTACGGCACATGGCAGCCTGACACCGCTCCTATGGTGCTTCCGCAGTTCGCCTTTGGCGGAGGATGGTATTCGGCGCTGTATTTCACCAATACAACCAACGTCGCGGTCTCTTTCCCGGTGAACTTCGTCGCCGATAACGGAACCGCGCTCAGGGTTTCTGCCATAGGCTCAACATCGGTAACTGTCAGCATTCCGGGCGGCGGCACTGCGATTGTCGAAGCCCCCAATTCGACGCAGACGCTGGCCGAGGGATATGCGTGGTTCACTTTGCCGCCTGGTGTCTCCGGCTACGGCGTTTTCCGGCAGAGCGTGACGGGGAAACCGGATCAGGAGGCCGTTGCGCCGTTTGAAGCGGGCAACGTAGCTTCGAGCACCATGGTCTGGGACGACACGAAGTACGTCACCAGCGTGGCCATCGTGAACTCCGGCGCCACCGCGGGCACGGTATCCATCACATTGTGGAATAACGACGGCAACACCGTCGGGACGTCCTCGATATCCCTGGGGGCGCACCAGAAGACGGAGGCGGCTCTGCGAACCTTGCAGGGGCTCTCCACCATGGCAGGGCAGCGCGGCAGGGCCCGGTTCGTCACCAGCGAGGGGACCATCGCGGTGCTTGGACTGCGCTTTGACGGGACTGCGTTTACATCCATTCCAGTGCAACAGTAACGGAGAAGCGAGACGCCGCCGGGGGGCTTTCTACAAGGGGCGAGAAGCGGTTTTACGCGCAGCGCGCGGCTGCCGGCGCCGAAGGCTTCGATCCAGCAGCTCTTTCACGTCGACCAGATGGCTGGGGCGGAATTGAACGTGGGACCAGCGAATGCCGGGGTCAAACTCGATTCCCACGAAGTAACCGATCGAGCGAAAAACGCAATAGCGCACTTTGCCGGAAAGATGACCGCCACCGTAGGCGACTTTGACGCTGGTATCGATCTCTAACGGCCGCTCCATCTGCACGCAGGCGCCCGAAGTTGAGATGTCCTCGAGAACAGCGAGACATTCCTGACGATGCGAGCTGGTGTCCTTCCATTTCACTCCCACCAGTTGGGAGCACATCATGCGCGGTTCCCTGCGCTTATCGGGGCGCTGATTCGGAGTAACGGGTTGTGGCCGGGACGACATATTGCCGTGGTGCGAGACCGCCGGTTGGGGCACTCGTCTTTGCTTCATATCGTTCGGCGGAGGGCTTTGTAGAGGATATTTTTCGCGAGCCCCTCCCCTTGCTATCCTGAGTTACGGTTTCATGTCATTTCGGGTCGGCGATACGATCGGCGACTACCGCGTCGAGGCGGTGCTCGGCGAGGGCGGCATGGGACAAGTGTTTCGTGTTCGCAACCTGCTCTCAGACCGCGTGGAGGCGATGAAGATCGTCCTTCCCGGGCTGGAAGGCAGAGAGCGTCTTCCTGAGCGATTCCTTCGCGAAATCCGCGTTCTGGCGAGTCTCGATCACCCGCACATTGTGGCCATGCGGACTGCTTTGCGCGTGCGGGACCGCGTCGCGCTGGTGATGGAGTTCGTGGATGGCGTCAGCCTCTCCACGACACTGCGCACCGTTGGCGTCCGGCCGGCCGATGGGCTTCGATACATTAGCCATGCGCTCAGCGCTCTCTCTTATGCGCACGCCCGCGGCGTGGTTCATCGCGACATCAAGCCGGACAACATTATGCTGACCCGCGCGGGAGCCGCCAAACTGACCGATTTCGGGGTCGCGTCGTTTTCGGGAGATCGGACGCTCACTTCGAGTGGGGCGGCGGTGGGGTCGCTGTTCTACATGTCTCCGGAACAGGTGCGCGGCACTGACGTGGACGGACGGTCCGATATCTACTCGGTCGGAATCACGCTCTACGAGATGGCCACCGGTCATCGGGCCATCGAAGGCGATAGCAACTGGGCCATTATGGACGGCCATCTCCATAAGTGTCCCAGGCCTCCTGTCGAGCTCAACCCCAAGCTGCCGCGCAGCCTGTCCGACGCGATCATGCGCGCGCTGGAGAAGAACCCTGCCGAGCGCTATCAGACCGCCGACGAATTCCGCGCGGCTCTGGGCGATAATGCGGCCGCCGTGGCGAAACTTCCCGACGCGGTTACTCGCACTGTGGCAGCGCCGCGCACGCCTCCCAGCGTGGATTCGGCGCAACTGTCGAGGTTGGAGAATCATCTGGTGCGCGCCGTGGGTCCGATTGGGAAACAACTGGTAGCGCGGGCGGCCAAGTCGCACACGTCGCTTCCCGATCTCTGTAAAGAACTGGCTACGCACATTTCGTCCTCAAAAGAGCGCGACGATTTCCTGCGTACCTTCGAGCGCGAAATCACCCCGTCATCGCCGGTGCCATCTAAATCGCCTACGCCCGCGAACGCGACTTTCGGGCCTAAGGGAGAGCGCACGCCGTCGACGCCGGCTGTTGAGTTCGATCCCGAGCTGCTGAAGAACGTGAAACAGAAATTGGCTACCGTGCTGGGACCGATCGCCAGCATCCTGGTGGACAAAACGGCGCGAAAAGTTCGGAGTCCCCGCGAATTGTATGACGCGCTCGCGGCGCAGATCTCGAACGAAGCGGAACGGCAGAAGTTTCTGCGGTCGTTGCCTCGATAACTCGCGCTATTGCTCGCCGAGCATGCGAAACGCCTGCTCCAGACTGCGCCGCATACGATTGAACGAACCCGCCAGCACGTTGATCTCGTCCTGCCCGTGAACCGGCAATTCGGGAACGTCCATGTTGCCGGTGCTGATCTGGTCGGCCATTGCCGACAACTGCGCCACCGGCTGGATGATGGTGAGCATCAGCAGCAGGTTGAGCAGCAGAAGCGTGATCAGGAAAATGGCGGCAAGATAAAGAAGCATGCCACGAAACGCGCGGCCGGCAAGCGCCACGGGCAGGGTCATGGGGACGGATACGATCTGCGCGCCGACGATATCGCCGGCATGCCAGCCAAACCCGTTGGCCGCGCCGTAGCGGCGGATCATCGCGGTGGGCGCACCCTCGGCCGTGTCATGGCACGACAGGCACGGCGGATCCACCGAAATCGGGTGCGCCAGAAACAACGCTGTTCCGGTAGGCGTTTCGCGCTCGCCAATCACTTCCTTATTGCCGGGATGGTTCCGGAAATCGTTGACGACGTCGGCTTCCCAATCGGTGGCGCGGTCGCGTGGGTTGGTGGGGTTTAGGGTGGCTTCTTTGTAGGTGTAATCGGGATAGCGGCCGCGAAGATACCCGAAACTCTCGGTGGCTGCGTAGGCTGGCACAGTCTGCGGCAGGAAGGTGGTCCGGTGCATCTCGTTATCCAACAATAACGGCTTGATCTGTTTCGTTGTGTAATCGCGCGCCGAGTATGCCGCCGCCATCATAAGACGCGCCTGCTGCATCACCTGCGATCGTGCGTCCTGCTGCAAGTAACGCCACGACAGATATCCGGCCAGGCCAAGACCGGCGCCAAAAACGAGGACGAAGATCAGATTGAACTTCACCAGAAGCTTCACGAAGGTTCTCCCATTGAGGTTGCGGCGCAACCCCGCACTCCAGGGATGATACCTCGCAGAAGGGTTCCCGCGCTATGCGGTGCTTGCCTCAGACCTGAGTGCCCTGCCACAAACCTGGCTGCGGCATAATTGGTGAAGCGCGACATGAATGGCCCAGGCCGAAACAAACGGGTACTGATCTTCATCGTCGCTTATAATGCCGAGCGAACCATCCAGGATGTCGTTCGGCGAATCCCGGCATCGCTCGCTCGCTTTGACACCGAAATCCTGATTATCGACGATTCTTCCCGCGACGATACATTCGACCGCGCCCACGTGCTGGAGAAAGACGCCCAAACGCCATTCCCCATCACCGTGCTGTACAATCCGGTGAATCAGGGCTACGGCGGCAATCAGAAGATCGGTTTCCGCTACGCGATTGAAAACGGATTTGACCTTGTCGCTCTCGTGCATGGCGACGGGCAATACAAACCGGAGTGCCTGCCGGATCTGCTCCAGCCTCTATTGGACGAAGAGGCCGACGCCGTCTTTGGATCGCGAATGATCACGCGTCTGGGCGCGCTCAAAGGCGGGATGCCTTTGTACAAATACGCCGGCAACAGGATTCTCACGGCGATACAAAACACTCTGCTGCATAGTTCGTTGTCGGAATTTCACTCCGGCTATCGCCTGTATTCGGTGGACGCCTTGAAGCGCGTCCCTTTTGGCCGCAACACGAACGACTTTCACTTCGATACCGAAATCATCATCCAGTTCCTTCGCGCCGGGCTCCTGATTAAAGAGCTGCCCATTCCGACCCACTACGGCGATGAGATTTGCCATGTGAACGGGCTCCGCTACGCGTGGGATGTAATACGCGTGACGTTGCTTGCGCGCGCGCAGGACTTCGGAATTCTCTACGAACGCAAGTTCGATGTCTCCGGGAGAGGTGAGAGCGATCCGGGCGATCCGTCGAAACTCGGGTTCGCGAGTGCGTACGCTATGACGCTGGCCCTCATACCAGCGGGATCGAGCGTGGCCTTGATTGGCGCAGCCAGCGCGTCGATCAGTCATGAGCTTACGGCGAAAGGCTGTTCGGTCACGGAGGCTGACGCTCTCGCGGGTTCGGGAACCTTCGATTACATCCTGCTGCTCGACGTCCTGGACCACTTGCCTGCGCCTGAGAGATTTCTGGATTCGTTGCGCGAAGCGTACGCGAGGGATGGCGGTGTTCGCGTCATCGTCAGCGCAGGCAATATCGGCTTCTTTATCACGCGGTTCGCGTTGTTGTTCGGAGGCTTCAACTACAGCCCGAGAGGAATTCTGGATCTTACCCATACGCGCCTGTTCACATTTCGAACACTCCGAATCCTGCTGGAACAGTCCGGTTATCGCATCAGGGAGGCCCGCGGCATTCCGGCTCCGTTTCCCCTGGTGCTCGGCAAAGGACTCGTTGGAAGAATGGCAATCGCCGTAAACAGGGCGCTCATCTGGATTTGGAAATCGCTGTTTGCCTACGAAATCTTCTTAGTCTGCACCCCGCTGCCCACTCTCGAATGGCTGTTGCAGCGGGCTTCCGAGAGCAGGCAGGCAAAGATCGAGAGTGCAATCCAGCCCCGCTGATATGATGAACGAAGCCGCCGCATGCCCACCAGCGCCAAGCTTTCCGCGCGTGAGGATCAGGCTGGGCAGTTGCGGAGATTGCCGTGGGTCGGCATCGTTTGGTTCGGCGCGCTGCTCATCGTTTGCTATGCGCCCGTTCTGAACCGGCTTGTTTGGCAATGGGCGACGGACGAAGATCTTGGCCACGGCTTTTTCGTCCCCTTGGTAGTGGCGTGGATCGTCTGGCGTGACCGCGCCAAGCTCATGGCCATACCCGTCAGGCCGAATTATTGGGGACTGCTGCTGATGGCCTGGGGGACGGTTCAAATGCTGCTGGGAGCGATTGGAGCCGAGCTGTTTCTCGCGCGAACCGCCTTCGTTATTTCGCTCGTGGGTATCATCGTAGTGGTTTGCGGTTTCCCTGTTTTGCGGGCGCTGTCTTTCCCGCTGTTCCTGCTGCTGTTCATGATCCCCATTCCGGCTGTCATCTATGCGCAGATCACGCTGCCGCTTCAGCTCTTCGCATCGTCAGTAGCCGCGGGCGTGCTGAACGCCATCGGAATTCCGGTACTGCAAACGGGGAACATTCTTGAGTTGGCCAATGGGCAGCAATTATCGGTAGTGGAAGCCTGCAGCGGCATCCGTTCGCTGATGTCGCTCTCGTTTCTTTCGCTCGTGTATGCCTGGTTCTTCGATCTGAAGCCATGGATGCGAGCCGCTTTGCTGGTGGCGACGGTGCCCATCGCTATTCTGGCTAATGCGACGCGAGTGGCGATTACGGGAATTATCAGCGCGAATAATCCGAAAATGGCGGAAGGTTTTTACCATGGCGTGGAGGGCGCCGTGGTTTTCCTGTTCGCTCTGGCCTTGATGGTTGTGTGTCACGCGCTGATTAACAGGATTTATCGAATCTTTCACAAAGCCACGCCGCCAGGAACAGCCCATGCCTGAATTCCTGAAATCGACTCCGGTTCGCGTGGTTACTCTGGTCCTCCTCATACATGCCGTGCTCTTCTACACGCTGTCACACGGAGAAACCATGCTGCTGGTGCACCCTCTGGCCGAGTTTCCCAGGCAGGTTGGCGGGTGGCGCACGGTTCGGGAAGTGGTTCTGGATCAGATCACTTTAAGTGTCCTTAAGGCCGACGATTACCTGTCACGCGATTACATCTCGCCCTCCGGGGCCCAGGAAATCAATTTCTATGTTGCGTTTTTCCGGACACAGCGCACTGGCCAGACGCCGCATTCGCCAAAGAACTGTTTGCCCGGTGGCGGTTGGGTTCCCTCTGTAGCGGCGATTGTAGACGTACCCATCCCTGGCCGTGCCGAGCCGATTCGCGTGAATCAATACATCGTGTCGAGAGGCCCCGAGAAAGACGTAGTTATGTACTGGTATCAATCGCACGGCCGCGTGGTAGCCAGCGAGTACGCCGCGAAGTTTTATGTGGTCGTGGATGCTTTGCGATACAACCGGACGGACACCGCGCTGGTTCGCGTGGCGGTACCGGTCACCGGCAGCGACGAAGACGCCGTCCGCACCGCAAGGGAATTCGTCATGGCATGTTTTGCGCCGCTGGCGCAGTTGCTGCCGTCATAGCCCGGCCGGAAGCAGTTTTCCGGCGATCTGGCCCGAACTGCGATCCACAATCACATGGGCGGCGCGCTGCGGCGGAAGCGGCACGCTGATCCGTGCTCGATTCTCGAGGTGCGCTAAATCAACCTGCTTGTGCTGGCCGGATTCGTTGATCAGCGTGTAGAGAACGGAACGGGCGAACACGCTGGGCCGTATGAGGACCGATGGGTCCGCGTGGTCAACCAAATACACGGCTCGCACCCCAGCCTGCTTCAGGGCGTAGCGGTACAGCGCGGCGACGGGAGCGGTGTCTGAAGAAGTTTCCAGCGGCAGAGGACACCAAAGCACTTTCCCCTTCCCCAGCGAAACGGCATGCACACCCACGCCTTCCTCCTCGTCCACGATTTCTTTCTCAATGCGCTGGAAGGTGTCGTCGTGGAAACCGGCCTGCATATCCACACCTTCGATACGCAGAGCCTCTTCCTGAGCAATCGGCGCGATCGCCGCACGGAGTCCCAATTCGCGGGATCGATCGACAGGAATCCAGTGCTCGTCGCGATCGATCATTCCGGTGACCAGCAAGGTCGAGCCGTTGCGAACGGCGGACATCAGCACATTCCATGCCACGTTTGTGAATATCTGGGGGCTCGGCAGAACAATCAACTGACCCGGAATGAACTCGCGCTCCAGGGCATATTCGCCAGCGACGCGCATCGGTGTCAGACATTCGTAATGCATCACGCGAACCGCGCGTTTCGTGGCCAACGATGCGAAATCGCGAACAGAGAACAGGTGCGACTGCGGCACCACCATCACCACGTCTTCAAGCTGCTTGTCCATCAGCAGGCTGCCGTGTTCGCGCCAGAACGAGGCCATCGCACGAAACGGCTGAAGCTCGGGTTTGGCGGTGCCATCGGCGCGAAAGAAGCCGATGCTGGCCTCGTTATCGTCGGGAATGTATGCGTTGGTGTTCCACAGCCATTGAATGAAACCGGCTCCGTTAGCGCCCATGGCGAACGCCATTTTGCGTTCAAGAAGGTCTCGCGCCTGCTCCTCAGTTCGACCCGGCGTACGGCGCATGGTCTCGTAGAACATGATGCCCGACTCTTCCACCAAATTCGGCTTCATCGGCGACTTGGTGAGCAGGCTGTCCCAAAGCAAGTCGTCATTCAGCCACCAGTTGTGGACGCAGGTGAAATCCACCACCTGGTCGTGAAACAGCGGGCTCGGCTGGTTCGACAATCCGCCTTCATCCTGACCAACGGTGATGAGCTGATGCCTGTTGCCGTTGGCACGAATAGCGGAAGAGATCTCGCGCACCCACTGATTGAACATGTCCTGAGCGAACAGATGGTATTCGAGGACCGGAAGCGGGTGAGTCTTATCGAAGATGTTCTGGTCGAAGAAATCTTCCAGCGCGGGAAGATCGATGGAATCGAGCGGAGTCAACCCCCACATCTCGCGCAGCTTGGTTTCGTCCGGATACCGGGATTTCAGCCACGATCGCCATGCTGCGCGCTCGTATTCATCGTAGTTGGGACGGCAATTGAACGGGTGTGCCGGTGAGCAGAACGCTGGCTCGTTGATCAGATCCCAGGTTAGATCGTTCACTCCGCGGCATCGATCGGCGAGTTGGAAGACGAACTCTTTCTGCGCTTGCACGGAACGCGGATCGAGATATGGATTGCGCCCGCCCCACATCTCCGGAAAGAACGCGAACAGGTTGAAGATGACCGCGATATCGTGCCGCCTGGCGACGGCAAGGAACGCGTCCAGAGCGCGCAGGCAACCCTCCTCGACGCGGCCGATTTCGGGCATGATCTGCTTCCAGCCGGTCCAGATGCCGGTGCGGACCATGTTGACGCCGCTCCTTTTCATCTCCGCGAAATCGCGATCCCACACCGCGGGATTCGGCTCCAGCAGGAATTCTCGCTGGGCGTCGGCCGCCATGTACGTGGTGCCCGTGACTACGAACGGCACGCCATCGCGCAGAAGGTAATCGCGATTGCAGGTGAACGGTATCCCACCGGGAATGCCCGGTGCCGAAACGACCAGAAAGCCGGTCGCCGCCTGGAGCGTTCCCATCCGCGCTTCGACGCGATAGAAGCCCGGAGCAAGCGGGGGCGAGTTTGCGGGCATTTGCGCTTCGGCGGAATCGGTGGACACCTTCGCGATTACCGTACCGGCCTCGTTGCGCACTTCGATCTCGCATTGTTTCTCGCTGCGGCGGCCCTTCAACAAGACCGTGAAGAACGGGCGTTCATCGCCGTAGTAGCACGCAAAGCTCGGCCGAATCTCGAATTCCGACGCGCCTTCGCTGGCTGCGGTCACGAGAACGCGAATCGCGTCCGATGTGAGTGAGCCGCGGAGATTGGCCAGCACCCAGCGCCCGCCGGCGAAGGGTCCCTCCAACCGGTCTATTTGAACGAATGGTGCGGCAATGCGCACTCCCCGTGCATCGAGTCCATACGTCAGCGCACGTATAGACGTCTCGCGCATGCCCGCGGAGCCGATCTCGTCGGCAAACTCATGCGTGCTGGTCAGCCGAATATACAGCTCATATACCGTCTCGGCGAGAAAGGAATCAGGGGCGACTGTTCCTTCCCGCCATGATCCGACCCGCGCCCCGGTCACCGCAAATGCCGACGTGATGCCCAGCGTCTTGTGATACTCCGTCTGCCGAATCTCCTGCCGCCATGCCCCGCTCTCACGCACAACCGGAACCGAAAAGGGCACACCGCCCAGGTTCACCCAGTTTCCGCCGCGGTGAAGATACCCGAGGATCTGTTCCCATGCAGCTATCGGAAACGCGGAACCGTAAGGAGTGATCAACAGATCGATACGAGATAAATCGGACAGGCCAGCCTCGCCGACCCATGAAACGTCGAAACCGCGCAAGGCCACAT
>JBEKFB010000083.1:0-14156 GCA_050013535.1 Bryobacteraceae bacterium | reverse complement strand
GATGCCCAGAAGCTCGCTTACTATGCATCCGCGGATGGAATCGGCATCCTCGCCCCGCGCGGTTGGTTTTGCGAGGGAGTTTCCGGGTCCAGTGGCCCCGCGCTGTTTGTGAGCCCCAAACCAATCAAACGCGGCCTTACCGGGCAGGAGGGCTTTGAGGGACCGGCGATTGAGATCTCCCACACAACCAGCGACGCGATTGGAAGACTTGAGATTGCAGAAATAATGGCAAGAATGTTTCCAGCGTATAGAGCATTCGCGAGGCGAGCTTGGGACGGAATTGACGCCCCGCTTCCCTCCGGCCCCTATCCGAAAGATACTTTGAAGTACAGAAGCAAAGCAGTCGTTGAATACGTCACTCCGCCTTACACAGAAGGCTTGGGAACACATTTTTCGTGGCTGAAAAAGAACGACAGTCCAATAGCAGGAACCGCTATTCTGATTGGCGATCCGCCTGTCGACCTGCTGCTACTGTCGATGCGCCTTCCTCGCGACTTAGCTCGACTGACGCCAGTGATCATTCGCGATGTTGAACGCGACGCGGTACATCCCTCTCATGAAGGTCGCTAGCGGGCTGGCCCTCGGCGGGCGGGCGTGCCAAACTTGATCGAGGTGGTACGCATGATCCTCGACCGTGGTCTTTTCATCTGTCTCGTTTGCGCTTCCTTTATTCCCGCCTTTGCTCAGCAGCCCGCTCCCGCGAACCGGCGCATCACGCTCGACGTGGTGGTGACCGACAAGCACGGAGACCCCGTCGCCGGTCTCAATCAGCAGGACTTCACCCTCCTCGACAACAAAGGCCCGCAGAAGATCCTGGCGTTTCAGGCGGTGACAGGACCGGCCACCGATCCGCCGGCGAGCGTGATCCTGCTGGTTGACGAAGCCAATGCTTCGTTTTCCAGCGTGGCAACCGAGCGCGATCAACTTGAGAAGTTCTTCCGTCAGGATGGCGGCGCGCTGGCCGTGCCCGTGTCTATTGACTTCCTCACCGATTCGGGCTTAGCGATTGGCGACAACGCCTCAAAGGACGGGAACGCAATGGCCGCCGAACTCGTGCAGCGGCAAACGGCGCTGCGGACAATTCGCAGATCCCAGGGAGTCTACGGCGCGGCCGACCGGGTCAGCCTGGCGTTGCAGGCAATCGCGCAACTGGCGGAAACGGAAGCGCCCAAGCCCGGAAGAAAGCTGGTTGTCTGGGTCAGTCCCGGCTGGCCGCTCCTGGCTAATCCGAACATCCAATACACCGAGAAGAACAGGCAGCAGGTTTTCGGCACCATCGTTGCTGTTTCGGACGAACTTCGGCAGGCAGGGATCACTCTTTACGCGGTTGATCCGCTGGGGACGTCGGACGCCGTCGGATTTCAGACCACCGTATACAAGGCCTACCTGAAGGGAGTAAAGAAGCCGGGACAAGCGGAAGTCGCAAACCTCGCGCTGCAGGTGATTGCGACGCAAAGCGGGGGACTGGTCCTGAATTCCAGCAACGACATCGCTGGCGAGATTGCAAAATGCGTAAAGGACGCGAGCGCGTTTTACATGATCTCATTCGATGGCCTGCCGGGCGACGGCCCGAACGAGTATCACGCTCTCGACGTCAAGATCGATAAGCCGGGGCTGACTGCGCGCACTCGAGCCGGTTACTACGCACAGCCGTGAGAAGCCTCACACCAGGTGGTAATGGCCGTCGCGCCGCAACAGCTCGACGGGAATACCGAAAAGTGAGCCGAGCCGGTCCGCGGTGAGGATCTCGTCCTTGCCTCCATCGGCGTCGACGCGCCCATCGCGGAGCAGGATCACGCGGCGGATTTCGGGGATGATATCGGCCAGATCGTGCGTGACCACGATCAGCCCTAGCCCGGATTGTGCGAGACTACGGAAAATCCGCCGGACTTCGCGCTGAGCGCGCAGGTCGAGCGACGTGCAGGGTTCGTCGAGCAGAAGCGCTCGCGGGCGGTGAACCAGTGCGCGGGCGGTCACCACGCGGTGCACCTCACCGGAGGACATTTCGGTCATGGATCGCTCGGCCAGGTGATCCACTTCCATGGTCTGCAGTGCCTGCATCGATGCCTCCACCATCGGCGCGTCGACGCGGTGATAAGGCATCACCCGCACGCTGCTGAAGAACCCGGAGAGAACGATCTCCATGGCGGTGGCTTCGCGCACGCACGTTGCTACCAGATCGTTGGTGACGATTCCCAGCAGATTGCGCAGTTCGAAAATGTTCCAGCGCTCGTGGCCGAGAATGCGCAGGGACGCGCCGGGCCGTGTTAGCGGATAGCATTCGCGGGTAATAGCCTTGATGAAGGTGGACTTGCCGCAGCCGTTGGGGCCGAGAATGGCGACATGCTCGGCGGGCTCGATGCGCAACGAGACGTCCTGCAGCGCGAGCCGGTCGCCGCGCATGATCGATACATTGCGGAATTCAATCAAAGCTTGAGGATGTTCGGGCATTCCCTTTCAGGATGGCAGGTGCGCGCAAGCAGCCGAGGGAACATGTCACCGCAGAATCGCGTTATATAAAGAAGCAGAATGAACCCCCAGAGTGTCTCTCTTCTGTGCGATCCGGACACGCACGCAGGCTTGGAATTGGCTGACGATGCGCTGGTGAATCCGGAATCCGGCGCCGGGTTCCCGATCCGTGAAGGCATCCCCGTGTTTTTGCGGGAAGTGGAGGGTCTGAATCGCAAATACCAGACCATGTATGATCGCCTGGCGCCCGGCTACGACGCCGCCGAGCGGCTCTATCGGTGGGTCCTGCGCAAGCCCGACTTCCGCCTCGAATACATACGCGATCTGGAGATTTCCCCTGGTGCGCGAGTGCTTGAAGTTTCAGTGGGGACCGGCGCCAATCTGCGACTCCTCCCGACAGAGATCGAGTTCTTCGGGCTGGACCTTTCCTGGGGCATGCTGCGGCGATGTTTGCGCAACCTGAAGTCGTGGCGCCGCGATGCCGAACTTTTCCAGGGTGAAGCGGAGCGGCTTCCTTTTCGCGATGAGGTCTTCGACTGCGTGTATCACGTGGGCGGCATCAATTTCTTCAATGACAAAGCCCGCGCGATCATGGAGCTGATCCGCGTTGCCCGCCCGGGCACCCGCATCGCCATCATCGATGAAACGGAGAAGGTAGTCACCGGCCTTTACCGGAAGAATCCTCTGACCCACGCCTATTACAAGGGCGGTGAGAGCGCGGCCTTTTGCCCCATCGAACTCGTGCCCAATGAAATGCGCGAAATTCAATCGCGGCTGATTATCGACGGGAAGATGTACTGCCTCACCTTCCGTAAGCCGTAAAGCGCGAGGGACACCCCTCCCGACCAGGAGTGTCCCCCTTATTCGTCACGGATAAAGGCCGCGGATCTGCGTGGCTTCCGCGACGCGGCCGATGCCCAGCATGTTGGCCGCGGTGCGCATGGCCACGTGCCGATCGAGACGAATCTTCAGCACGTCGTGGAAAGCGGTCTTCATCACCTTCTCAAGCCGGTTGTAGACGTCCTGCGCGTCCCAGAACAGATGCTGTTCGTCCTGCACCCATTCGAAATAGGAAACCGTCACGCCGCCCGCGTTGCAGAGTATATCGGGGATGATGAACACGCCCTTATCCTCGAGAATGGCGTCGGCGGCGGGAGTCAGCGGGCCATTGGCGGCCTCGGCAACGATGCGCGCCTTCACTCGTCCGGCGTTCTCCTCGTGAACGGTGCTCTCGAGCGCGGCGGGAACCAGAATGTCGCAGTTGAGCGCCAGCAATTCAGCGGGCGTCAGCGACTCGGCGTCGGGGAATCCGGAAACGTGGCCGGTGGCCTCCTTGTAGTGAATGAGCATTGGAACGTCGAGCCCGCGCCGGTTGTAGATGCAGCCGGTGGAATCGCTGACCGCGATTACGCGCACGCCCCACCCGTGCAAAAGTTGCGCAGTGATGGAGCCCGCGTTCCCAAATCCCTGTACCACTACACTCATCTGCTTGGGGTGAAGACCCAAGTGCTCACAGGCCGAGAGGACGGTGTAGAACACGCCGCGGCCGGTAGCTTCGTTGCGCCCCAGAGACCCGCCCAGACTCAGCGGCTTTCCGGTGACCACGCCGGGGATGGTGTATCCGCGGGTCATGCTGTAGGTGTCCATGATCCACGCCATGGTCTGCGGGTTGGTATAAACGTCGGGCGCGGGGATGTCCTGCTCGGGGCCAATCAGCGGTAGAATCGCGCTGGTATAGCGGCGGGTGAGCCGCTCCAGTTCGAGCTGAGTCATTTCCTTCGGGTTACAGGTGACGCCGCCCTTGGCGCCGCCGAAGGGGATGTTCACCACGGCGCACTTCCAGGTCATCCATGTGGCCAGCGCCTTCACTTCGTCGAGAGTGACGTTGGGGTGGTAGCGGATGCCGCCTTTTCCGGGACCCCGGACGGTGCTGTGCTGCACCCGGTATCCCTCAAAACGCCGAACAGTGCCGTTCTCCATCCGGACCGGAATGGTCACCGTGAGGGCGCGCTCCGGATACTTGATCATTTCGCGGGCGCTGAGTTCCATCCCCAGAGCGTCCGCCGCGATCTCGAAGTTTTCGAGTGCGATTTCATATGCGTTCTTTTCGGCTATCGCTGCTAACATGGCAGCCTCCTTTTGAAATATAAGACCAGATGACGGGCCGCGCCGGATGTTGCCGTGCGCGGGTGAGAAGGAAAACGATACGAGCGTTGCCCACGGTTCGAGACGAAATGTGGAAGGACCGGAGGGAGGTTTGCGGCCGGGCCGCGCGAGGCGGGCTGACTCATCTTTCACCTCCAGCAACCCGGGTACGGGATGCTGAACGCAGAACACTCACTGCCGCGGCATGTTACGCCGCAGGCATTCCACTATGGAGCCGACTCGATCATATCATGGGTGTGTGGCGGGGAGAACACGATTGGGCGCGCCAAATCGACGGACCTTAGCCTGGCTGTTCGGGTTGGGCGCGTTCGCGGGATTGGTGTGGGCGCAACAGCTCGCAGTGCAGCAAGTCGCAGTAGAGCAAGTCACTGTCCCGAAGGATCCGTTTATCACAAACGACGGTCTGGTACCGACGCCTGCGCAGTACCACGGGCCATTGTTCATGCTAAGTCATGACTGGCCGGACCATCCGTTGCCCCCACTGAAGAATCCGCCGTGGTCGCAGGCAATTGGCGGCAAACCGATCGACAGGCAGAATGCCGCAGCCTATGTGGCGGCACTGAAGCAATATGTCGCACCGAGCGCGCGCAAGCTGCTTCTCGATCCGGGATGGGATGCCGCGGCGGCGCATTATTACACCGAGCCGTGGCTGGGGTCCATCCGCGAGAGCATTCATGGAACCTATGCGGCCAGCACGTTCGGGCCGGACGTCTTTCCGGGAACGGGACTGAAAACGGCCTTCGACAGCCACGTGCTTACCTACTATGACGAACGGGCCGCTTACACGCTATACAAAGTGTGGGGGCGTGATGGGCTCAACCCTGCCGTCGACACCGAAAACTTCAAGTTCGCGGAGGGTTCCGTCATCGTAAAGGCGGCAGTATTTGTAGCGGACGATCCTCAGGCTCAGCGCGATTGGTGGCCTGTGACAAGGGGCGCGGCGCAATGGCCGCTGTATCTGGCCATCCCGGAACGAAGACCCGGCCCGGCTGCGGTGGTCTACGGATACGTGATGCAGTTCGACATCATCGTGAAGGACACCGTCTCAGCGCCGAAAACCGGCTGGGTCTTCTCGACCCTGGTCTATGACCCAAAGGCGAGCGGCAGCGACGCGTGGGAGAAGATGGTGCCGCTGGGTGCGATGTGGGGTAACGATCCTGAAGTCAACTCGGCTCTGAAACACCCGCCGCCGCTGACGGAAACCTGGATTAACCCGGACGCTCCGAAATATTCGAGGCAGACGCTGGGGTGGGGCGGCCGGCTGTCGGGCCCGAATGATGGGGCAAGGAACAACATTCAGGTTGGCAGGAAAGTGATGGACAACGAGCCGGATTCTTCTTGCATGAGCTGCCATGCACCCGCGCAATGGCAACCGGCGCAGCACAAGATGGTCTCATTTCTGTTGCCCTCATTTCCCAATGCGAATCAGGATCCGCCGTACAGGACTTGCCCGGGTGGGAAGCCGGGCGATTCGTATATCTGTTCGCCGGCGCCGGGTTCCGCAGATTGGATGAAGTGGTTCCAATCCCGCCCCGGAACCGAGCCGCAGGATCCGGAGACCGGGAGCGTGGCCACCGACTGCGATATGGTATTCGCTTTCAAAACGCTTCCCATGTGGTGGAAGGCCATGGGCCCTCCGGGTCAGCCAATGCCCTTTGCCATTCGGCAGCTTCTTCACGGTTCGCCACAGCCCAAGCAATTCAACGAATACACGGGCGCACCTTTGAAGCCCATCCAGGCGAACCACCCCAGGAGCTGGTAGCCTCGGTAACTCCACTCGACGGCTCGGCAACGCCTCAGTTTGTCTTGTGCCAGGAGGTCGCGGGCGCGACCGCGACATTGTAATCGGTTGGTGGATTTCCAGGGGCGGGTGAGATCTTCCTGCCATCGAAAACGAATCTGTAACGCCGCGGCACGGTCGCGATAGCGAGTCGGTTCTTGCTGCCGGGCTGGCAGCTCGCCATTGCGTCTTCCGGCACCACGGCCTTGCCAAGCCGTGCGACGATGACAATTCGAATCGCATGCCGCCCTGCCACAGGGACAAAAGACACCGATTCGATTCTGCCGCTGGTCATCGCGCCGCCGGGCAGCGCCTGACAACTTCCGAGAGTGTCGTTCACGTCGAAGAACACCTGGAGTGGGCCGTTTTCCTGTTTGGCCGGGTCTTGGCCAGGATCCATGGTGTACAGAAACCAATCCGCCACACCCTGATGCATGTCCGATCCCTCGCACACCAGAAGATCGCGGCCAGCGGAGCCAGGGAGCTTCTTACAGTCATCGCCGTCCTCACCGGAGCTGTACCAGACTTTCCTCCACGACGCACCCTGCTTCGTGAAAAGATACGAGCCGCTCATGAGGTTCACGTGCGGTTCACAGCCGAATCCGCTGACCAGGGCATCCTCGCTTTTCGGCGCCAGAAAATGTCCGAAGGTGACGGTATGCATCTCCCAGGTTTGCGCGGAAGGCGGCATTTCATCCGGACACACCGAGCACCCCGCCGCCGTCTCGTGACCGGGGCAGATCATTTGCAGAAATTGGTGTGTTTCGCTGGCCGAAATGTGAGCGGCATCCGAAGGGATAACCCCGAACTGAGCGGCATGGCAGAGAACAGCCAGAGGAAGAATGAACGCGTGCCCGAGGCGCATGCTTCTACCAGAAATACGTCGCAACAACGTTGGGTGAGGCGGGCGTGCCGGAGATCACACGCACATGCAGGACGAACTGGAGGTTCTTGCGCTGCCAGCCGGAAGGGGCGGTGCGCAAGGCTTCGGACATGAGTTCGGGACGGCTCACCAGTTCCGCGGCGGCGTTGGTTCCGTACTGCGTGGCTCCCGCGATTTCGAGGAGCATGGTGCGCGTCTCCGGATCGAACACCCGCGAAACAATGGCGTAATCTTCATCGGTGCGGCGATCCAGACCGACATGGGGCAGCGTCCATTGCGTCGGCTTGCCATTGTCGGTAACGGTCAGCGGGCGAGTGTCGGCGTCGATGAAATAGCGAAGCTCGCGGCTGATTTCTTTCCAGCGCGTGTAGGAGTATCCGACCAGAACCGTGGGAGACGTGCGGAGGTCGGCGAAGGAAACGTCGCTGCCAATCTTAACCTGCCATCGCTGGTTCATGCGGCTGAGCAGAGAGCCCACACGCGAGACAGCCATTAGATCGCCGCCGCCCACGAACTGGTCGGTGAGCAGCGTGAATTCGTTGAGGCTGGGCGGCCCGGTTTCACCGGGTTTGCGATCCAGAGCGTATACCGGAACGTACGCGGCTGAGAGCAAAACCGGCTGCGATCCCTGCAACATGGGCGCCCAGAATTGATCGAGCACCGTTTCCTGATGGCGCGTCTTGAGCAGGAAGAACAGTGCAATGGCAACCGCGATCACCACCCCGAGAGTCGCAATCAGCGCCCAGGATAAGTTTCTGGCGGGCTGCGCAGCTGCGAGCCCATTCTCGTTCTCGTCCGGAGGAGTCGCCGGCCGGAACTCGGGTATGTATGTTCCCGCGGGCAGTTCGATATGCAATGGATCGACGCGGCCCTCGCTGCCGTAGTAGCGATCCAGCCGCTTGCGAACCTCGCCGGCCTTTACGCGAACTGTGGCGTCGTCGGCGGGATCGTAAGAAGCAGGCCGGGCGAAGACGTCGATTCCGATGGTGCGTTCTTTGAGCGTGTCGGTGCGGCCCGCGAGGGTGTTCTCGACAACGTAGCGGAGAAACTCCTGGGAGCGTTTGCTGGTGCGGAATTCCTGGCTGGCGAGTACGCGCGCGAGCTCCTCACGGACAGCGGCCTGCTGATCTCGTCCCGGGCCACCCACGTCCCGGCCCGCGACGTGCGACGCTGCTGAAGTTCGCCCGTCCGCCATGCACTACCCTCACCACCCGAAGCGTGCTCTCAGCCAAGTATATCAACGGGGCGCGGGAGCTTGCCGCAAGGGCTCCTCCACTCTCAGAAACTGATCGGCGTTTATGTTCGACAGCGTCTGCACCGCGCCGCGTGGCCACTGAATCTCGACGGACCGAATCTGTATCTCCGCGCCCAGCCCGAAATGGACGCGCTTGTCGCTGGAGGACATGAAACCCACGCTCACGGAGACGTGGTTGTACAACATGCGCCCGGACGCAGTAGTCAGCTTCACCTTCGCTCCGATCGCGTCGCGGTTGCTGTAACGGCCCACCAGCTCCAGCGTGAGCCAGTGATTGCCGGTGCCTCCCGAATTGAGCAGAATGCGCGGGCGCTCCATGAGCGACGTCACCACCAGGTCCTCGAGCCCGTCATTGTTGAGATCGCCTACGGCCGAACCGCGCTGAAAACCCGTGTGCAGGAATGCGCGGCCCATCTGATCGGAAACATCCACGAACTGCTTCCCTTCAATGTTCCGGAACATCGTATCGTGCTGGCGCGCGTTCGGCTTGATGTTGTCGACATCGCCGTTAGCCGAGTAAAGATCTTTCCAGCCGTCGTTGTCGTAGTCGATGAATGCGGTGCTCCAGCCTGAGAGCGGCTGGCTTAGCTGCTGCAGGTGGACCTGGTCGGGCACATAGCGGAAGAAGTCGCCGCCATTGTGGAAAAGCTGCCACACCTGACCCATCAAATTGTTCGTGAAGATGTCCACACGCCCGTCGTTATCGTAGTCTTTTGCATCGCTGCCCATGGACGAAACCGCTTTGGCGTCGTCGTTATAAGCGACGCCGAGTTGCAGGCCCTGTTCCTCGAACGTACCGTTGGCCTTGTTGATGAACAGCGAATTCGGCTCGGTGTCGTTGGCGATGAAGACGTCCTGATAACCGTCGCCATTGAAGTCCGCGATGGAGATGCCCATGCCTTTACCGGGCGCGGCGGCGAAGCCGGATTTCTCCGTCACGTCCTCGAAACGGCCGTGCCCCAGATTGTGATACAGCCTGTGAACTGCGCGCGGATAAAACGTCGGGCTGCAATAATACTCGACGTTGCCGACATTGCAGCGCCGGTCGGTCTGCGGAGTCCAGGTTGTGTAGTTGGCAACCACCAGATCCAGCAGACCGTCGTTGTCATAGTCGAACCACGCCGCGCCCACGCTGAGCGTACCGGGCGGCTTGCTGCCGATCCCGGATTGTTCGGTGACGTCGGTGAAAGTGCCGTCGCCGTTGTTGTGGTAGAGGGTGTTCCGTCCCGCGCCGCAAATAAAGATGTCCTCGTGGCCGTCGTTGTCATAGTCGCCCACGGCGACGCCCAGATTGTAATCGAGGTTCGCACCGAGAAGCCCGGCTTTTCGCGTGACATCTTCGAACGTGCCGTCGCCCTTATTGCGCAACAAGCAGTTGTAGAATGCTGGGCTGGTCTTCTTCATCCCGGGCAGCTTCGAGCCGTTGGTGAAAAAGATGTCCATCTTGCCGTCGTTATCGTAATCGAAAATCCCCACGCCGCCGGCCATGGGCTGCACGAAGTATTTGCGGGATGACAGATCGTTGTTGGTGATGTAGGAAAACTTCGAACGGGCGGTAATGTCGATGAAGTGCGGCTGCGGCGGTTCGAGGGCGATGGCCCCGGCGGCGATGAGGCAGGCGAAGACGGCAATGATGACAGCCGGTCTCACTTGCCGCCGCTGTCCGGAGTGGGCACGCCCGAAACGTTGCGTTTCACAGTCTCGGTGTTCTGTTGGATCTTCTCCGAAGTGCTTTTCTGCAGAGCGAATTCGCGAGCGGCGTCATCTTTGCGCCCCACCTGCTGGTACGCGTGGGCGAGCGTGAAGTGGACGGTCGGATTTGCGGGCGACAGCTTCTCCGCGGTTTCGAGAGGAGCTATCGCATCAGCCGCGCGGCCGGAATCAAGCAAACAGCGGCCCAGTCCGAAATACGGCTCCGCCAGACCAGCATTGAGCTTCGTCGCGTTCGTGAAGTGCTCGATGGCCTGCGGCAGGTGACTGCTCTTGCGTGCTAGCTCCCCCAGAAAATACTCAGCTGCGGCGTTCTGCGGATACACCTTCAATTCCTGCTCGAACTCTTTGCGTGCATCCTCATTGGACGTGGCCGTGGCGGGCAAGTTGAGGATGATCTGTCCGATGCGATAGTGGATGCCCGGCATGGTTGGTTCACGCTTCAGCAGAACCCGGTACTCGGCGATGGCCTTGATCCAGTCGCCGTGCTTCTCGAAATTCTCGGCGTTGATCTCGATCACGAGTGGAGAATCGGGAGCTGCGTCCATCAATTCCTGCGAGCTTCGGGTGGAAAGATCGGAGTACACGTGCGCGGCCATGAACAGGATTTCAGGATCGTGCGGGAACTCTTCTTCCAGCCAGGCGAGCAACGTCGTTGCCGCGCCCTGGTGGTTAAGCATCATCGCGCAACGCACGCCCGCCGCTCCCATGCGGCGCTTCAGATCGCGATCGGTCAGTTGATCGGCATGCTCCAGCGCGTCATGGATCAGGGGCATGGCTTCGGCGCAACTTCCGTGCTCGGCGAGATCTGCCGCGCGCTCGGCGGTGGATTGATCAGGGGCGGCGAAGGCGAGGCCAATCGAAAACAGCGTGCAAAGCAGTAGTGTGATGGCTGGCTGGAGCATGGAAGACTTGCTTATTATATTGGAGCAGTTAACGCCGGGCCACTTGCAGGCGAAACGAATAGCCGACGCCGATGAAGTGATCCACCGCCGCCGCGGACAATCCCCACCCGGCATGCAGATCGAGCTGCTGATGGGCCGTTGGCTTCCAGGCCGTGCCGAAATGTATAAGGTGCCTGGGCCCTCCCTGCTCCGGAAAATCGCCCGCGTATTCGACAAACGCATCCCATGTTTTTCTCAACTGCCGGTCCAGCAGGAAAGTAGTCTCGCCGGTCTCGTTCCGGCGACCCTGTTCGGTCGGCCAATACACCGAGAGCATCCCCGCGGCCGTCCAGTTCGACGACACCGCCCGCGACCAGGGCAGTTGTACGAACGGATCGTAGCCGTGACTGGAAATGCCTCTTGCGCCCGTCGGTGTGCTGAGCGACAAGACAATGGAGACATCGAAGCCGCCCGGTGTGGAGCCCAATTGCTGCTTCAACCCTACGCCAAGGTCGCCAAACCCGGAACTTGTTCCCGGTTGGCCGAAGTAGTCAGGAGCCGTCAGCCGCAGCTCAGTCTTCGAAGCCGCCCCGAAGCGCATCAATGTCTCCGGGCCGTCGAACGTCTGTTGGCCCTGGCTCACGGTATCCGCGAATCCGTTTTCGAACTGAAGACTCCCCGACGGGACAACGACGCTGGAATCGGTCACTGCAGGCCGATCGGTATTAATCGGGGCGGCAGCGGGGTCGTCATCGCCGAACGCATGCCCGCATGCGATCACGAGAACAATGGACCCAAGCAGGATCGGTCTCGCCATTCAAGAAGGCTCCACGAATCGCTACGGTTGATGCCTCAGAGTGGCCTTACGCCTTGCGGATATCACGATGTGTCTCCTTCACCTTGTAGCCGGCTTTTGTCAAACGCCGCGAAATCTCACTCGCCATCATTACCGACCGGTGATGTCCACCGGTGCATCCGAATGAGATGGTCAGGTAGCTTTTGCCCTCCTGAATGTAGTGGGGAATCAGATAGACCAGAAGATCGGAAATGCGATTCACGAATTCGGCGGTCTGCGGGAAGGACCGGATGTAGCGCGCCACGCCCGCATGCCGCCCGGTCTTGTTCTTGAATTCGGGAATGTAATGTGGGTTCGGCAGGAAGCGGACGTCGAAGACGAGGTCGCTGTCCATGGGCAGGCCGTGACGATAGCCGAAGCTGGTCACTTCAACGCGCAGGTTCGATTCGTCCCGTTTGCCGGAGAATTTCTCGCCGATGATCTCGCGCAGCTCGTGTACATTCAGCCGGGACGTGTCGATCACCAGATCGGCCGCCTCGCGGATAGGCCGCAGGCGCACTCGCTCACTTTGAATGCTCTCGGCGACAGACCCGGTCCCCAGCGGGTGAGGCCGCCGGGTCTCGCTGTAACGGCGCATCAGCGTGCGGTCGTCGGTCTCGAGGAAGATCAGCCGAACCGGAACTCTGCGCCGCAGCGTCTTCAGGAGGCCGGGCAGCTTGCTGAATTCCTGCCCTTCGCGCACATCCACCACGAGCGCCGCGTGGCGGATCTCGTGAGAAGAGTGCACCAACTCGGCAAACGTGGGAATCAGGCCAACCGGCAGATTGTCCACGGAATAGTAGCCGAGATCCTCAAAAGCGCGAAGAGCCGTACCTTTGCCCGCGCCGCTGAAACCAGTGAGGATGACGAGTTCCGGGGATTCCGAGCCTGTCTTCTGCTTCGCCTGGTTGCCAGGACCGCTCTTGCGCTGGGGCACTAATGCTTAGTGTAGGGTACCCGCGCTGTCGCCAGGCACCGAAGAACGCGGCTGCGCCGCGTGTCCTGCTTTAACTCTCGATCAGGTCGAAGTGGCCGTCTTTGCGGCGAACCAGTACGTTGCGCCTCCCGGAGCCCGCATCTTCGAAGACCAGATAATCCTCACCCGCGGATATTTCCATCATGGCTTCTTCCGCGGTCATCGGCTTCACGCGATGGTCGGGGCTCTCGGATTGGCCCACGCGAAAGAACTTCGCCTTGGGTTTCGATTCGGCCGCCGCTTTCGTCTTCCCCGCTTTTGTGGGAGCCTTCGGCCCGGCGCCGTTCGGCACAGCCTCGGCACGCCGGGCGCTCGCCTCGGGTGTCCGCTGTGGCGCTTCCTTGTGGCGTTTCGTATCGCGCCACTTGGTGCGCAGCTTGGCCAATTGCTTTTCAAGATGGTCCACCGCGCCGCTCACCGCCGTAAACAGATCGGCATCGCTGCCCACCGCGACTATGCTGTGGTCCCACACGTTGACGCTGATCTGAGCCTGGTGCAGGAAGCGCTCCCGCGTCAGCATCACGCGCGCCTCCTTCTCTCCGCGGCCCATCAATTTGGAAATTCGCGCCAGTTTGGCGTCCAGTTTCCTGGCCTGATGAGGTGGAAATTCCGCCTCCCGGCCCGTGTAGACAAGTTTCATGGATTCACCTCCGGACGGAGATTTTCAGGTGCGTACGCGGCGCTGATGGGTTGAAGGAATGCGCATGTCCTCGCGGTACTTGGCCACGGTCCTGCGCGTGACGTCGATTCCTTCGCCCCGCAATCGAGCGGTGATCTGCTCATCGGTGAGCGGCCGCGTGTGGTCTTCTTCCTCGATCATCTTCTTCACCCTGCGCTTGAGAATCAGCAAAGGCGTGCCGCTGCCGGCCGAGCCCTGCACCGCTTCCGAGAAGAAATAGCGCAACTCGAAAACGCCCTGCGGCGTGTGCGTATACTTGCCGGCCACCGCGCGGCTCACCGTCGACGGATGAACGCCAATCTCTTCAGCCACTTCCTTGATCATCATCGGCTTCAGCAGGTCTATGCCTCCCTCGAGGAAATCCAACTGCCTCCGCACAATGGACTGGCAAACCCGCAGGATGGTGTGCTTCCGCTGCTCGATGTTCTTCATGAGCTGCAGCGCGGACGCATACCGTTCTTTCACATAATTCCGGACTTCCTTGCTCGGTTCCTGATCGCGGTCGAGCATGCGCTTGTA
>JBEKFB010000082.1:0-15817 GCA_050013535.1 Bryobacteraceae bacterium | reverse complement strand
AGCGTGGAAGGCCTGGCGAAAATGACCGTCCCCTCAATGAAAGTCGGTTCCGTTGGGTTGGATGAGGTGGTGCAGGTTCATCCGGGCACGGGCCCATCGTCCATCAATCGTTTGGGACGGCAGCGGCAGGTGACGGTGACCGGCAACGTGCTCGCGGGCGGGTCGCAGGCGGCTATTCTGAGCAAACTCGCGCAGTTCACGCAGGATCTGGGCATGGAGCCCGGTTACACTTCCGGCGCTACCGGCATTTCGAAAGAGCTGCGGCGCACCGGGTATTACTTCGCCCTCGCGTTTTCGCTGACTTTCGTCTTCATGTACATCGTGCTGGCGGCGCAGTTCGAATCGTTCATTCACCCGGTCACGATTCTCCTGACGCTCCCGCTGGCCGTGCCGTTCGGCATTGTGGCGCTGCTGATCGCGGGGCAGACCGTTAACATCTTTTCCGGGCTGGGATTGCTGCTGCTGTTCGGCATCGTCAAGAAGAACGCCATTCTGCAGATTGACCACACCAACGGACTGCGTGCTTCGGGAATGAGAAGGTATGAGGCGATTTTGCAGGCCAATCGCGACCGGCTGCGGCCCATTTTGATGACCACCATGGCGCTTGTAGCGGGCATGCTGCCGCTGGTGATTTCGCGTGGGACGGGCGCGGCGACGAACCGATCCATTGGCGTGCTGGTGGCGGGAGGTCAGTCACTGTGTTTGTTGCTGACGCTGCTCGCGGTCCCCGTGTTCTATTCACTGTGGGAAGACCTGGGCGAGTTGCTGTCGTCGCGGCAATGGCCGTGGCGAAAGACGGCGCGCGTGCAGGAGGTGGTGGTCCAATGAAACGCGTCGCTACGTTCGCGGCTCCGTTACTTGCGTTCACCGCATGCTGCGCGTTCGGCCAGGCCGTGCAATTGGAACCTCTGAAAGAGGTGGAACTACAGCCGCGCACGGGCGTTCTCACCGAGACCACCATCACGCTGACGGAGGCGATTGAGCGGGTGCTTTCCAACAATCGCGATCTGGCCATCTCGCGGATCGAACGTGAAGAGGCCGGTTACAATGTCTCCGCCGCGAAGGGCGCGTACGATCCGGTGGTTGGGCTTAAGGCGTCTCACACCAGGCAGGTGTCGCCCGTCGCGTCCATTCTGCAGGGTTCGGCCGACGGCAAGCTGACGCAAACCGAACTAAGCGCCACGCCGCAAATCAGCGGGCTCTCGCCGTGGCTGGGCGGTTCGTATTCGCTCTCCTTCGCCAGCTCGCGGCAGCAGAACGACAGCTTGTTCAACACGTTCAACCCGCAATACCCGACGGCGGTGACCCTGAACCTGACCCAGCCATTGTGGCGCGGGCTGCGCTTCGACGAGAACCGGTACCGGCTCCAGGTGGCGCGCAGGAATCAGCAGCTGAGCGTGCAGCAGCTTAGGCAGCAGGCGATTCAGGTGGTCACTCAGGCGGTGCAGGCGTACTGGGAGCTGAACTACGCGTGGCACAGTCTTGAAGTGCAGACCGAAGCGGTGCGCCTGGCCGAGCGCCAGTACGCGAGCAATCGCCGTCTGGCCGAGCAGGGGGTTTTGGCGCCTGTGGACGTTGTCGCCGCACAAACGCAGGTGGCCACGTTCCAGCAGCTTGTATTCGTCGCTGATGCTGCCCAATCGTGACGACCTGTTGTGGAGTGCCGCGCTGATTCCCTCAACCGAAGTGAAAACCGATGTCGCGCCGGCCACCTTTGCCGACGCGATCAAACAAGCCCTGCAATCGCGTCCGGAACTGGCCGAGGCCGCGCTTAGTCTGGAGGTCAACAAGCTGGACGCGCGACTGAGCGTTGAGCAGGCCCGGCCCCGCGTCGATGCGTTCGCGAACCTTTCAGCGGCAGGTCTTGCCGGACAGGCGCTGCCGACAGCCTCGAATCCGCTGGCTCCGTTCTTTCCTCCGGGTACCGTGTTTATCACGCCGCTGCTGGTGGGCGGTTATGGGACATCGCTGAGCAATCTGGCATCAGGTTATTTTCCGACAGCGCAGGTGGGCCTGCAGGTGTCACTGCCCTTACGAAATCGGACCGCCGAAGCACAGGAGGCGATCTCCGCCGCCGAGGGCCGCCGCCTGCGAACTGTGCAGGATCAGGTGGGCATGGCCGTGGAGGCGGACGTACGCAACGCGGTGCAGGGAGTGCAATCGGCTCGTTCGAGACTGGATGCGGCAATGCTGGCGAGCCGCTCGGCCGAGGAACAATATGCCAGCGAACAGCGTCAGTTCCAGGCCGGCACGTCAACGGTGTTCCTCGTGTTGCAACGGCAGACCGATTTCATCTCCGCCCGCAGCCGCGAGGTGCGCGCCCGCGCGGATCTGGGCGAGGCCGTCGCGAATCTCGAACGGGCCACGGCCGCGACGCTGGAAGCGCACGGGATTCAGTTGGCGGAACACTGAGCAGAATCGCACCGCGCCTTCATTCTTCGAGGACGCTACGGTTTCGCGCATCGATCAGGGCGGCGACCCCGGAGAACTCCTCTTCAAGTCCCTCGTATTCGCGGCGGTACGTGTAGTCCTTCATCCATTGCAAGATTCCCTCGATGTCGCGTTTGCCGTGCAATGGTGCCGACGTGAAACCACCACTCGGACTACCCGCGACCGTCGCTCGACCCGCGCTCCTATTTCCAGAGTACGCCGTTGACAGCATAGGTGGGTCTCTCGGGCTCTTGTGCCACCCTTAAACTGTGCGATTTGAGATTCAGGCCGAGTGCCGGGTAACCGGGGCGCGGGCGGGGTTGCTGCACACGCCGCACGGCATCGTCGAGACGCCG
Organism: Bryobacteraceae bacterium; assembly: GCA_050013535.1. GTDB lineage: Bacteria > Acidobacteriota > Terriglobia > Bryobacterales > Bryobacteraceae > CAWACP01. The sequence goes on along the minus strand of JBEKFB010000082.1, from coordinate 13,031 downwards.
GTGTTCATGCCGGTGGGCACGCAGGCCACGGTGAAGGGCGTGCCCCAGCGCGATCTGGCCGGCTCCGACCTCGACGCGAAGATCATCCTTGCCAACACCTATCACTTGTTCCTGCGGCCCGGCCACGAACTGATCCGCCAGCTCGGCGGTCTGCACCGTTTCATGGCCTGGGATCGGGCGATCCTCTCCGATTCCGGCGGTTTCCAGGTTTTCAGCCTCAGCGATCTGCGGCGCATCTCCGAGGAGGGCGTGCTCTTCCGCTCACACCTCAATGGCGACCCGCACCTGTTCACCCCGGCCTCCACCGTCGACGTCCAACTCGCCCTGGGCAGCGACATAATGATGGTTCTCGACGAATGCCCGCCGTATCCGGTGGAACACGACGCAGCCGCCGAAGCGATGCGCCGCACGGTCCGCTGGGCCCGCGCCGGATATGCCCACTATCTGCAGCGAAAACAGGAAACCGGCACCCCACAGGCCCTTTTCCCCATCGTCCAGGGCTCCATGTTTCGCGATCTCCGAACCGAGTGCGCGGCCGAGCTAATCGAGCTCGACGCTGACGGATACGCTGTCGGTGGCCTGTCCGTGGGTGAGCCACGCGAAGTCAGTCTCGATGTAGCCGGGTTCACAGTACCGTTACTGCCGCGAAACCGTCCCCGGTACGTGATGGGCGTGGGCATGCCCGAGGAACTCCCCCAATACGTGGCCCGGGGCGTGGACATGATGGACTGCGTTCTGCCGTCGCGCAACGCCCGCAACGGCTACCTGTTTACCTCGGAAGGCCGTGTAATCATTAAACAGGCGCGTTATCGCGACGACCCCGCGCCGCTGGACCCGGCCTGCGAATGTTACACCTGCCGGACGTACTCCCGGGCCTACCTGAGGCACCTGTTCCAGGCGGGTGAAATGCTGTTCTCCACCCTCGCCACCCTGCACAATCTGAAACACTACCTTGACACAATGCGCCGAATCAGGCAGTCTATTCTCCTTGGGACATTCCCTGCCCTGGTGGACGAGTTGTGCCCCGGCAGGCTAGAATAGGGGCGAAACCTGTAAAGCTACCGGTTGTACCGCAGCTCCCTGCCAGCATCCGGATCCTCCGGACGTCCGATTTGGGGCGCGATCTTCACTGCGAAAAATGATGATGTTAACGCTGATTCTGCTCCAGACGCCCGCCGCGTCGAACCCCATCATAGGGTTCCTCCCGCTGATCCTGATCATCGGTATCTTCTACCTTTTGGTGTTCATGCCCATGCAGCGCCAGAAGAAACAGACGCAGGCGATGCTCAAGAACCTGCAGAACGGGCAGACGGTGGTGACTTCGGGCGGAATCGTGGGCACCATCGTTACGATCGGTGATGATACTCTGATTATTCGAGTCAAACCCGACAACATCAAACTACAGGTGAACCGGGGCTCCGTCACCGGTCTGGTTGCGGAGGACAAGAAGGGATAGGCTGTTGCGTCTCCACGCAGGAATTCCTGCCCGGGTGGATGGCCGCGAACGAAAAGCATGAATCGGAATCTCAAGGTCAAAGCGGGGATCATCGTTGCGCTGGTCCTGGTCTGCGTCTACGGCATCATCGGCATTCCCCGGTCGCGCGCCGAGCTGGTGCAGAACTGGAAGAACAACATCCACCTTGGGCTCGACCTGAAAGGTGGCACTCATCTGGTGCTGCAGGTCCAGTTGCAGGATGCGTTCATGGCCGACGCGGAAACCGTGATCGACCGGCTCAAGGAACAGTTCGGCAAGCAGAACATCGCCTTTACGGACATTACCCGCAACGACCTGGCGAGCCTGGATGATGCCGACAAGATCCAGATCACCATCAAGGGCGTGCCCGCCGACCGCACCAACGACGTTCGTTCGGTCGCCAGCGACGATTTCCCGGATTGGATTCTCACCCCCATTAACTCCACCGATTACCGCCTGACCATGAAGCCGTCCTCCGCACTCAAGCTGAAGGAGGACACGCTGAACCAGACCATGCAGACCATCGAACGTAAGATCAACGGCCTGGGTCTGGCGGAATCTTCGGTGCAGAAGCGTGGACGCGCCGAAGCCGAAGCGGAGTTACTGGTTTCGCTGCCAGGCGTGGATGACCCGGCCCGCGTTAAGGCGCTGCTTGAGGAACAGGCCATGCTGGAGCTGTATGAGGTAAAGGACGGTCCCTTCGGCAGCCGTGAGGAAGCGCTGGCCAAGCATAGTGGCGTGCTTCCGTTCAATACGAAGATGGTGCCGGCCGTTCCCCGCCGCGGGCAGGATCAGGGCTGGTATCTGCTGGCTCGCATCCCGGTGGTTCGCGGCGCGGACCTGCGCGATGCGCGCCCCAGCCAGGATTCGCAGACAGGCGCATGGGAAACGAATTTCGTGCTCGATCAGGACGCCGCCCGCCGATTCGAGCGCTTCACCGAGGCTAACATCGGCAATCGACTGGCAATCGTGCTGGATGGGAAGGTGCTGGAGGCCCCCACAATTCAGGGGCGGATCAGCGACAGCGGGCGCATCACCGGCGCTGCCAACCAGCAGGAGGCTTCCGACCTGGCACTCAATTTGCGCGCGGGCTCATTGCCGGCCCGGGTGATTCCGGAAGAAGAGCGGACGGTGGGTCCTTCGCTGGGCGCCGACTCGATCAAGGAAGGTTTGACCGCCGGGCTTGCAGGTCTGATCGCGGTGGTGTTCTGCATGCTGGTTTACTATCGCGGGGCCGGCATCAACGCCACTCTGGCGCTCATTCTGAACGCGGTGATTCTGATTGCCGCGCTGGCGTATTTCGACGCCACGCTCACGCTGCCGGGCATCGCCGGTGTGATTCTGACCATCGGTATGGCCGTCGACAGCAACGTGCTGATTTTCGAGAGGATTCGCGAGGAGCTGCGAACGGGCAAAGGCGTGGTGGCGGCGGTGGATACCGGTTTCAGCCGGGCCTTTTTAACCATCGTGGATACGCACGTGACAACGGTGGTATCCTGCGCGTTTCTGTTCCTGTTCGGAACGGGACCTGTAAAAGGGTTTGCGGTGACCCTGGTGATCGGCCTGATTGCCAATGTTTTTACCGCGGTTTTTGTGTCGAAGACCATCTTCGACTGGGAATTTTCGCGCAAGCGCGTAGCGACGATCAGCATCTGACGCCGCCCGCTTGGGCGTAGGGGAGATTGGGAACTTTTACCTGAGGCCGGTGTCTAACCTGTTTAGGCGGGGCCCGGTTGTTCGAGCTGCATGCAATTATTCAAGAACACGGACTTTGACTTTCTCCGCTGGAAGTGGCCGTTCATCGGGCTTTCGCTGCTTTTGTCGGCTGCCGGGCTGATCAGCCTTTGGGCGAAAGGCGGCCCGAAATATGGGATCGATTTCCGCGGTGGTGCCCTGATGTACGTGCGTTTCGCCGGCAAACCTCCCATTGATAAAATCCGGTCCGCGCTGAACAAGCACTTCCCGGTGGATGTGACTGAGGTGGTTGGATCGAACGAGGTCATCATCGGCACGGACCTGCACAACGATCAGCAGCTCAATCAGGCGCGGCAGGTGATGCAGGATACGCTGGAGAGCGCGTTCGGCGCGGGCGAGAGTGGCAAGCTGGATCTCAACAACAGCGGGTCGGAGGCTCTGGCAGACCGCTTTCGAGATCCGTTGCAGACCGCTGGGGTGAGTCTCTCCGAGGCGCAGCTTCAGGATATGGCGAAGGCCATCACCACGGCTCGCGACACCCAGCATTCCGGGTTGATTACGGATTATAATTCACTGTCGGCCGTGCCGGGCGTCACGCCGAAGGTGATTCCGGTGCTCCAGCGGGAAACGTTCTTATCGCCGTTCAACGTTCGCAGCACGGAGATCGTCGGTCCGAAGATCGGCGCCGATCTGCAACATCAGGCGGTGCTGGCGGTGCTGTATGCGCTGGGCGGCATGCTGGTGTACATCGCGTTCCGCTTTGAATGGATTTACGGTGTGGCCGCGGTGGTGGCCGTTTTCCACGACACCATCATTACTATTGGGCTCTTCTCGCTGTTCAACAAAGAGATCTCGCTGACCGTGGTGGCCGCTCTTTTGACCCTGGTCGGGTATTCGATGAACGACACCATTGTGGTGTTTGACCGCATTCGCGAGAATCTGAAGCTGCTGCGGCGAGAACCGCTGGAATCGTTGATCAATCGAAGCGTCAATCAGACGCTGAGCAGAACTGTCCTGACGTCGGGGCTGACCCTGCTGACCGCCCTCTCGCTGTTCCTCTTTGGCGGTTCGGTACTGAACGGGTTTGCATTTGCGCTGGTAGTAGGTATTATTGTTGGCACGTACTCCTCCATCTTCGTCGCTAGTCCGATTCTGATCTTTTGGCAGAGCTTCGTGGAAAGCCGGAAGAAAAGGCCGCAATCGGCGCCTCCGAGCGCCCGGTTGCAACGGGAAAGCGTGGGAAGGAGAACGGCCAAAGTGAAGTAGACGATGGCGCCGGAACCGGACAGGAACCGTCCACGCCATCCTGAACTTCGGGGAAAGGTGATCCGGCTATGTTCGAACAAACGTTTGTTGAGGGCCGAGGCAAGACTAAGAGCGGAATGGCGGTGTTCTTTTCCTTCGCCGTTCAATTGATCGGCGTCACGATTCTCGTCATCCTCCCGCTGATTTACACCGACACGCTGCCCAGAGCCACTCTGGCCAGCATGCTCACGGCGCCACCTCCGCCACCTCCACCTCCGCCTCCACCGCCCGCCGCTCCTGTCAAGGTGGTGAAGGTAGCCCCCAGACAATTTGACGCGGGCCGCTTGATGGCTCCCAAGGTGATTCCCAAAGACATCGCCATGATCAAGGAAGAGGACCTGCCTCCGCCTTCCTCGGGAGTTGTCGGCGGAGTTTCGGGCGGCGTTCCCGGTGGATCGATGGGCGGCGTTCTGGGCGGCATCGTGGGAGCCGTACCCACGGCCGCGCCTCCTCCGCCGCCACCCAAAGCGGCGCCGAAACCATCGCGCATTCGCGTGGGCGGCAATGTTCAGGCAGCGAACCTGATTCGCAAGGTGGTTCCCGTTTATCCGCCACTCGCCAAGCAGGCGCGCATTCAGGGAACCGTGCGGTTCCAGGCGATTATCGGCAAAGACGGCACCATCCAAAACCTGCAGCTTGTCAGCGGCCATCCGTTGTTGGTGTCGGCGGCGCAGCAGGCGGTGTCGCAGTGGGTTTACAGACCGACGCTCCTCAATGGAGACCCGGTGGAAGTGGTGACTACAATCGACGTGAATTTCACGCTGAGCCAGTAGGGATCGGTGGCGGATCGCGGGAAGCCGCGGACCGCAACGGCGGCTGACCGGATCTTCAGACCGGGCGGTTGCCAAATGAGAGAATTCAATTCAACTCGCCAGGAGATAGAAAGATGCTTTTGCAATTGCAAGTCTGGGGAATGATGCTCTTCCAGGAGGGTCAGGCCACCATATCATTCGATCCGAGAGCCATGTGGGGCCAGATGAGCTGGCTGGCCAAGGCTGTCGTTATCCTTTTGTTTCTGATGTCGGCCTGGTCGATCGGCGTCATGATCGACCGCTGGATCGCCTTCAGCGCCGCCCGTAAGCAGTCCCGGCAGTTCGCTCCGGCCGTAGCCGGCGCGTTGCGCGAAGGCAAGCTCGATGAAGCCATCAAGATTGCCGACCGTTACAACAAGAGCCATCTGGCCAAGGTTGTGGTCGCCGGTTTGCAGGAATTCCGCGCGCACCAGGTCAGTTCGGAAATCTCAGGCACCGATATCGATGCTTCGCGTCGCGCTCTGGAACGCGCCGAAGCCATCGTGCACGCCGAGCTCAAGCGCGGCGTCAGCACGCTGGCCACCATCGGTTCCACCGCCCCATTCGTCGGGCTGTTCGGAACGGTGGTCGGCATCATCAACGCGTTCCGCGGTATATCGAGCGAGAAGTCGACCGGTCTGGGCGCGGTGGCGGGCGGTATTTCCGAAGCCCTGGTCACCACGGCCGTCGGTTTGTTCGTCGCTATCCCCGCGGTGTGGGTGTTCAACTACTTCACCGGCCGCGTTGAGTCGTTCGACGTCGAGATGGGCAACTCCAGCTCGGAATTGATCGATTACTTCCTGAAGAGAAGCCAGCGGACGGTGGCAAAGTAACAGAAGTCAGGTCTCCGCGAGTTGACGGGACGTGGCGGGAAGGCTCCTTCCTGGCCACGTCCGGTAGCGGGAACAACCAGTCGCGTAGTCCTGGAAGTTTCCGGCGCGGTGAGTCTGGAGAGATTCAATGCTGAAGAAAAAGGCCGCACCTCCGGTATCCGACATCAACGTCACGCCCATGGTGGACGTGATGCTGGTGCTGCTCATCATCTTCATGGTCATCACGCCTATGCTGCAACATGGCGCCACCGTGGATTTGGTCAAGACCCACAACCCAATCGCAATGCAGGCCGCCGACAAGGAAGACGCCGTGCTTCTCGCCGTCACCCGGGACGGCCGCGTATTCCTCAGTCCCGGCAATAATCAGATCACCACCGACGAGATTTCCTCGAAGGTCAAGGATCTGCTGACCAACAAGCTCGACAAAACGGTCTATATCAAGGCTGACGCGCGGGCGCCGTATTCCAAGGTTGAGGATGTGGTGGATAATCTGCGCGCGGCTGGCGTGGACGAGCTTGGGCTGCTGACCGAGCAGATTCACGACACTCATCACCCCGGCGGGTTCGCCGGCGGCCAGTGATCGGCAGGAAGTTTTAAGGAGACATTTCTATGGCAATGGCAGTTGGTGGCAGTTCCAGTAAAGCCAAATGTGACATGAATGTCACGCCGCTGATCGACGTACTTCTGGTGCTGCTGATCATCTTCATGATCATCACGCCGCTTACTCCGCACGGGCTGGAAGCTCTGGCGCCGCAGCCTCCGCCTCCCAACGCTCCCCCTCCGCCGCCGGATCAGGACCGTACCGTCGTGATCATCATCGACAAAGACAAGCACATGAAGCTCAACAACGAGGACATCGATATGGCCCGCCTTGGTCCTCGTCTCGAAGAAGTCTTCAAAACGCGCGCGGAACGCGTGGTCTTTGTGAAGGGCGATCCGGATCTCGAGTTTCAGACGGTTGCCGAGGCGATTGATATCGCCAAAGGAGCGGGCATCGATAAGATCGGTCTCATGACGCCGCAGGTCGAGGCCGGAAAATAGGTGGCATACATGAAAAGAGCACTATTGCTGGTGGGCATAGCCGCTCTTGTTCTGGCTGCAACGGGATGTAAGAAGCTGGAGTCCCGCGATCAGTTGAACAAAGGCGTACAGTCGTTTAAGAACGCGAAGTACGACGAAGCGATTGATCACTTCAATCAGGCAGTTGCCCTCGATCCGGGCAATCCGAACGCTACGCTCTACCTTGGGGTAACTTATTTTGCACAATATATTCCCGGCGCGATCTCTCCCGAAAACGTCGAGTACGCCAGGAAGGCCAAGGAACAATTCATGAAGGTCCTCTCCCAGGACCCCAGGGACAAAACCGCTCTACAGTATCTGGCCAGCTTGTCATATCAGGAGGCCAGCGGAACAACCGATCTCGACGCCAAATTCAAGCAGCTCGACGACGCGCGCGATTGGTATCTGAAGCTAATCGCCGTGGATCCGAAGAACAAGGAAGCATATTACAGCCTTGGCGTTATCGACTGGATGAAGTGGTATCCGCGCTGGATGGAAGCCTTGAACAAGCAGAACATGAAACCGGACACACCCATGCCGTTCAAGGACAAGAAAATCAAGACGGAATTGGCGGAGAAATACGGTTCGCTGGTGGATGACGGCATCAAGAACCTGCAGACCGCGATGGACGTCGATAAGGAATACGACGAAGCAATGGCCTACATGAACCTGCTCATTCGCGAGCGCGCATCGCTGGCCGATTCACCCGAGGCGTATAAGAAGGACGTCGATACAGCGGATGACTGGGTGCAAAAATCCCTCGAAGCCAAGAAGATCAAGGCTTCGAAGCAGGTGGGCAACCAGGGTATCACGGCCGAGCCCTCGGACACATCAAAGCAATAGTCAGGCTTCATTCTTTCTGTATTTAGCGGCTGCCCGGGACCTGGGGCAGCCGTTTTCGTTTGCGGCAGGCATGGGCATGCCCCGCCATAACCACGCACAGCCGCGCGCACTATCCATCAGGGTCTATGCATGGCCTCCGCCGGCTGGCCCAGCGTCTTCCTGGACCTCGAAGCCACACTCTGAGTCGATGGTCGTATCTTGCCGAACAGATGCACACCGCACAACAGCGCCGCTGGCGCCAGGATCACGAACGCGGCCCCGGCCACCGGCAGGAATCGCACGCATAATTGCCACGCGATGATCGTGGCGCCCCCGACGGATGCCGCAGCATACCGGCGATTCGCCAGCCCGTAAATGGCCAAAGTGAACGGTAGTGATGCGATCAGATCCACCGCATAGTGCTCGCCAATAGCCAGCGTCGAAATCGCCGTCAGAACCGCGAAAGCGCCTGTGACAATCGCCATCCATCGGCCAAATGGGCGCAGCGCCAGAAAGACCAGCATGGCCCAGGCAAAGTGCAACGAAGGCGTGGCGTTGAAAGGCGCGCCGGCCGGACAAGGAATTGTCCGTGAACTGACCGCCGTCATATCGGCCATCGGGAAGTTGGCGACTCCGAGACTGTGGGCGCATACGATCGGCCCGCCCGCCGGACAGAGCGCGTACATCGCTCCTCCCGCGCACGCTGTCCCAAGCGTGAAAACGAAGGCGCTGACTGGGTGAATCCTGTGCGGATAATAGACCGCCAGGAGAAACATGAGCGCCAATGCCCAGGACAATCCGGCATAGACAGTTCGCAGAAACGACAACACCGTGGGATGGATGACGGCAAAGTGCGCCACCAAAAAAACGGGATGCCCGCCGGTCAGAATCTCGTCAAGATGCAGCAGGTTGTAGTCGTACAAGGGCGGCGCAACAAATCCAAATAGACGTGGAATGATCCCCAGCACGCCGACGGTCATGGTGATGACCATGGCGGCGATCAGTACTAGCCGCCCGAACTGCACGACCATCCGGTCGATCTTGTCGTTACTCCACGAAGCCCTGGATAGAAGTCGTGTCAAGCCCTCGCGCCTTTCCGGCCCGGCACGTTCCCGATCAACGGCCTCAAGCAGCGGGCCGAAGCTGTGCCGGGATGCCGCAGGACAACCGTCCGCGGAGTGCCATGTCCACGTCGAGGACACGGCCATGGCGGTGCCAGTGAGTTGATCGGCAGCCCGGCGGGACTTCTACACGGCCCGATAATTGCCGTTGCAGGGCGGGTTTCCAACAGTTTCCAAGCCTGCGCGGGTTTTCAACCCGCATGTTCGGCCCCGCCGTCTCAATCTGCAACGATGGACACGCTTCTCACCCGCCGCGGCAATGACCAATTCCTGCCTCCCCGGCTACCGCATCCGCGTCGCGTGGACGCGCTCCGCTTTCTTGGGGCGTCGAGGAATGTTTCTAAGAGGCTGATAATAAGCTACTTGTTTCCCGACTGCGCGTTCTCAACGGGGGCGGTACAGGTCGGTCTATTCGTTCAGGACCCGGGCGGAAAGCACGAGGATGAGTGGCGCTGATTCGGTTGATTCGGGGCCGCCGTAGAGCATACTGGTCTTGCCGATTACGACCTTCTGGCCTTCGTTCAGATCGACATCGGTCTCGAGATTGCTCTTGTGGCAAGTGAAGCGCACTGTTATAAGTCGGATCTTGTGCGATCCCGCAGTGTCGCCGTCAACATCAACCCGATTCGTTTTAAACGAGTAGAAGTCGCGGTCGATCAGGCCGCCGCTATCCCCTCCGCTGCCGGCCCTGGTGCGCAGGACGAAGCTCGTCAGCAATCGAAGGTCCGGATAGCCGAAGGCGGTCTTGAGCTGTTTCGCAACCGGTGTCAGCTCCGTTGGCAACTCCGACCCGTCAGTTCCACGCAACGGCGTCATCACCAGCCATCCAGTCAATTCGACATCCACGGGCGGCTTCTCCACATCCATGCGATGGAGCGCCTCCTCGGCCGCCGCCACGGCGTCCTTCGATCCTTTCAGCGCGATGTAGCCGTCCACCGAATCCGACATACGGACTCCCAGCACATCGAACAGGTTGCGCAGTTGTTGATTCGGTTCCACGTGTTTCACCTGCACGAGCTTCTCGACGATATTAGGGTCTTTGGCATCTTTAGCGTCCTCGGCACGCGCGCACGCGGCGGCGATCAGGGTTCCGATGCAGACTGTCGCGAGTATTCGATTCATAATTCCTCTCCTTAATCCACCATCCAGAGAATGACGACGTTTGGATCGTCGGTTTGCATCCTTACGACGAGAGGCTGCGCGGGCGCATGCGCCACCAGCGAGCCGGCGCTCCGTCTGGATTTTGCCCTGTTGTGCGCAACGTGTAACGGAATGGCGGCCACTGGTGCTTCGGGCGCGCGCGCTAACACCGGTAGGCCAGGCAACGGCGCTTCGTGCTGCACCGCCAGCATCCACGCCACTGCCACCACAACGCAGGCGGCAACGGCAGCGAGTATACGTGCGGCATCGCGAACCCTCCTCCGCCGCCGGATCTCCCCCATCACCCGGCGCCGCACGGCCTCATACGAAGCCTCGGGCGGCTCGGCAAGATGACGCAAAGAAGAATCATCAGGCATCATGTTCTTCCCCTCTCAAGACGGGTCACGATCTCTCGCAGACGCGCCCGGCCCGTGGAAACCTGGGTGCGAACCGTGGCCGGCGTGGAACGCAGAATCTCCGCCACTTCGGCAGTGTCCAGACCTTCGATCTCGCGCAATACAATCGCGGCGCGCTCCTTCTCCGGCAGATGCGTCAGCGCTTCGGCAAGCAATTCACGCCTCTGGTCCTGGCTGATCTGTTCCTCGTGACTCTCCTCAACAAAGATGGCGCCGGCCGGGAGCTCCGGGGCAAGACGGCCGCGTTTCCTCGCCAGGTCGTGACACACATTCACCGTCACGCGGTAAAGCCAGGGCCGGATCTCAGACAGCGACCCGAAGATGCAAAGCTTGCGATATAGCCGCAGGAAGACCTCCTGCGCGGCATCCTGAGCATCCTCGATGCGGCCGAGCAGCCGAAATGCGATTCGCAACACCTGCCGCTCGTGCATTCGCATCAGCTCCTCGAACGCCGTCTCCTCTCCTAGCCTCGCCCGCGCCAGTACGTCCGCCGGGCCCTCCACGGCAACGATGCTCGGACAGTTGGTCATCCCGAGAATGAACTCCGGAGTGCTCACGTCTATAGGTAATAACTCCCTAAGCCCATGAAACGTGGAGAGGTTTTTCGCGGCGCGACGCCAACGGGTATGCTCTAAGTAGATGCTGCCGTCGGAGGCTGTTCCGCCCAATCCCGGTTCTTCGCCGCCGATCCCTGCGCCTGTGCCCGCCAGGGTCGCTCCCCCACTCGAGCAGCGGTTCGCCCAGTTGATGGCGCTGGTCCGCGAGATGCGGCCGAACGACGACCTCGCTCCTCTTGAAAAGGCCTACCGCATAGCCTCCGAGGCCCATGCCAAACAGACCCGGGCTTCCGGCGAACCGTATATCAGTCATCCCATCGAAGTGGCCTTCATCCTGGCTGAGATGCAGATGGACAATGTCTGTCTGCTCACCGCCCTGCTGCACGACACCGTGGAGGACACCGGGCTCACCGTTGAACAACTGCGGCGCGAGTTCGGCGACGAAGTAGCTCGTTGCGTGGACGGCGTCACCAAACTGAGCAAGCTTAAGCTGTACTCGCGCGAGGATCGACAGGCGGAGAGCGTCCGCAAAATGCTCCTGGCGATGGTGACGGACATCCGCGTGGTCATCGTGAAGATGGCCGACCGGCTGCATAACATGCGCACGCTCGGCAGCCTGCCTCGCGAACGGCAGGAGCGCATCGCGCAGGAGACCATCGAAATCTACTCGCCCATCGCACACCGCCTGGGCATGGGCAAAATCCGCGGCGAGCTCGAGGACCTGGCGTTTCGTTATCTCGAGCCGGAAGCATGGGCGGAGCTGGCTCGAGAGATCGAATCCCGCCGCTCGCAGAACGAAGAGTTCCTTGCCCGCATCCGGCATGATGTGGAAATGAATCTCGCGCGTGAAGGCATTCCCGCGCGCGTGGACGGCCGCGTGAAACGAGCCTGGTCGGTGTACCAGAAGCTGAAGCGGCAGAAGATCTCGCTCGATCAGGTTTACGATCTGCTGGCCCTGCGCATCATCACCGATTCAGTAAAAAACTGCTATGCCGCGCTGGGCGTCATCCACAACGAGTGGCACCCGATTCCCGGCCGCATCAAGGATTTCATCGCTATTCCGCGGCCCAATCTCTATCAATCGCTGCACACGTCGGTGATGGGCCCAGGCGGCACCGCGTTCGAGGTGCAGATTCGCACCGAAGAGATGCATCGCCTTGCCGAGGATGGCATCGCGGCGCACTGGAAGTACAAAGAGGGCCGCAAAGGACCGGGCCTCGACGATCAGCGCATCAGTTGGCTGCGCCAGCTCGTCGAGTGGCAGCGGGAACTGCGCGATCCCGGCGAGTTCATGTCCACCCTGAAGGTGGATCTGTATCCCGAAGAAGTCTACGCGTTCACGCCGAAGGGGCGAGTGATCGTGCTGCCGCGCGACGCCACGCCAGTGGATTTCGCCTACGCCATTCACACCGATGTAGGAAACACCTGCGTCGGGGCGAAAGTGAATGGCCGCATAGTTCCGCTCAAGTATGCGCTGCGCAACGGCGAAGTGGTTGAGATTCTCACGTCGACCGGCCATTTGCCCAGCAAGGACTGGCTGACTTTTGTCAAGACTTCGCGTGCGCGCAACAAGATCAAGCACGTCATCAACACGACGGAACGGGCAAAGGCCATCGAGATCGGTCAGAAATATCTGGAGCGCGAGGCGAGGCGTCTTGGCATCGGGCTCAGCCGCGTGACCAGGGCGGACATGGAGGCGGTCGCCGCGGAATACGGATACGGCCGCATCGAGGACCTGCACGCCGCTCTCGGCTACGGCAAGTTCTCGCCTCGCCAGGTGCTGCAAAAGATCGCGCCGGACAAAGTTCCGGTGGAGGC
>JBEKFB010000081.1:0-14268 GCA_050013535.1 Bryobacteraceae bacterium | reverse complement strand
CATTCCACGCCATCATAGGAACCGACAGGAAGAGCGCCCATACCGCAAGAACGATGCCGGACCAAAGCGGGGAAGGGTTAGCCCGGTGCCTGCCGGCGGAGACGTTGCGCATAGCTGCGTCGGCAAGGACGATTGCGAACACCGCGTTTAACGGCGCGGATGAGAACTGCCAATTGGTGGCCAGCAGAGCCATCCCGGCGCCAATTACCAGCGCGGCCCCATAGACGTTCCAGCACCAAGCTGGGATCCGGCCGCGCCAATCCTCCCGCGCATTGAAGGAAACCAGGCCGGCGAGGCCGGCCATCACCAACAGGCTCATGTTGGAAACGAAAGTGCCGCGAAGGGGAATGCCGATGTGACCGGGCGCGAACATGCCTTGCGCGCGCGCTGCGGCTGCCATTCGCAAGTCGCCAACCATTGCGCCGGCGTGAAATCCGAGGTACGCCAGCATGATTGTCAGGGCGGCACCAAAGCCCAGGCAAACCCCGATCAGGCGCTCCTTGTTCTGGCGGCGTATCAGGAGCATCGACCCGATCAGTGCTGCGGCGGCGAAGAAATAGGACGCTTTTAAGAACAGCAGAACACAGCATGCCAATCCAGTGGAAAAGCCGCCGGCCAGTGAACTCCTGGCGTCCCGAGGCGCCAGGTACGACTCGATCAGGATTATGGCCATCAACGCGTAGCCGTAGCGGTTGTAGAACATGGCTTCCCCGATAAAGTCGAAAGGTAATCCCAACGGCGCGGGGGCTACAATCAGCAAGGCAAAGAAGATTCCGGTAAGTGCTTCCCATGGAGGCGCCATGCGGGACCGCGCGATGGCAAGCGACCACAAGCTGATCAGAAACCCGAGGATCGCGCTCGCGTAGTTGAGGCCTCGAACCGCGTGATTCGCAAGAGCCAGACCGAAAGCCGTGATGAACTGCGAGATTGGACCCAACGCCGAATAGTAGTCGACATGGGGCCGCTGTCCGTTGAGGACCCGCCATCCTCCGTCAAGAGCCACCGTCAGGTCGATGGCGCCGGTGACGATGGGCAGGCCGCGGTAGCAAGCCCGCGCCAGGCAGATGGCTGCAATGACGATCAGGCAACCGATTTCCCACCGGCGCCGCGAAGAGGAAGAGCCCATTCCGTGTTCCCGAAGGGGGACCTTCGTCAACCCCTCAACGGGCACTATAGTTCATCCGGATAGTGGATATCTGCCACGCGCACCTGACGCTGACCTTGGCCCATTTGACGATTCCTTTGAGAGACTGTGTTCCACCTTTCCTCGGCAAGTGCGTGACGACAACTTCCCGGATACGGAAACCCATCTTGCGGGCCAGGATGGACACCAGCACCATCGGAATAAAACAGTCTCGCGGAACGCGCTCAAGTACCCGGTTCAGGGCCTCGCGGCGCATCAGTTTGAAAGGACAGTTGGCATCTGCGACCCATACCCCCCAGATCGCCAGATTCAGGATGCGCATGCAGTTTGTAATCACAATGCGCGTCGCGCCATCGGCCCGGCCGGACCGAATGCCGAGAACGAAGTCCGCCTGTTCCCGCAACTCCCAAAGTTTCCAGAAATCCGCAGGCAGATGCTGGCGGTCGCTGTCGGTCTGGAAAACGAATGGCTGGGTTGCATGGTCAAACCCTACACGGAGCGCTTTGCCATGACCACCGTTCCGTTCCGGACTCACGCATCCCACACCGTCGAGCTGTTCCCCCAAGCGGCGGACAATGCTGCCAGTCGAGTCCGTGCTGACATCGTCCACGATAATCAGCTCCGAACCCGGGAGTTTTGAGATCACCTCTCCGTGCCATTCCCTGACACAGGCTTCGATTATCTCCGCCTCGTTCCAGGCCGGCATCACGATGCTGACCATGTTTCAGGCCTTCACCTTTGCGGGCGGTCTGCGGGCATTCACAATGTTGGGATGGTTGAGCGTCGTTTCGGCGCCGCCGCCGGCGATGCGGTCCACCAGTTCCACGCCTTGCATGAAACTGTGATCCTGGTTGGAGACCTCGTACTTCCAGGCGCCAAAGCGGCCCCGGCTGAAAATGCCGTACTCCTCAAGAGCCGGCAACAGGAGTTCCAAAGCTTCATCGCGACCGAGAGACGGGGTCGGGTAGCCATGCCGCACGGAATGCTGCCACGTGGAGACGACGTCCCGGGCGTCTTCGCACAAGCGAGCCGCGAGCATGCCATCGATGCACTCTTCCACAACGTTCGCGCGATTGACCGGCTTGTCCGGGGATTCGCTCACTTCCATCATCAGGGACCAATACCTGCTTATGTCGGGTACGTTGTTTGGCGAGTAATTGGAAAAGACCGTAACCCGATAGAAGGGAACATTCGATTCCGGAAAATACATCCAGCATTTTTTCTTCAAATGCGGACCCGGTGCACCTTTGAGGCCGATGCCGACTACATGCGTGCCGGAGTAACGAAGCTTTCCCGTGCCGGATTTCAAATGGTCCAGATCGCTCCGGCAGATCAGTTGGTCCAAAGGGATACTGGAGATCAGAATGTCATAGTCTTCGCTGGAATCGTCGGTGAACCGGACGCGCCTTTTCCACGCGTCGACACCGGCCACGGCTTTCCCTGTGGTCAGCGCATCGCAAGGGAGCGTGCTGGCCAGCCTGCGCCAGATTTCTCCCGTCCCGCCACGGAGAGGAAAACGGAACCGGTTATTCGGTCCCCAACTGACTTCGTCGCGACCTTCCAGAATGTTGAAGACGATTTTCTCAAGGTCGATCCGCGCCACCCGGTCGCCCATCCAGTGGCACGCCATCAGGGACGGTTGGCAGGCCCAGACTTTAAAGTTGTAAGGCAGCATGAAGGACCGCGCGATACCGTCGCCAAAGCTGCGCGTGATCCACTCCTCGAAATTGGCCGGAGTCGTATCGATCCGGTCACGAACGCTGGTGATTAGGCCGCGAAGGCAATCGCGCATTTCTTCCGCTGGAAGATGGCGAATGTTGTTTTGAAAGGGATATGGAATAAAGCGCTCGCGCATCCAGACCCAGGCTTCGCGCTCGTGGTGTAGCCACTCTTCCCCCAGCAGTTTGTCCATCAAATCGTCGAAATAGGAATAATGGGAAAACTGGACGTGCCCGCCGACGTCCCACGTGAACCCGTTACTGTCAACGAAAGAAGACGCCAGCCCGCCGGCGTGGAGCTCCTTTTCAAAGAGCTTGAAAGGAATGCCCAGTTCCTGCAGGCGATGAGCGGCGCCCAGGCCTGTCGGGCCCGCCCCGAGGATGACGATTTTTGCTTTTTCTAAGTTCTTGGGACTTGTCATCTGCAGGCTCAAAGGCCCCTTTTGTCACTCCGCGAGTATAGCCTGCCCGCCAGATTATACACAATGGGGGCCGCAGGTACCATCAGTAACAGTACTTCGGGTGCGAGCGCGTCACACCATGACGCGGTAAGATTTTTTTGCAGTAAGGCTTTCGGGATACAATTTTCCTATGCGGATTTGGGCGGCGCTGTTGATCGCCTGCGCCTGCTTCACGGGTTGTAGATCATACGGGTCGCGGCAGGCGGTGGACCGGGGTCGTGGGTTCTATACGGCCAATTGCGCTTTATGCCATGGCCTCAACGGTTCCGAGATGCGGGCGCCCGACCTGCGTTATAGCGGGCTTGTGAGTCACGACGAGAATGGAAACCTGATCGGTCCGGTCGTCCGCACAGGCCGCCTGGCTCTCGGAATGCCGTCATTTTCCAACCTAACCACTGCGCAGATGACGGATTTAGTGGCCTTCCTGCACTCTATCGCCCGCTTGCCCAAAGACGACGTGGGAACCAGCCGGACAGTCAGCGGCGACGCGGCGCAAGGAAAAGCGTACTTCGCCAGGACCTGTTCCGGATGTCACTCTCCCACGGGCGATTTGGCCGGGGTCGCATCCAGATTCAGCCCAAGGGACCTCAAGTATCGGATTCTGAATCCCTTGGGTGTGACCCATTCGGCAACGGTAACCCTGCCGGATGGCCGGAGAATCGAGGGAACAGTTGTTCACGATGACGAGTTCACTATTTCCATCATAGCGGCGGATGGCTGGTATCACTCCTGGCCACGCACTCTCGTCACGGTGGAGATGCATGATCGCCTCGCCGCGCATCGAGCCCTTTTGAAAACGTATACGAACCAGGATTTTCACAACGTTTTTGCTTACCTGCTTACCCTGAAATAGAAACAAAGGTTGTCAACACAGGAATACTAATGAATCGCTTCGCCGTGACCTTAGCTTTCATCGCCTGCCTCGGACTCTTGTCGCTTTTGGGAGGCGGACTTGATCCGCAGGCGCTGTTGAAGCCGCCGACGGATACCTGGCCTACTTACAATGGCGATTACTCCGGCAAGCGCTACAGCACGCTGACGCAGATCAATCGAAGTAACGTGAATCAGCTGACGGTCGGGTGGGCGGCGCAGCTTCGCTCTGTACCGATAAAGTCGACACCACTCGAAGTCGACGGCATACTGTACCTGACAACTCCCGATAACGTCTTCGCTCTCGATGCGCGCACGGGCCGGACGATTTGGCATTATGTGCGGGGATCCGAAGGAGACCACTTCGGCCACCGCGGCGTGGGCATGTATAAGGACTGGCTCTATTTCACCACCCCGGATTGCCACCTCGTTTCCCTCAATGCAAGGGACGGCACGGTGCGCTGGGACATAGAAATCGCCAACCCCAAACTTGGGTACTTCTCGAGCATGGCGCCTTTGGTCGTGGGGAATCGCATACTGGTCGGAGTCTCCGGCGACATAACGGATATTCCGGGCTTTCTTGATTCCCGCGATCCCGCGACCGGCAAAGTGCAGTGGCGATGGTACACCGAGCCAAAGCCCGGAGAGCCCGGTTCTGAAACCTGGCCGAAAGGCACCGACGCGATTAAACATGGCGGTGGCATGACTTGGATGACCGGCACGTATGATCCGGAATTAAACCTGACATATTGGGGTATTGGGAATGCCAATCCGGTGCTTTACGGAGATATCCGCCAGGGAGATAATCTGTATTGCAACTCGATCGTCGCTTTGGATACCGATACGGGCAAGCTGAAATGGTATTTCCAGGCAACGCCGCACGATACGCACGATTACGATGCCACCCAGACGCCGGTTTTGTTCGATGATATGCAGCAAGGTGTTCGCCGGAAGTTACTGGCGCAGGGGAACCGTAACGGATACTTTTTCGTGCTGGACCGTACCACCGGTAAGAACATTCTGACCAGGCCGTACATTCCGACAAACTGGTCGAACGGCATCGACGGTCGTGGCCAACCTCGTCCCCGGCGGGACATGGAACCGACAAAGGATGGAGCCTTGGTTTCCCCTGCTGCTTTCGGCGCAACCAACTGGATGGCGCCCAGTTTCAACCCGGATTTCAACCTGTTTTACCTGAGTGCGCGGAGGTCCTGGGGCTTATTCTTTCGGGATGAGAACAGCTCAAAGGGAATGGCCGGATACGATCAGGCGGTTCTGAACGAGTCCGTTATGGAAGCCATCGACTATCGGACGGGCGATATCCGGTGGACGCACGAACTCGGAACCGGAGAAAGCCTCGCAGGAGTCCTGACCACTGCCGGCAAGCTTTTGTTCACAGGCGATACGGAGGATAACATCATGGCTTTGGACCCTGCCAACGGTAAGACTTTGTGGCACGTAACCGTAGGTGACAAGATGGTGGCCTCGCCAATGACGTACGCGCTCGATGGCCGCCAATACGTCATAACTCCGGCCGGCAATGTCGTCTTCGCGTGGACGCTGCCTGCTAAGCCGTAGATAATCCTCCGAGCCTCGAACAGTGCCTGCTGCCCAGTCCGGGCAGACCAAGAGAACGATGGTCTGCCCCTCGGGGCTGGCGCGATCCTGAAATCGTCCCGTAAAGTGTCGGAATTATTTTCCGGTCGACCCCCTCCTTCACTTGAGCAAGCGATGTGCGGCGCAATGGCGGTGCCGGGAATAGAAGCACATTGAGATCGGCGCGACATCTGCCAATCTGATTCACCCAGCGAATCCAGTTACGGTCTCCAATACGTGTGACTCAGAGGGACGGCAGGTGGCGGTCGCGGAAAAAACGCTCCAGTTCCTCGGCAATCACCTGATGTCCGGCCGCACTGTAGTGCGGATTGCCGGGGATAAAGGCGCGCTCCCCGATCTTGTGCATCGGATCGCTGAGATCGAGAAAGGGCGTTCCGTGGCGGTCCGCATACTGCTTAAGCCAACAGCGCCGTTTCCGGTCGGAGGAATTATCGTCGGTGCCCGGCAGAAACAGAATAGCCTTCTGGAACGGCTGCTCATCGCCCAGTTGCTCGTAGCGGTCGAGGATTGCCTGATTCAAGTCCCATTGCCAATTCGTATAGGTCCAGAGTATCTTCTTGGTCGCAGCGGACAGGCTAAGTAGATCCCAGAAATGCAACCTGGGGTAAGGCACACTCACCAGGTGCCCGGAATCCAGTTCGTACCTTGGTATCGCGAAGCCGGACCCGTCATACTCAGGGCGCACGCGACGGTAAGCGTCGGTGTACATGCAGAATACAACGAGCTTCGGTTTGAGTTTAAGTCCGAAAGTCTCCAGAGTGCGAAGCGCGAGGTCTGGACTGAAGCCCGTCATCGCCAGATTGTCCATTCTCAGGGAAGGCATTTGGGCTTCGAGTCTATTAGTGAAGCGTTCGGACTCCTGGTTGCCGTCACCGGAGACAAACCCATCCCCCAGGAAGACAACGCGCGGCCGCGGATCCGGTTCATCCAGTTCCCGGCTGGCGCGAAAGCCGTCGCGGTTGGACACAACGAGTATCATGCGAGGGTGGTCCGGGGGATATGGAATCGTAGTCCGGTGCGATGGATGGAGCCGGTAGCCAATTGGTTCGTAAGCCTCAAGCTCGGGATGGCGCGACTTGGGCGGATATATGGGGGGCGGAAATCTTTTCGACAGACGGAGAACCGCTTCGCCGGCGACCAAACAGGCAAATAATCCACAGATCCACAGGAACAATTTCGTTAATTTCATTGGCGAGCCCTCAACTCCGGCTTCCGGTTTCCCACTTCTGTCTCCATGTCTAACGGCGCCGCCGCTATTTCGCGTGGCCGGCTGCTTCGGCGACGCGCGGACTCTGCGCCATTTGGCTCACGGCCCCGGCAATGTTCGATTCGATCAAACCCGCTATATGTTCGTTCCCGCTTTCCGAAACATGCATTGTGTCGATGAAGATCCTCTCGGGGCGTCCGTCAAAGGCATGTGTCAGATCGTGGAAAGAACTGATCCCCTGGAAAGGCGAGTCCTTCAATTGTTCCATCGCCATGAGATAGAATTCCGCGAAAGACGGGTCTTGATTGGCCAGCCCCTTTTCTTCGGGAGATTTCTGCTCTTTGCTGTAGACCGTCGGCTGCCAGAAATAGAACGTTCTGATGTGATACTGCGCGGCGATCGACTGCAACATCCTCAGATTGGCGCCATAGACAGCGAGCGCATCCGAAGTCAGTTTGGGGCTGCTCACATCCGCCTGGGATGCGGCGCCGGTCTGTTTTGGTTGAGGCGCAAAACGGCGCAGCCAGCCTACGTGCCCGGCAGCCCCGGAAACCAGCCAGAATAGACTCGATTGCCTGGCCCACTCTGCATAGAAGTGAGGGCCGGACTGCAAAAGATTGAATTCCCTGACGCGGTTCTGCTCGTTTTGCGGTAACCCGGCCTGGCTGTTTTGAAATGCCGAAAAGACGTCATTGTATCCGTCGTAAAAAACCGCCAGGTCCGGAACGTTGCCGCGTTGAATCTCCTTTAAAAGCGTAATGAGTTCCTGAGTTTGAACGTACCCCGACTCTCCGAAGTTGACCACCTCAACCCCGGATCCGAAGGACTTGGCAAGCGTCTTCGATAACTGGGAGGCAATAGTGTAATCGTCGCGCGATCCCGTACCCCACATGGTGGAACCGCCGAAGACAAAGACGCGAACGTGCCGCGGCGCGAGCGGCGAAGGATTCCAGGTGCGGCGCAAGCCGTTGGCATCCACATTCACGTACTTGCCTGACATCGGCACACGCCGCCAGTAAGCGTAGGATGTCCATTTGAAGCGCCAGGCTCCGTTCTGCTCCTTGACGAACTGCGAGAACGCACCAGGGTCGAGGCCCTCGGGCCGGATCATTTCCTGGTCCGCCTGACGTGCCTTGGAAGAGTCGAAAAGAGCCCTGATCGCGCTCGCTCCGGCCTCGCACACCACCACCAGCAGGATCAGAACAAGACAGTTTTGAACAACCAGCTTCAATGTGCGTAGCACGATAACGCTTCGCGGCCTCCTCTAATCCTCAGCACCGGCGTCGATCGCCTGAAATAACCCGTCATCTCGATGATCTGTTGGATTCGCCGGCCGAACCGGTCCCATGGACCGAAATGTAGTCGCCGATCGCCGCCGCGGCCACTTTTTGCCCTTCCTCATTCCAGTGGTAATCGTCGGTGTCGTATGGCATTCTCCCCTGCTTGACGTCGTCGATGAGCGCGGGAGTCAAGTCGAGAAACTCCATAGTGGGCGAGAGTGATGCCGCCATCCTGGCCAGTCGGTCGGGCACGTCGTTCAGCGGGAGGTTCCTGTAGATGAACTCTGGTGAAAATGTACAGAAGTCGTGAAGCACCCTAAATTTGTCCGGCGCGTAGACGAGAACTACATGGCATCCGTGTTGGGCGCAGAGACTTGCCCCGGACTGGAGGGTACGCGCTATCTCATCCAATCCGCTGATTTCCATTTCGCCCAGTGGTTGGGCGGAAAGGGCGTCCGGAGGTGTGAAGTACGTTTTCAACGTTCCATTCGCAGTTCGCACAATCCCAAGCCCATTAGCGGCGGGCTGTTTCCCGCCGGGTGGGCGAAGTTGTTTTAAAACATTCTTCGTAAAGGAGCGCTCAACAAACGCGAGCCATGGGTTTGCGGCGCGCCGGCGAATCACCGGATAATGAGCTGCGTCTCCTACATCGGAACTTTCCGAAAATACCCAAATGACCGTTCGTGGATGCAAGGAAAGCCCATAGCGCTTAAGGATGATGAGTTCCTGCTGAGGACCATAGGTGTTGTGGCCAAGATTAGAAACTACTTTGCCACTTTGTTGCGCCAGCAGCGTCGTCATCAACTGCGCATCGGTGATTCCGCCTTCGGTCCCCTCGACGGTGGAATCTCCCAGAACCACGACGTCGGCGCTGGTGAGATCCGTCTTATTGCGGAAGCCTTTCCGGTCGTACGTCGTGTCCCAACGGTATTGGGTAAGATCCGAAGCCGGGATGTCGTACACCATCGAAGCATATCCGCCGTTCGAAGAGCCGCTCAACCGGGAGGATGGGCGGTGAATATACCCCAGCTCCGGATCGTCAATGTAGTTCAATCGCAGCGGAACAGCGCCAATGAAATGGCGGTAGTCCACAATACCGGCTAAGGCGGGCAGTTCAATCAGCGCCAAAACGGCAACGGCCAAGACAGGGACGAGCCAGATCATCCGGCGGCCGGTCCATCTCGCGGAGCCCATTATCGCCGCTCCCAGGGCCTGGCTTCACTCATCGGAGAGTCTTCGACCATAACACACTCCATTCGTGTCGCTAAACTTTAGCCGGCAATTCCCAGGGACATCGATACCGCCGGATCAAGTACTGGCATGCGGAATTCTCATCGCACATTCGCCAGAACTTCGAAATTCTTCCGGCCCATTGGCCCCTCGGCCTTCCATCGCAGGAGGACCGCAGTTTCATCATTGTATCTTGTAACGGAGCGGCCGACGAGTAGTCGACAAGTACCAGAACGGCATTGGATAGGTGGGAGGGGTACTAGATCGCCGGCTTTGAAAAACGCTCCGCACAAGCCCGTTGGCACAATGGCGCCAGCAGCAGGGCCAAGCCTCGCCACAACTTCACGGTGTCTGCTTCAGTGCGGGGGATTGATCCTCAATCGAGATCGAAGTCATGCCGGTAGTCGCGCTGGAACGTCTTATCCTGTTGCTCCTTGCGCAGAAAACAATTCTCGATTACCAACACCTCCACCTCGGTTCCCATAAAGCAACGGAAAGCATCCTCCGGGGTACAGACGATGGGTTCGCCTCTGATGTTGAAACTGGTATTCACAATGACCGGACAGCCGGTTTTCGCTTTGAACGCAGAAATAAGCGCGTGATAGCGCGGGTTGGTCTCGGCATGGACTGTCTGAATGCGCGCGGAGTAGTCCACATGGGTCACCGCCGGAATCTCGCTGCGAGGCACATTGAGTTTCTCGATGCCGAAGAGCTTCTGTTGTTCCTCGGTCATGGGGATGCGGCGCCGCTCCTGAACATCTGCGACCAGCAGCATATACGGGCTGTCGACATCCAGTTCGAACAAGTCCTGGACGTCTTCGCGCAGCACCGAAGGAGCGAAGGGCCGGAACGATTCGCGGTATTTTACCTTGAGATTCAATACCGATTGCATCGCAGGAGATCGCGCGTCACCAAGGATGGATCGGTTGCCAAGCGCCCTGGGGCCAAATTCCATCCGGCCCTGGAACCAACCCACGGCCTTGCCCTCGGCAAGTGCGGCCACGGTTTGTTCCACCAGTTCGGAGTCGCCGTAGGTTGTGAATACAGCCCCGGCCTCAGTAAGGCGGCGTTCCACCTCATCGGGCGCGAAGGACGGTCCCAGGTACGCGCCCTTCATCCCGTCCAATGAGCCCGTGAGGCAACGCGGCTTACCCGCATGGATGTGGTACGCCGCCAGCGCCGCGCCGACTGCGCCTCCCGCATCGCCCGCAGCCGGTTGGATCCACAGGTTCCTGAATTTCCCGGCGCGCAATAACTTGCCGTTTGCCACGCAGTTAAGTCCCACTCCTCCGGCAATGCAGAGATTGCTCGCGCCAGTCTCCTCCGCCAGCGAGCTGGTCATGCGCAACACCGTTTCCTCGAGCACCGCCTGCACCGAAGCCGCCAGGTCCATGTGGCGCTGCGTCAGCCTTTCTTCGGGCTTGCGCGCAGGCCCCCCGAACAGCTCGGCAAACCTCTCGTTCGTCATCGTCAGGCCGGTGCAGTAATCGAAGTAATCGAGATTTAAATGGAACGAGCCATCCGGCTTCAGGTCGAGCACATGATCGAAAATCGTTTGCGCATATCGCGGTTCGCCGTAGGGCGCCAGACCCATTACCTTGTACTCGCCGGAGTTGACCTTGAAGCCGGTGTAGTAGGTGAACGCCGAATACAACAAGCCGAGTGAATGTGGGTAGCGGATTTCCCGGATGATCGTGAGCTGATTTCCGCTGCCCAGAGCAACCGATGTTGTGGTCCACTCGCCCACCCCGTCCATCGTGAGTACCAGGGCCTCCTCGAATGACGATGGGAAGAATGCGCTCGCGGCGTGACTCTGGTGGTGCTCCGCGAAAAGCAAGGGGCTGGCCCATCCGCCGCCCGGCCAAACCGCCTCCAGTTCCCGGCGAAGCAGGTCTTTTTGGAACAACTTCTCACGAATCCACAGAGGGAGCGCCATCTGGAACGACCGCAGCCCGCGCGGCGCCAGCGCAAGATAGTTTTCCAGAAGCCGCTCGAACTTAAGAAACGGCTTTTCGTAGAAAACGACGGCATCAAGTTCGCTCGGCCGCAAGCCTGCCGATTCCAAACAATAACGAACCGCGTGTGCTGGAAACCGGGAATCGTGCTTTTTGCGGGTAAAGCGTTCCTCCTGCGCGGCGGCAACGATTTCCCCGTTACGAATGAGGGCGGCGGCGCTGTCGTGATAGAACGCGGAGATTCCGAGAATCCACATCGGGGGCAACCCTCAAAAGAGGGTATAAATGAACGGCGCCATCGCGCTGCTTTCTGCCAGGATCAGGAGTACACCGAAGAGCACGATTATAGTCAAAAGAGGCAACAGCCAAAACTTCTTCCGGACGCGCAGGAATTTCCAAAATTCAGCTAAGAAAGACATGTCCTTTTCCTCTTTCTCAGAATTGGTTCCCCATGTCGGACGCCTCCTCGGCGGCACTGCGCTGAATCCAGTAGGTCTTCGAGTTCTGGCCTGTGGCCAGCTGTAAAAGGTCCTTGCCCCTCCAGCGAAGGACGATCGCTACCGGGGTGAACACCAGGTAAAACAGGAGCCCCATTAAGATCGGATTTACGACCCGGCCCAGGAGCCTGCCACACTTGGTCCAAATCAGGTTCGGCGCGTGAAACAGCGTGGGGCGGATCAGTGTAATCACCAAGAGCGCACCGCTCAGGACCAGGCACCAGAGCCGCACGGGTCCGTGATGACGCAACGGCGATAAACCAAAAAAGAGAAAAGCCGCGGTGAAAACTCCGCCGAAGTTCCGATCCGACGGGCCACGACCGTGAATCTCTCGCCCATAGTCCTCATGTAGACCGCTCATCGGGATTTCAGCCGCTTCCGTATCACCTTCTTGGACTTTCACCAGGTTACCACGACCGGCTCCGTAGCGTCCAGATGTCCGTATGGTAAAATACCCTACACAGTCTAAATCAAACAGGAGGTTCGCGTTCGAATCACGCGAGCGCGCCTTGACTCGGAGGTTGCAAATTGACTCCGCCCGTCCTCTCCAGCCGATCACCCCGCGGGCCTGGTCCGGCTGTTTCTTCTGCTGAGCCGGAGCAAACAAAAAACTCGGTCACCAGGCGAACATTCTTTTTTTGCGCAGTTGCCCCGGCGGTAGCCTCCACCGCCTGCCGATCGGCAGACTCTTCCCGACTTCGCGGCTCAGGCGACAAGGTGAATGTCGCTGTGATCGGACTGGGAGGACGCGGCGGGTTCCACCTGACGGATTTCGGCCGGCTTCCCGACTCGCGTATCGTCGCGGTGTGCGACGTCAACCAGGTGGCTCTGGAGCGTGGAAAGGCACAGGTAAAGCGCGAAACCGGCGTTGAGCCGAAAGGCTACCAGGATCTTCGCCATGTCTTCGACGACAAGAACGTTCAGGCCGTGGTCATGCCGCTTCCGAACCATTGGCATGCGTTGGCGACCATTTGGGCCTGCCAGGCGGGCAAGGACGTTTACGTCGAGAAGCCGGCGTGCCACAACCCGTTTGAAGGCCAGAAGATGATCGAAGCCGCGCGCACCTATAACCGCATCGTACAGGTGGGAGCTCAGAGCCGCAGCAGCCCGCACATCGTGAAAGCAATGGGTCTGCTGCACCGTGGCGTGATCGGCAAGGTTTATCTGGCGAAGGGGCTTTGCTACAAGTGGCGCGAGTCGATCGGCCACAAGACCGACGGGCCAACTCCGCCCGGACTCGATTGGGATGAGTTCCTCGGGCCCGCACCCACGCGCCCGTACAACGAAAATCGCTATCGCTATAACTGGAACTTTTTCTGGGATACCGGCAATGGCGATATCGGCAACCAGGGCATCCACGAGATGGATATCGCCCGCTGGGGCCTCGGAAAGCAGGGGATGCCGGGACGTGTCGTGTCCACCGGCGGCAAGTACGTATTCGACGACGATCAGGAGACACCGAACACGCAACACGCGACGTTCGATTATGGCGATTCCGAGCTCGAGTTTGAAGTGCGCGGGATGAGTACCGGCAGCGAAGGCGGGTTAGGACCCGACACTTACGTCCGCGACTTAAGCCCTGCTTTGCGGAACTTCTTAGGCCGCCTTGGGATGGTAAAGGGCGGTTATGTTATCGGCAATCTTTTCTACGGTAGTCAGGGATGGATGGCACTGAACCGGACCGGTTTTCATGTCTACAAGGGACCGCGTTCCGAAAAAGTGCTGGAACAGAAGGCGGGTAAAGACGACGACTTCGAGTCGTATAACACCATTCCTCATATGGAGAACTTTCTGGCTGCGGTTCGCAGCCGCAATTACAAGGATCTGAAAGCGGATGTCGCAGTCGGTGTGGAATCGGCGAATCTGGTCCACCTGGCTAATGCCAGCTATCGTCTGAAGCGCGAATTGAAGTGCGACGAGCTCGATGCGGACGCCCAGGCGTATTTAACTCGCAAATACCGTGCGCCATACGTCGTGCCGAATAAAGTGTAGTGAAATGCCGCAGAGGAGGCCTTCCGTGAAGCTGGTTCAGCGCCCCCTTCGCCGTGCCTGAACCCGCCACTACGTGACCCCTGGCCGGCGACGTGTCCGATGAGATACTGCGGCAAGCGGAAAAGGAGTGCCACCTTTGCAGCATGCCATTCGCATCTGCCGTAAGTTCCTTCAGCCTTGCTTCGCAGCGTTACTGGCCTTCCCGGCGCCGGCTCAGGTCGACGTTCTCACCCACCACAACGACGTCGCGCGCACCGGAGCCAATCTCCAGGAAACGCAGCTCAATCCGTCCAATGT
>JBEKFB010000080.1:0-14322 GCA_050013535.1 Bryobacteraceae bacterium | reverse complement strand
CTTTCCTTGCGCAGGAGGGCGGCGCGTGTGATGGCTTCGGAGACATCCAGCAAATTCGGAAGATCCATAGCCGTGTGCCAGCCGTTGTTGTACTGCCGGTTTCCCGCCACGCCCACCTCCGCAGCCCGCTTGCGAAGCTGCGCGATCACTTCGAGCGCCTCCAACATCTCGCTTTCGGTTCGCACGATTCCCACGAGGTCCTGCATGCGCTCCTGCAGCTCCTGCTGGATCTGGTAGGGATTTGCCCCCCCATTCGCAAGCGATGTCCCACGCTCGAACACCGCCAGCGCAGCCGTGGCGCTCACCTGAATCTGTGCATCATCCACCGCGGCGTCGCCGTTCTGCTTGGCGAATTCCGCCGCGAACTGGCCGGCGCGCTTCCCGAACACAACCAGATCGGAAAGTGAGTTGCCACCGAGCCGGTTGGCCCCGTGCAGACCCGCCGCCGCTTCGCCCGCCGCGAAAAGACCGGGCACTGTGGACATCTGTGAGTCACCGTCCACCCGCACCCCGCCCATCATGTAGTGCGTGGTGGGTCCCACTTCCATCGGCCCCTTCGTGATATCGATGTCGGCGAGTTGCTTGAACTGGTGATACATACTCGGCAGCTTGCGTTTGATGTGCTCGGCGGCTTTGGGCAGCCGTTCCTTTATCCAGGCGATATCGAGAAAAACGCCGCCGTGCGGACTGCCGCGGCCCGCTTTCACCTCGCGATTGATGCAGCGCGCAACATGGTCTCGGGTCAGCAGCTCCGGCGGGCGGCGGGCTTTCTTGTCGCCCTGCGTGTAGCGCCAGCCTTCGTCTTCACTGTCGGCGGTCTGGTTCTTATAGAGTTCGGGAATATCGTCGAACATGAATCGGCGGCCGTCCTTGTTGCGCAGCACGCCGCCTTCCCCGCGAACTCCTTCAGTGACCAGAATGCCCCGGACACTCACCGGCCACACCATTCCGGTAGGGTGAAACTGCACGAACTCCATGTCCATTAGCTCGGCGCCCGCCCGCCACGCCAGCGCATGGCCGTCGCCGGTGTATTCCCAACTGTTGCTGGTAACCTTGAACGCGCGTCCGATGCCGCCGGTAGCCACCACCACGGCCCGGGCGGACCACAGGATGAAGTGCCCCTTCTCGCGGTCGTATCCGAACGCCCCGGCAATGCGGCCTGAGTCTACCAGCAGAGTGAGCACGGTGCACTCCATGTGCACTTCCATCCCGGTGTGGATGCCATGGTCCTGAAGCGTGCGAATCATCTCGAGGCCAGTGCGGTCGCCGACGTGCGCGAGGCGCGGGTAGCGATGGCCGCCGAAGTTCCGCTGCAGAATCCGCCCGTCCTTCGTGCGGTCGAACACCGCGCCCCAGGCTTCCAGCTCGCGCACACGATCGGGAGCTTCTTTCGCGTGCAGCTCGGCCATGCGCCATTGGTTGAGATACTGTCCGCCGCGCATGGTGTCCGTGAAATGGACGCGCCAGTCGTCGCGGTCGTCGACGTTGGCCAGAGCGGCGGCAATCCCCCCTTCGGCCATCACCGTGTGCGCTTTCCCCAGCAGGGACTTGCATACTACGCCCACTCTCAGGCCGGTGGACGCCGCTTCTATCGCCGCCCGAAGGCCCGCTCCACCCGCGCCGATTACCAGAACATCGTACGCATGCCGCTGGTACTCGGCCACTAAAGAATTCTCCAGTCGGTCCAGATGCCCATCGAGCAGAGGCGTACGTAGATATCCGCGAAGCCAACCGAACAGAGGCTTGCCCAGGCCCACTTCTTGTGGTTGCCGTTAAGGCAACTCACACAGTCATACAACTTATGGCGCGCCGGATGGTTCGACAACTGATCCAGGCCGCCGCCAACCAGATGCCGGAAGGCGTGACAGCCGAAGATGTAGCCCGCCAGCAGAACCACGTTCACGGTGAGTACGACCGTGCCTACGCCAATGCCGAAATGATGATCGAACCAGAACGCTTTCCACGCGTCGTATACCAGGAACCCCCACACAACATAAGAGAGGCGCAGAAAGTTCCGATGCAGGTTCTGCAGTATCAGAGGAAAGCTGCGCTCACCGAGATACGACTTGCGCGGCTCGCCGACCGCGCACGCGGGAGGGTCCGCCCAGAAGGATTTATAGTATGCGCCGCGGTAGTAATAGCAGGTCAGCCGAAACAGACCGGGTATCCAGAGGATGAGCAGCGCCGGCGAGAATGGCAGAAAGCCTGGATACCACGATGGCTTTGGACCGAACATGGCGTGCGGCGAAGAGCCGAACAATTCCGGCGAATAGAACGGCGAAATGTAGGGTCCAAAGGTGTAATACCCATTCTGAAATGCCGCCCAGTTCGCGTATACCAGAAACGTGGCGAACCCGAGAAAGACCAGCAACGGCGACGCCCACCACTTGTCCCGCCGCGAAGTCTGGCCGAAGCGGCCGTTCTTCCAAAACACATCCGGAGCTGCCGGCGCTGAACCGCCGATTCCGGCTGGCGCTGCCATACTGTTTTCTCCTGTTCTGGAATCGCAGTATACCAAGTGTGTCCGGCGCTTCCTCCGAACGTGGCGCCCTTCGGTGAGGTACAGCTGAGCAAGAGCGATCGCCGAATACCGCAGGGCCACCGAACGCTTTTACGCCTTCGCGCCCGCTACCCAGGTGTCCAGCACTCGTTCCAGATCGCCGCGATTCAGCGGTTTGCTCACATAATCGTTCATGCCCGCGTTGAGACAGCGCTCGCGGTCGCCGGCCATGGAGTGCGCGGTGGTGGCGATGATGGGAATGTCGCGGCCGCGGCCGCCCTCCTGGCGGATTCGAGCTGTGGTTTCGTAGCCGTCCATACCGGGCATCTGGCAGTCCATGAAAATGGCGTCGTAAGGACGTTGGTTCCACAGCGCCAGCGCTTCGGCGCCGTCCCGCGCGACATCCACCTCACAGCCGAGTTGCCCAAGCAGATGGCAGGCGAGTTTCTGATTGACGCGATTATCGTCGGCCAGCAGCGCCAGCCAGCGCGTTTCCTGTTTGACGGCGTGTCCATTTGACGGCGCGTGCGCGATCGATACGCGTGCAGGTTCGCTGGCCAGCGGCAGCGGCAGGCAAACGTGAAATGTCGAACCCGATCCCGGCGCGCTTTCCACGCCCACGCTTCCCCCCATTAGTTCCGCGAGCTGCTTGCAGATGGCCAGGCCCAGTCCGGTGCCCCCGTGCCGGCGCGCGGTGGAGGCGTCGGCCTGCACGAATTTATGGAACAGCGTCTCCTGAAGATGATGTGGAATTCCGATCCCGGTGTCGCGCACGGAGATTCGCCACTCGGGAACTTCGCGGCCCGCCGAAGTGCACTCCACTTTCGCCAGCACCTCTCCACGCTCGCTGAACTTGACGGCGTTGCTCAGATAGTTCACCGCGATCTGCCGGACCCGCAGGGCGTCGCCCATCACAATGTGTTCGCGCGGATGGTACTCGAACAAGAGATCGAGCCCCTTTTGCTCGGCGTTCCGGCGAAGCATATTGACTGCTTCCAGAACCACGGCGTACAAATCAAAAGGCTCGCGCAGGACAGTCATCTTACCGGCCTCGATCTTGGAAAAATCGAGGATATCGTTAATCACGGTGAGCAAAGACTCCGCCGAAAGCACCGCCGAATCCGCCCATTCGTGTTGTTCGGCGCTTAGTTCGCTGTCCAGAAGAAGACGGGTCATTCCCAGCACGCCGTTCATTGGAGTGCGAATCTCGTGACTCATGTTGGCGAGAAATTCACTCTTGGCCAGATTGGCTCGTTCCGCGCGGCCCTTGGCTTCGGCGAGTTCCTGGGTGCGCTCGCGAATAGCGCGCTCAAGACGGTCCCGTTCATACGTCAGCTTGCGCTCACGCCAGCGCCACACACCCCAGATAAGCGCAATGACGGCGGCCACGGCCAGCGTTTCGAACCAACCCGTCCGCCACAACGGCGGCACGATGGTGAAGGCCAGCCTCGCGGTTTCCTTGCTCCACGCCCCGGCGCCGTTGCGAGCGGTCACCTCAAACGTGTAATTCCCGGGAGGCAGGTTTGCATAACGCGCTTCCGATTGCGTGCTCTCCACCCAGTCCGAATCGATTCCGGAGAGGCGGTAGAGGAACAACCGGTCTCTCGGATTTAGGAATGTCGGTGCCGCGAATCTCACGTAAAGATACCGGCGCGACCACGGAACCGTCGTCGCTATGTTCAGCGGTATGGGTTTTTCGCCGAGTTGCGCGGCCGTTAGCGTGACTACCGGAAAAGCCGCCGGCCAGTGGCGTTGCGGGCGGAAATGGGAAAGGCCCCGGCTGGTGCCGATCCAGACGCCGCCATCGGGATCGGCGAGAAAAGCGCGGCTGTCGCAATCGTCCCAGATCAACCCGTCGGCCTGTCCATAGTGCCGCCAACCGGCCTTGCCGAGCACATCCACGCCGCTGTCGGTTCCACTCCACAGCGCTCCCTGTGCATCGACGCCAAGAAACACCACATCATCGGAGCGCAGACCGTCCGCGGTGCTCCAATGCGCCACGTGCATTCGCGAACCATCCCAGGTCAGGTGGCTGAGTCCGAGCGGCTCGCGATAGCCAATCCATAAGCTGCCGTCCTTCGCGGCGGCAATTGTATCCACGTGGTCTGCGCGAAGGCCGTCGCGCCTGGTGAAGCGGCTCCATCTTCCGTGATCGAAGCAAAGAAGGCCATTGGAGCCGGCAATCCACACTCGTCCCCGCAGGTCTTCCACAAGGGCGTGAAACTCCTCGTTCTCATTCGGCGAGGGCAGCGGCTGTGGCGCGAAGGAAGGAGTTCCGGTCCCTGCCGGCACGGTGCTGCGATAAACACCGCTCTGCCCGGCTGCCCAAACATAATCCTGCGAATCGACCAGCACCTTAGGAGCGGCCATGTGTGCAAGAGCCACCGTGAGTTTCCCGGTCCGCCCATCCAGCCGCCACAAACCGTCCTGACCCGACCCGATCCACAGCGAGTTGTCGTGGGAATGCGCGAGCGTGACCACCATCTTCGACGCAAGTTCCCGGCGTGTTTGCAAGTGTTCGAGTGAGTCGCCTTGTGTTTTCGAGAAGCCAAGTCCGCCGGTGGTGCCGATCCAAAGCGTGCCTGCCGCGTCGCGATTGATCGCCCACACCGACTCGTGCGGCAGTCCCTGTCCGGAGGTCCAGGATTCCCACTCGCCATAGCCCAGCCATCTCTGGAGACCGAGGCCCGCAAAGCCTATCCACAGCGATCCTTCGCGGTCCGCCAGAATTGCCGTCACATCGTCTCGAGCCAGACCGGAAGCTGCCCCGATCAATTGCCATTGGCCATGATTCCAGCGGCAGAGCCCGCTCTGCGTAGTGACGATTACATCGCCGTTGCGTTCCATCTCCATGGCCGGGTCGCCGATAAACGGATTGAATTGAGCCCGACTCACCGGCAACGGCGGAAGCGCGCGAAACGGAGACGAATCGCTCTCGCGAACGTACACCGATCCGCTGCTGGTCAGCCACAAGCGTCCGTGGTCGTCCACGCGAATGGCCGTCCACGCGGCACGGGGCAGTTCCGGAGCCGTGGGAGTCAGGGCCCCGTGCTCGACAGTGCAGAGCCGGTTTCCACAGCCCGCCCAGAGTTTGCCGCGCGGGTCGGTGTAAACGCTGAAGACCTCTCTGGCGCTGCCCGAAGTCAACAGGTCGAAATGTTTGGAGCCCGGCGCCGCTTGCATGGCCAGACCGTCCGCGGTGGCGACGAAGAGGCGCCCGGACGCATCCGCGGAAATGCCCTGGCGGCGGGTCGTGATGGGTTTGACGCCATCCGAAGCAACGGGCACGAACCGGTCGCGCTCAAGCCTTGCGAGCTCCGACCCGGTTGCCGCATAGAGCACGCCGTTCCGATCCTGGTAAAGGGTGGAAACGTGCCCCCCAGGGAGTCCCTGGGCAACACCAAAGGACTCGAACCGGCTGCCATCAAATCGAAACAATCCATTTTGGGTGCCGGTCCACAGGAAACCGACTCGATCCTGCAGCAGACATAGCGGCACCAGGTTGGTCAGCCCTTCGGACTGGCCATACGACTGAAAGCTGTATTGTTGTGCGAGGCAAACCTGCGGCAGCCACGTACTGGACAGCAGGATCGCCAGGTACCACTTCGGTGTCCGCATCACGCCTTTGGGAGAGGCCTCCTTCTTTCGTGCCAACAGGGGCTATACAGGAATATCGCGTGGCGGGATGAATCTCTTTAGTAAAAACAGCTGCCGGCTCGTTCTTTGCAATCCCGGAGGGAGCTGGCCGGGCATGTCTGCTGGTGCTAACCTGCAGTCATGCGGTCAATGTACTTTGCTGCAATCACTCTTCTGGCAGTCTCCCTCGGCGCCGCCAGCCTGCCCGCAACCCAGCTTCATGGCGAATACGTAGAGGCCCGTACCGCCGACGTTTACACCGGTCCCTGCTTCGCGAATGCCGAAACCGGGGTGACCGGCGATCTGGCCGTCATGGGATGGAAGATCGAAACCGGCGCATTCCAGGGCGTCTCCCTCGACGGCCTCTCAGTGATGGGGGTTGTCCACGCCAGCGGCACTCTCGGCGATCCCAATGAAAATGTCTATCCCGTGAAAGCCGTTCTCATCGTCGACGACCGCGCGAACCCGGAACAGCGCCTCGCCTTGATGCACTTCGCGCGACGTATGGGCGGCACGCTGCTCGCCGATGTCGTCCGCGTCGAGTACCAGCCGATCGACTTCGCCCTCGCTGACAACAGCATTCACACAATGAAAGCAACAATGGTTGCCGGCGCGATGGCCAGGCTCGAAACGCGCCCGCTGGGCGATCGCGATCAGATTTGCCACAACGAAGCAGTGTGGTATCAGCCGCTCACCGCCGTGGATCATGCCATGCCCGCCTACACCGTGGCTCAAACTTACATGGGTCCCGGCCTCGGCACGGTCTGGAGCAGCCCCAACAAGCGCAGCGCTTTCGTGGCGAGCTTCCATCTGGACGAATAGTACGGGCGCGTACCAAAGCGCGCGGATCGGGGCCTGAAGCGTGCACAATGACCGCGGGTGGAGAGTCCCCTCTCACAACAAATCTCAACGTATGGAACAACTTCGCGTCGTTCCGCCACAGTATTGGCTGTCCCGGTCATGAGAACCCACCGTCACGCCTGTGCCAACCGTGCGACAAGTCCCAAAATGCCTCCACGGCGGCCCGTAGCTTCAGCTAGAATAGAGGGTTCGCCTTCGCTTTCACCAGCGGCCGCTCTGGAACGGAGCGCTGGCAGGGTACGTCCTGACGGAAGAACCGGGGTGGAAAGGAATCATTGTTGATGAAGTTTCCCAGGCCTTGGCGCCTGCTCACGCTGGCAGTATGCGTGCTTGCTTCACTCACTGCCGGTGCCCAGCAGACACCGGCGCAGCAACCCTCGTCGAACCAGACCGAGCAGAAGCCCGCGCAGCCGCAGAACAGCCAGAATCCGTTCGAGCAGGTACCCGAGGAGAAAGAACAACCCGGCACCACGCCGGCGCCCACTCGTGGCGTGCAGCCGGCACTCACGCCCGCGCAGGCCGCCCAGCCAGGCGGGATCCCCGACGTCATCGAAGCGATCGAATTCCGTGGCACCCGCCGTGTTCCCCAGGATACGTTGCGCGCTCTCATTTTCAGCAAACCCGGCGACAGAATCGACGAGGATGTGCTGCACCGCGATTTCATGACCCTTTGGAACACCGGCCGCCTCGACGACCTGCGGCTGGAGCGCGAGCCCGGGAAAAACGGCTGGATCATTCGCTTCGTGGTGCAGGAGCGCCCGGTAATCCGGTCAATCACGTACGAGGGCAACAAGTCTGTCTCCGTTTCCGACATCCTTGACCGCTACAAGGAGCGCAAGGTCGGCCTCAGCGTGGAATCCCAGTACGACCAGAGCAAGGTGCAACGGGCGCGGAACGTTCTTATGGAACTGCTCTCCGAGCATGGTCACCAGTACGCCACGGTCACACCCGAGCTTCATCCCGTGCCGCCATCGTCTTTGAACATCGTCTTCAAGATCGACGAGGGACCCACCGTTAAGGTTGGCAAGATCGACATCGAGGGCAGCTCCGCGGAAAGCGACCGCAACGTTATCCGCGCGATGAAGAATCTGCACCCCATCGGCGTTCCCTACTCGATTCTCTTTGAGGACATGTTCGCCCGAACGTACGATCCCGCCAAACTGGATGAAGACCAGGATCGTGTCCGGGTGTTTTATCAGGAGAAGGGCTTCTTCAAGGCGCGCGCCGAAAACGCCACGGCCACCATCGTGGACGTCGCGCCGCGCACGTACGCCCTGCCCTTCCTGCCGCGGCCGAGGTGGCATAAAGTTGCAAACGTTACGGTATTCGTCAACGAAGGCCAGAAGTATTATCTCGGCAAGTACAGCTTCACCGGCGTGAAGTTGTTCCGCACGCCGCAAACGCTGATGCGGCCGCTGTTCTCTATGTCGGAAGGCGACGTCTTCTCCACCGCGAAACTCCGCAAGGGCGTCGAGAATATGCGCAAACTATACGGCGAGTTCGGCTACATCGATTTCGTCGTGGAGCCCGATCCCGAGCCCGTCGCCGGCACCAACAGGGTCGATTTGAACCTCTCCGTGGACGAAGGTAAACAGTTCTTCGTGCGGCGCATCGATTTCACCGGCAACAACACCACGCGCGATAAGGTCATCCGGCGCGAACTGCTCATCGACGAAGGCGACCTGTTCAACTCGCGTTTGTGGGATCTCAGCATCCTCAAGTTGAATCAGCTTGGCTATTTCGAGCCGTTAAAAGAAGATCAGGCGGCGGATCTCAAACGCGACACAAAAACCGATACGATCGACATCACGCTGAAGCTGAAAGAGCGCGGCAAACAATCGATTCAGCTGAACGGCGGTGTTTCGGGCATCGCGGGCACTTTCATCGGCGCTTCTTACTCCACCAACAACTTCCTTGGTCTTGGTGAGACGTTGACCCTCAGCTCGCAGCTCGGAACGGTGCAGCGCACCGTGCAGTTCGGTTTCACCCAACCCTATCTGTTCGACCGTCCGATACAAAGCGGCTTCACCATCTATTTGACTCGCTTCAACTACAACCAGGCGCAGGAAGCGTCCATCCTGAGCGGTCAAAACCTCACCGCGTTGTACAGCGCGCTTGGCCAGCAGAATCTGCTCAACTATGTGCAGAACGGGTATGGGTTCACCACTTTTGTATCGACGGCTCTGAAGCGCAGCTTTGCGCGCATCGGCCTCTCGTACGGCTACGACATCTCGAACATCCAAACGCTGACCGACGCGGCCACCACGTATTTCGACTATGTCGATTTCCAGGGAGTGGGCGGGCCCAACTCGCTCTCCGGCATCCGCACCAGCAAGATCACGCCGTCTTACAGCTACAACACTATCAATCATCCCATTGAGCCGACCGGCGGCAAGTCGTTCTTCGCAAGCATCGGATTCGCCGGCACCGCGCTGGGCGGCAACGTCAACACCGTCCAGCCGCAGATTGACATGAAGTACTTCCGCAAGGGACTTCGTAACGGACACGTTGTTGGCTTCCACTTTCTCGGTAAGACTCTCACCGGTTACGGCGGCAAAGTGGCGCCTCCCTTCTCGCGCTTCTACATCGGCGGAGAGAACGACGTTCGTGGGTTTGACTGGTGGAGCGTCAGCCCAATAGCGTTCATCCCCGATTCCGAGCCAATAAATGTTCTGAATGCGAACGGCACCCAGCGAGTCCAGCGCGTCGTAAACGCCGACGGATCGATTTCGTTCAACCCGGTTACGCAAACAATCCCGACGTACCGCCTGGTGCTGCCTGGCGGCGACACGGTGGGCATTGCCAATTTCGAGTACCGCATCAAGGTTTTCGGCCCGGTGACGCTGGCGCCCTTTTTTGATGCTGGCCTCGACAAGCTCGCTTTTGCCAGCCAGCTCAAGCTGAACGACGGACGGCTGGCGCAGTTGAACGCGGAGTTTCCGCAGGCCGGCTACGGGTCCAAGGCGTACATTGTCCCAGGCACTCAACTCACGCGCACCTCCACCGGGCTCGAATTGCAGGTGCTGATGCCCGTGGTGAATGCGCCGTTCCGGGTTTACTTTGCTTACAATCCAACCCGGGTCAACACTAACATACAGCCGCCGCTCGCTGTTGACCGTTCCATGTTCCCCAACGATGCGACGTACAACGAGGCGATTGCGACCTATGGCACCGCCATCCCCTATTCGGAGCGCAGCACCACGTTCCGATTTACGATTGGCCGTACGTTCTGATTTTGCATGCGCGGGAGACCGCCGATTTCGTAGAATAGCGTTACACGTTAAGGAGTTCGATTGAGATGAAGAAGGTAACAGGATCGCTGGCATTTGCCCTCCTTGTGGCTATGGCCGCTCCCGCGCACGCGCAGACCAAGGTCGCGGTGATCAACATTCAGAGCGCGATCGTCAGCACGAAAGACGGGCAGAAGGCGGCCGCGGAACTCGACGCCAAATTCGGCCCCCGGCGCAAGGAAGTCGACGCGAAACAGGCTGAACTGTCCCAACTGCGCGACCAGTTGCAGAAGGGCCAGAATACACTGAGCGACGCCGCCAAGAACGAGCTCTACAAGAACATCGATCTGAAGACCAAGTCGCTGAACCGCGAAATGGAAGATGCTCAGGCCGATCTTGAACAGGATCAGCAGCGGCTCGTCCAGGAACTGGGTCAGAAGATCATGGTAGTTGTGGACAAGTACGCCAAGGATAACAGCTTCACGCTGGTTCTTGACGTCAGCTCGCCACAGACGCCGGTGCTCTACGCGTCGAACACGATCGACATTACCAAGGACATCGTCGACCTGTACGACAAGAACTCGGCAGCCATGGCGCCATCGACGGTGGGTCAGGCTCCGGCCAAACCTGCCCCTGGCACCTCGAAGTAACCAGGCACGGCGGCGAGACGCGCTCCGCCCGCTTAACGCTCGAAGTGTATGGTTGAGTCCGAGCTGAATCGCTTGTAGTTTTCGTAGCGAACGGTTATGCGCTCACGCTGCGGACCACCGCTGAACCACAGCGTGTCGTCACCCTGCGTGCTTTCGGGGAACCAGTAGCCATCAACTTTCCGCCGCGTGGTCCTGAAATGCGGGAACAGGTTCTCGTGCTTGCCGCCGCGCTCCTGGGGAACCGCCTGACCTTCGGTCTTGACGATCGCATTTCCCTGTTTGTCCACCCAGATCATCCCCTCGAATAAGCGCTGGCCCGCCAGGATTTGCCGCGGCCGAATCTGTAGAATCCAGCAGTCCACGCCATCCACGGTTTCATCGCCTTTGTATTGCGATTCGTACATGAAGAGCCGGTCGGTTGTGAGTAACAGCGGCTGTATTTCGCGCAGGTCGTGAAAGTCTTCATCGGTGAGGATCAGATGGGTCATCGTGTTCGACGGTTTCCCGACGAACTGTTCGGTGCGCTTGCCATCCGCGGCGAACAGGATATCGCGTGTTTCGCGGTAGCGGCCCGTGGACGCTCCGCGCGAGTCCAATTCCTCCACGATGACAGTCTGACGCCAGGTATAGTCGTTACGCGCTTTCTCTTCTTCGGTTTCCCTGGCCGCAACACGGCGGACCAGATCGGCCGGTGGATCGTTCGATGGAGTATCTTCGGCTCGCAAAACTGCCGTGAAGAGACCGAATGCTACGATGAAGCCGATGCGGAAAGCCCGAGGCGACTGGACCCGGTATTTCATTTCTCTTCTTCTCGCCTCGCTGGCAGCCTGCACGGCAGCATTCTTCTATTCTCTACAGAAAGGGATCTCTCGGGGAATGGCCGCCGCTGTGCTCCCCGCGTTTCTCATAGAGCTGGCTTTCTACATTCTGCCCGGATTCGCCGGCGTCCGCCGCTCCCTATCAGCCTTGCCTAAAACTGTGCTGGCGGTTCTGCTCACCGGCGCGGCGATTGTCCCGTATTCACTGGTCACTGTACCGCTGGGCAGCTTCCATATTCTATCGCTGCTCGCCGTCTTCACCATTGCCGCGGTGATCGCGTTCTGGTACATACTGCTGAAGCCGCGGCTCGCTGCCGACTTGCTCTTTCTCGCGGTCGTCGCTGGGCTGTTTCTCAGCCACGTGTTTCCCGTTCTCTACCCCGCCCCAACTCATGCTCTTCCGCTCGAGATTCTCGGCCGGCTAATGCTGGTTCATACCGGCGTGATCTCGGTTCTGTGCATTCGCGGTCTGGAAGCCGGCTTCGGCTTCGTGCCCAGCGCGCGCGAGTGGCGAATTGGCTTTCTCTACACTCTGTGCTTCCTGCCTGTGGGAGCTTTGCTTGGATATCTGCTGCACATCGCCCGATGGCATCCTGTCGTCGCATGGTCCTGGAAACTGCCGCTGCTGATCCTGGGCCGCTTCCTCGGCGTGCTGTGGGTGGTGGCTCTCGCGGAAGAGTTCTTCGTGCGCGGCTTCCTGCAGCAGGTGCTTTCGAAAATACTGAAGAGTGTGACCGTGGGCGTCGTAATCACGTCGCTGCTCTTCGGCGCTCTGCACCTCCCCTTCGGCGGCTTCCCTAACTGGAGATTTGCCACGCTCGCGGCCGTCGCCGGCCTGTTCTATGGCACGGCATTCGCGCAAACGCGAACCATCCGCGTGCCCATGGTGATGCACGCTCTGGTGGTCACCGTCTGGCAACTGTTCTTCAATTCGCACTCTTAAGTTGCACACCCCTGGCTGATCGGTTAGCTTTAGAAATACGACTTATGGCTAACCTGCTGGCGAGAAAGCCCCTGAGTATGATCCTCTCCGAGGTCGACGAGACCGGCGAACACACGCTGAAGCGGGCCCTTGGACGCGTGAACCTGATGGCGCTGGGAGTGGGTGCGATCATCGGCGCGGGTATCTTCGTGCTCACCGGGTCCGCCTCGGCACAGTTCGCCGGTCCGGCCATCGTTCTTTCTTTCATCCTTGCCGGGACTGGTTGCTTCTT
This sequence comes from Bryobacteraceae bacterium, assembly GCA_050013535.1. Taxonomy (GTDB): domain Bacteria; phylum Acidobacteriota; class Terriglobia; order Bryobacterales; family Bryobacteraceae; genus CAWACP01. Next base: position 1,413 of record JBEKFB010000080.1, on the reverse strand, counting down.
CGCCGGGCTCTGCTACGCCGAATTCGCGTCCCTCATTCCGATTGCCGGCTCCGCCTACACGTACGGTTACGCGACTCTCGGCGAGATCTTCGCATGGATCATCGGCTGGGATCTGATTCTGGAGTACGCCTTCGGCGCATCAACAGTCGCATCCGGGTGGAGCGCCAACGTAACTCAGTTGCTCGAACGAATCGGCATCTTTCTTCCGCCGGAGCTAACGGCCACTCCGGGGGCCAGGCTGGTTTTGTTCCAGGGGTTGTGGCAACCCCTTGGAGCCATACCCGCAGGGGTAAACGTCACGCATCTTCCCAGTGCCACCGGCATGTTCAACATCGTGGCATTCCTGGGCATTTGCGCCGTAACCACGGTACTGGTCATCGGCATTCAGGAATCGGCCACCATGAACACGATCATCGTTTTCGTGAAGGTCGGCACCGTGCTGATTTTTATCGCCATCGCCGCAACCTATGTGCTGACCCATATGGCCCAGGCAAAAGCGAACTGGACGCCATTTGTTCCGCCGAACGCAGGCGAATTTGGAAAGTACGGATGGTCGGGTGTGGCTCGAGCGGCTGGCGTCATCTTTTTCGCGTACATCGGGTTCGATGCCGTTTCCACGGCCGCGCAAGAGGCGAAGGACCCAAAGAAAGACATGCCGTGGGGCATCCTCGGCTCGCTGCTCGTCTGCACGTTACTCTATATCACTACGTCGGGTCTGCTGACGGGAGCGGTCAGTTACAGGGAACTCAACGTCGCCGCCCCGGTGGCATTCGGCATGACCAGAATTGGCGTTCGCTGGGGCGAGTACCTTGTGCTGATCGGCACCATTATGGGCCTCACGACGGTGATGCTGGTCATGTTGCTTGGCCAGTCCCGGGTGTTCTACTCCATGTCGCGCGACGGCCTGCTGCCGAAGTGGGCTGGCGCCGTTCACCGCCGCTTTAGGACGCCCTGGATCTCCTCGATTGTGGTCGGTTTCTTTGTGGCCGTGTTCGCCTCCATCATCCCAATCGCCATTTTGGGCGAACTGGTGAGCATCGGGACGCTGCTCGCGTTTGTGATTGTCTGCGCAGGCGTCTGGTTGCTGCGGGTGCGTCAGCCCGATTTGCCGCGAGCCTTCAAAACGCCCATGGTTCCCTTTGTTCCGATCATGGGCATCCTGATTGCGCTGCTGCTCATGGCCGCACTCCCGGGAGGGACATGGTTGCGCCTGCTGGTTTGGCTAATCATCGGCATGGCTATTTATTTCGGTTACAGCCGCAAACATAGCCGCGTTCAGGCGGCGCTGGCCGGCGAACCGAAGTTGCCGCCTTCAGTAGCGGTATGAACAAAGCAGAATGTCGCTGGTCTGCGGCAACTGGCCAGTCAGAAATGTGATGGTGCTTCCGTTCAGCGTGTAATCCGCGGCCGCTT
>JBEKFB010000079.1:0-14800 GCA_050013535.1 Bryobacteraceae bacterium | reverse complement strand
CGGCCGCGCATCGCATAAAGCAGCGATTTGCCGAGCACGTAGTACATCAATTGGCGATAGTAAATCCGCTGGACGAACAGCAGCGCGACGTCCCACGCGGCGACTCCTTCCAGCGCATAGGCGAGCAGAGCCGTGAACAGCTCCAGCAGAAACAGAGCCAGATAATACAGCAGCACGATGCGCCAGTTCCCCGCGAACAACGCGATGATCATGGCCACTTCGGCAAAGGGCGAGAGCGCCGCCAGCAACACCTGAAAGATCCATATGCTGGGCAGCGCCAGCATGCCGAGGAAGCCATAGCCCGGGTTGAACGTGGCATCGCGATGTTTCCACGCGGCCTGGAGCGTTCCGAACGCCCAGCGGAAACGCTGCTTCGCGAGCGCGCTGGTTTTCTCCGGCGCTTCGGTCCACGCCACAGCTTCCTCGTCATAGCGGATCTCATGGCCGAGCCGCCGGATGGACAACGTAAGGTCCGTGTCCTCGGCAAGCGTGTCGTGCCCGAACCCGCCCAGTGTAACGATCAGGTCCTTGCGCCACGCTCCCGCCGCGCCCGGCACCACGGTGATGGCATTCAACAGGTCCAGGGCGCGCCTGTCCAGGTTGAAACCCATGATGTACTCAATCGCCTGGAATCGCGTGATCAGTGTATGCCGATTGCCCACGCGCGCGTTGCCAGAGACCGCGCCGACTCGTTCGTCCGAGAAATGGCGCACCAGCCTGGCGATGGTCCCGCGGCGGAAAATGGTGTCGGCGTCGAGCGCTATCAGGATATTGTTGCGCGCCCGTGCGATGGCCCGGTTCAGCGCGGCCGATTTGCCCGCATTCGCCTGGCTTAGAATCACTACGCGTTCGTCCTCGCCGAACAGCTCCCGAAGCAGCGCCAGGGTGCGGTCCTTCGATCCGTCATCCACCACGATCAGCTCCAGATCGTCGTATCCGTTATCCAGGATCGACCGCACCGTTTTCTCGATCACCTTTTCCTCGTTGTACGCGGCGATAATCACGGAGACGCTGGGATGAAACGCCGGGTCAAAACAACGCTTCCGTGCTTTGAACTTCTGCAAAACTGCCAGCGTGCCATAAACCAGGGACCGTAGCAGCGTGAGATAAATGGCCACCAGAAACAGCAGCCCCACCACCTTCTTGAAATTGCCCTTGGTGATGAGCGCGCCGCCCTCAATCTGCGCCATGCGCATTTCTTCCCTCGACGGCACCGGCATCACTTGTGCCCGGGTGCGACTCATGATGTCTTCAATCGCGACGAACTGGTAACCCTTGCCGCGGAGCGTGTCGATGAGGCGGGGCAGGGCTTCGATGGTGGCGTGGCGATCACCGCCCGCGTCGTGCAGCAGGATCAGGTGATTGCTCTCGTCCTCTTCGACGCTTTCGTTCAGCTCGCTGACCACCTCATTGATAATTCCGTCGACGGTGCTCCCGTGTTCCCAATCGCGCGGATCGATGCTCTCGGCGATGGTCACATAGCCCTGCTGCTGCGCTTCCTCGATAGGAACGATTTCGTCCGGCGTCGTGGGTTCGCTGTCGGCGTTGTACGGCGGGCGGAACAGGATGGTCCCGTGACCCAGCTCGCGTTCGATAATGCGCAGGGTGGTGCTCAGCTCGATGCGCACGTGTTCGGGCGAAAGCTTGGCGATATTTGGGTGGTCGTACGTGTGATTGCCGATGGTATGGCCCTCGCGGTACTCCCGCCGGATCAAAGCGGCGTTCTCCTCTGCGTTCACTCCCACAACGAAGAACGTGGCGGGAACGTGATACCGGCCCAGGATGTCGAGAACCTCCGGCGTGTATTCGGGTGACGGGCCGTCGTCGAACGTGAGGCCGATCAGCTTCTTGTCCACATCGCCGCTCCGCTCAATGACGTAATAGGACGGGTACGATTGATACTGCTCGAAGAAGTCGCCGCTGTCTTTGTCGAGCCAAACATTACGGATGCCATCGTGCGGCGTGTCGACAATGCGCAACACCTCGCCGTTGCCGTAGCGATCCGGTGACGCCGCGGAGGTTAGCTTGAATAACGGCCACGGGTTAAAGTCATCGCCCGGCCATTTGGGCTGCTGCAGGATGGTCCAGATGCCGGGGTCTTCAGCGCCTAATCGCCAAACCGCTACGCCGCGGTATCCGCCATCGGCCACGTCGGTGATCTGGTTCAGCGCGGTGGTTGCGTCCAGGAACCAGACTTCATGCCGGTCGCTGCCGGCGCTGTAGCGCAACACCGGATTTTCGCTGTCGCCGTCCCAGGCGATTGGGGTCTTGCTGCCCTCGGCTGCGGCAATGGTGTCGCTGAACTTGACTTCGGTGCCGCCCTTCGATCCAATGACCCAGTCGTAACCGTAAGCTCCGAAACCGATCACCGTTTTGTTCTTCGGCACGATCTTTTCCAGCGCGCCAAGCTGACCATAAAACCAGCCCTCCGACGCCACGGGTCCCGGCGCGCTCGACTGATAATGTTCGTCGTAGACCATCGGCACGAGGTAATCGTCAATCTCACCCAACCGCTTCAGATCGTAATTGTCGTCGTCGACGGGCGCCGACTGGGCAATCAGCAGACCGGCGGGTTGCAGCCTCGCGTGCAGCTCCTGCATGAAGCGGACGAGCGCGGCACGGTCGCCCTGCTTCAGCTCTTCGAAATCCACGCACACGCCGGCGAACTTGTGTTCCTCGATATTGCTGTAGATGTTGTCGATTAGGTTGTCGCGCGCCGCGGCGTCATTGAGCGCGCGATGCAGGTCGCCGGCCTGCCAGCCGTCGCGATAATTATTGATTTCGGCAAGGATGGGCAGGTGCGCCTGCGCCGCAATCTTGACCACCGTGTCGTCGGTGTTGTCGGAAACGTCGCCCTTGCCGTTCTCAAGAACAAGCCACTCCGGCACCAGATGGGTGAGTTGCGAAAAGTGCAGGCGCAGAGAGGCCAGGCTGGCTTCATCCCAATTGACGTAATAGCCGAAGACGAGCGGCTGGCCTTCGTGAGGAGGCGGCGCGGTGCGCGGCCGAACGAGCGGCGTTCCTCCATTGCGGATGTATTTGAGGGGGTGCGCCTGATATGGAACGTTGCGAACGGCCTTCTCACCGCGGATAATACCCGGCACTTCTGAAAAATTGGCCAGATGCTGAACCTGCGGCAACCCAAGCGGGGGCAGTTGCGCGTTGCTGAAGACGCTGAGCACGAGAACCAGCAACAGAGCGGCCGCAATAACGCCGGCCACGCCGAATGCGCGCCGGAAGCGGCTCCAGCGGCGCCCGGTCGGATCGTAGAAAACGAACGAAGTCCCCATACCTCTTACTTAGATGGGAGCACGCGGGTTATGGCTACGTCCACAGTGCGAAATGCTATTCTCTTTCGGTGATGAGATGGAACCGCTCCGTACCCGCGAAAATAATCCTGCCGCACGTCGTCTATGAAGACGTCGCTGAAGCCGTGTCATGGCTCACGAAGGTATTCGGGTTCACCGAACACTTTCGATACGGCGAACCAGCCGGCGGCGCACAGATGCATCTCGGCGGCGCCTGGATCATGGTCCACCGGGCGCGGCCCGGTAGCGCGACTCCGGCACAATTGGGCCAGGGAACGCAGAGCATTACGATTTTCGTCGATGATGTGGAAGCCCATTATGAGCGCGCTAGGTCCGCGGGCGCACGCATTGTCGAGGAATTGCATGAGACCGAGTATGGGGAGTTTCAATATGGCGTCGAGGACCTCGCCGGTCACCATTGGCTGTTTTCGCGGCACGCCCGGGACGTGAATCCGGCCGAGTGGGGAGCGGCCGTTGCCGAGCCGGTGGCGATGACCACGCAAGTTTCGACCATGCTCTCGGTTCGAAACGGGGCGCGGGCGATTGAGTTCTATCAGACGGCATTCGGAGCCGAGATATTGTTCCGCGTGGACGGCGACGGAGGCGCGGTGGTCGCCGAGATGTCCGTTGGCGGGGCCATGTTCTGGGTCGCCGATGAGTCGCCTGAGCATCAGAACTTCAGTCCCGAATCTCTGGGCGGCAGCACCGCGCGAATGGTGATGATCGTCGACGATCCCGATGCCGCTTTCCAGCGGGCGGTTACAGCGGGAGCCACCGTCGTGTGGCCTGTTGAGGATCAGTCCTACGGGTGGCGCGTGGGGCGGATCGCCGATCCATTTGGCCACCATTGGGAGATCGGAAGACCGTTATCCAAATGAACAAACGTCCCCTGTCGGTGATCATCATCGCGTGCGTATACATCGCGACGGGCGTAATCGGCGTTGTTTACCACTTGACCGAGTTCAAAACGCAACATCCATTTCAATACGACGTCGTCCTGATCGAGCTGGTCAGTCTCGCGGCGATCATCGCAGGTGTCTTCATGCTCCGGGGCCACAACTGGGCGCGATGGCTGGCAATCGCGTGGATCGCTTTTCACGTCGTGCTGAGCGCCTTCCACTCATTAAGCGAGCTGGGCATGCATGGACTGCTGTTGGTTATCTTCGCGTTTTTCCTGTATCGGCCCGCGGCGAACCGGTATTTCGGAGCGGCTAAGACGTGATTGTTTTGGGCACGCAAGCCGTGCTTGACGGTTAGCCGCCCGCCAGGTGCATGTTACGTGGTCGGCCGAGTTTCGGCTCTGAGTATCACACAGCAAGTCATTCAAAATTAAGCCACTTCCGCCTCAACCCGGCATGATAAAATAGTTCCCGGAAACACCCCCGGAACGGAGCAAATTTTTGGCAGACGAAACCAAGGTTCCACCCAGCACGCCACCACCCGGCGACGGCAACAAGAACCTCATTATTCCTATCAATATCGAAGACGAGATGCGCCGGTCGTACCTGGATTACTCGATGAGCGTCATCATCGGGCGGGCGCTGCCGGACATTCGCGACGGCTTGAAGCCGGTCCATCGGCGCATCCTGTACGGCTTGAGCGAAATGGGCCTGACCTTCAACCGGCCCACGCGAAAGTGCGCCAAGATCGTCGGCGAGGTGCTGGGCAAATATCATCCGCACGGCGACGCTCCCGTTTACGATTCGTTGGTGCGCATGGCGCAGAATTTTTCGATGCGCTATCCGCTGATCGATGGCCAGGGGAACTTCGGCTCCGTGGACGGCGACCCACCCGCGGCCATGCGATACACCGAAGCGCGCCTCTCGCGCATCGCAGCCGCGCTGCTGGAGGACATCGACAAGGAAACGGTCGATTTCAAGCCCAACTACGACGAGAGCGAGACCGAGCCTGAGGTTCTGCCGACGCGTATTCCGAATCTGCTGGTGAACGGTTCGTCGGGAATCGCTGTGGGCATGGCCACCAACATCCCGCCGCACAACCTCACCGAGATTGTCGACGCCACCATAGCCATGATTCAGGATCCGCACATCACCCTGCCGAAGATCATGGAATTGGTCAAGGGGCCCGATTTCCCCACCGGCGGCTACATCCTGGGGCGCCAGGGAATTTTCGATTACTTCACCAATGGACGCGGTTCGCTGAGGCTGCGCGCGAAGGCGGCCACCGAAAAGATGGGTAAGGACCGCGAGGCGATCATCGTCACCGAGATTCCGTATCAGGTGAACAAATCGCGACTCATCGAGCACGCGGCCAGCCTGGTGAACGACAAGAAAATCGAGGGCATCTCTGAAATCCGCGACGAAAGCGACCGCGACGGGATGCGTATCGTCTTCGAGCTGAAGCGCGGCGAGCAGGCCGAGATCGTTCTCAACAATCTTTATAAGTTCACGCAGCTCCAGGCCAACTTTGGCGTGATCATGCTGTCCATCGTCAACGGGCAGCCGCGCGAGCTGGGCCTGCTGGACGTTATTCGGCGATTCATCGAGCATCGCATCGACGTGGTGCGCCGCCGCACCGACTTCCTGCTGCGCAAGGCGCGCGACCGTGAGCATATCCTGCTCGGGTTCCAGCGCGCGTTGATGAACCTCGATGCGGTCATCGCGCTGATCCGCGCGTCCGCCAATCCACGCGACGCACGGGAACGGTTGATGGAATTCATCACGCCGGAGGAAGCGAAGGCTTACGCGGCCGAGGTGGGTGCGCGTGGTCCGCGATTCACCGAACGCCAGGCGCAGGCCATCATCGAACTGCAGTTGCAGCGCCTCACCGGCATGGAGACGCAGAAGATCATCGATGAGCTGAATGAAATCACGCGGCTCATCGGCGAATACCTGGAGATCCTCGGCTCGGAGACGGTGCTGCGTGGCGTGATCGTGAAAGAGCTGAAGGAAGTCCGCAAGGATTACGGCGACGAGCGCCGCACCGAAGTAGTGGAAGACTCCGGCGAGATCTCGCTGGAAGACCTGGTGCAGGTGGAAGACGTCGCGGTCACGGTGACGCGCGGCGGATATCTGAAGCGCACCGCGGTGGACACCTATCGGCGTCAATCGCGCGGCGGCAAGGGCCGCATCGGCATGGGGACGCGCGCGGAGGACACGGTGGAGCACCTGGTTATCGCCTCCACGCATTCCTATCTGCTGCTGTTCACCACCAAGGGCCGCGTGTACTGGCTTAAGATTTACGAGATTCCCGATGCGGGCACCTCGGGCCGAGGGAAACACGTATCGAACCTGATCAATCTGCAGCCCGATGAAGCCGTGAAGGCGTTCCTCACCGTGAAGGAATTCGCCGCCGGACAGTACATCGTCATGGTGACCCAGAAGGGCGTCATCAAGAAGTGCGAGCTCACCGAGTTCGATAATCCCATGTCGCGCGGCATTATCGCGCTCTCGCTTGATGAAGGGGACGAGTTGCTGGGCGCTGGACTCACCAACGGCGAGAATTTTATCTTCCTGGGCACTCACGAAGGCAAGGCCATTCGATTCCCCGAAAGCGAGGTGCGCGCGATGGGCCGTCCGGCCCGCGGCGTTCGCGCCATGGACCTCCCCGATGGAGACTACATTGTCGGCATGGAGATTGTAGAGAAGGAAGGTCTCATCCTCTCCATTTCCGAAAGCGGCTACGGCAAGCGCACCACGCTTGGCGACTACCGGCTGACCGCGCGCGGCGGCAAGGGCGTCATCAACATGAAGTGTGGCCCGAAGGTGGGCAAGGTGATTGCGATTCTGTCGGTGAGGGAAGATACCGACCTGATGATCATCACCCGCGACGGCAAGATCATCCGCCTTGAATCGGGCGAGATTCGGCAGGCGGGCCGGTCCACGCAGGGCGTGCGTCTGGTGCGCATGGAGGAGGGCGACCAAGTGGCCGCGGCATCGGTGATCCCCGAAGCTGAAGTCATCAACGGCGGCGGCGACGAGCAGGGCAGCCTGCTGCAATGAACATAACCGCTGAGCAGTTACAGTTACTGCCGATGTGGTATGTGGCGTTTCTGCTCTCGCTCACGTGCCATGAAGGCGCGCATGCGCTGGCCGCGAAGCTGGGTGGCGACCCAACGGCTTTTCACGCGGGCCAGGCGACGCTGAATCCGATTCCGCACATTAAGCGCGAACCGTCCGGCACCATCATCTTCCCGCTGATCACCTATTTCTTCAGCGGCTGGATGATGGGCTGGGCCAGCGCCCCGTTCGATCCGAAGTGGCAGCGACGTTACCCGCGACGTGCGGCCGCCATGGCCATGGCCGGGCCAGCGGCGAATTTCACGCTGGCGATTCTCGCCGGGGTCGCCATGCGCATTGGATTGGCGGTCCGAGTTTTCTCGCCGGGTGCGCTCGGCTTCACGCAACTAATCGGCGCGCCTCAGGGCGGCGTTGCCGAGGGGCTCGCGACGTTTCTCAGCATTCTGTTTTCGCTGAACATTCTGCTGGGGACGTTCAACCTGATCCCGCTGCCGCCGCTGGACGGCGCTTCGGTGATCACCGCGATTCTGCCGCACCGGCTGGCGCTTCGTTATCTTGAATTGAGCTACAACCGCATGTTCTCGCTGATCGGTCTGGTGGTGGCGTGGCGTCTCTTCGATCCGTTTTTCTGGCCGCTTTTCGGGACCGCCGCCGACTTGTTGTATTACGGCTACGGACGCGCCTGACGCTGGTCGAACTCCCACGCGGACCGTACAATATCGCGTACATCGGTATAGCGCGGGCGCCAGCCGAGCGTGCTCTTGAGCTTGTCGGAATTGGCAACCAGCACCGGCGCGTCGCCTTCGCGGCGCGGTCCCATAACGAACGGGACCTTCTTACCCGTGACTTCTTCCACCGCGCTTAGCACTTCACGTACCGAGTAACCTGAGCCAGTCCCCACGTTGAAGCGCTGCGATTCGCCGCCATTCAGCAAATGCCGCAAAGCCAGCAAATGCGCGTCGGCGAGATCCATCACATGGATGTAGTCGCGGATGCAGGTGCCGTCGGCAGTGGGATAATCGTCACCGAACAGCGTGATCGGCGCCCCGGTCGTGACTGCGCGCAGCAGCAAGGGGATCAGGTGCGTTTCGGGATCGTGTTCTTCGCCGAGACCCGATTCAGCATCGGCGCCGCACGCATTGAAGTAACGCAGGCACACGCTGCGCAGCGCGCGGAACTGATCCATCCAATCCAGGATTTTCTCCACCATCACCTTGGAATCGCCGTAAGGGCTAAGCGGACTGTATGGCGAGGTCTCGGGGATGGGCACCGTCTGCGGCATCCCGTACACCGCCGCCGTCGACGAGAACACGATCTTTGACACGTCCGCGTCCACCATCGCGGTCAGCAGCGAAAGCGTTCCTCCGGTGTTGTTGCTGAAGTAAAGTTCTGGGACTTTGGTGGATTCGCCGACGGCGATGTATGCGGCAAAGTGGATCACCGCTTCGATGCGGCTGTTTCGCAGAAGCTCGGTGAGGGCCGCGGTATCCTGCATGCGCAGTTTGTGGAACGGGAAGCCGCGCACGTTGTGTTCATGCCCGCGCGAGAGATCGTCGACGATTATCACGTCGTATCCGTGCCGTTTGAGCAGGTGCGCGGTGTGGGAGCCGATGTAGCCGGCGCCGCCGGTAACGAGAATCGCAGCCATTCCTTCTCACTATAGCCGCCGCGGTCGCGCGGGCCGCCCGATGTACAATCGAGGCTGACAATCGGACATCACATGGACCTTCGTAACAAAATCACGTCTCATAGCGCGCGAGTCGGCATTGTTGGCCTCGGTTATGTGGGGCTGCCGCTCGCAGTGGAGTTCGCGCAGGCCGGCTTCCGCGTCACCGGCATCGATGTACAGCAGTCCAAGGTGGATCAGTTGAACGCCGGCGAGTCCTATATTCAGGACATTCCCAGCGACGTTCTGCGGCCGCTGGTGAAAGAAGGCCGTCTGGAAGCGACCGCCGAGTTTTCCGTCGTCCGCGATCTGGACACTATCGACATCTGCGTGCCCACGCCGTTGCGCAAGACGAAAGACCCGGACATGAGCTACATCGTGTCCGCGTGCGAAGAAATCGCGAAATTCTTCAAGACCGGAACCCTGGTGATTCTCGAATCGACGACCTATCCGGGGACCACCGACGAGCTGGTGCTGCCCATGCTGGAGAAAAACGGCCTGAAGGTGGGCGAGGATTTCTTCCTGTGCTTTTCGCCCGAGCGCGTGGACCCCGGCAATCCGAACTTCCAAACGAAGAACATTCCCAAGGTTGTCGGAGGCGTCACGGCCGCGTGCACGGAGATGGGTGCGTTGTTCTACCGGCAGGCGCTGGAGCACGTAGTGCCGGTGAGTTCCACCAGCGCGGCGGAGATGGCGAAGCTGCTGGAGAACACGTTCCGCATGATCAATATTGGTCTGGTGAACGAGCTGGCCATGATGTGCGACCGCATGGGCATCAACATCTGGGAAGTGATCGACGCGGCGGCAACCAAGCCGTTCGGCTTCATGCCGTTCTATCCGGGCCCCGGCCTGGGCGGACATTGCATCCCCATTGACCCGTTCTATCTGTCGTGGAAAACCAAGCAGGCGGGCATCGAGGCGCGGTTCATCGAGCTGGCCGGATACATCAATGGCCAGATGCCGCACTTCGTGGTGACGAAGATTCAGGACGCGCTGAACGATCGCGCCAAGCCGGTGAAGGGTTCGCACGTGCATGTGCTGGGCGTAGCGTACAAGCGGAACATCGACGACGTGCGTGAATCGCCGGCGCTCGATGTGATTATGCTGCTCGAGAAGCTCGGCGCCAAGGTGACTTACAGCGATCCGTTCGTTTCGACGATCCGGCTGGATGGCACCAGCCTGTGTGCGTTGGCTGTGGACAGCAGCGTGGAAGCGGCCGATTGCGTGGTGATCATTACCGACCACACCGACTTCGATTACGAGCTTATCTACGATAAGGCGAAGCTGATCGTGGACACGCGGAACGCGTACCGCAATCGTAAGTCGGACAAGATCGTGCGGTTATGATGGAGCTCAGCGATGAGCGGGATGGCTTCGCCTCTACGTCCTGATGTAATAGCGGAAGTGTGGTTGTATCGCACTGAGGACGGGGGTCGAAAAAGCCCAACGCCGCCGGACCGCTGGGGCTGCATATTCCAGCACGAGGGCGAGGATTTCGACTGTCGGCTGCTGCTGGCGGGAAGGGCAATCGCACCGGGCGACCGAGCCAACGTAGCGATAAAGTTTCTTAGGCCCGACTTGATCAAGTCCAGACTTGCGGTTGGAAGCCGTTTCAAATTGCGCGAGGGCAGAATCATCGGCGAAGGCGTTATCGATGGCATCCTGGCGGGCACCGACGCGCTTTGACTTGACGCTCCCTATCCTCCGCCGACCACATACATCCGCCACATGCGCACGAATTCCTCGAGGGCGGTACGGCGCCGTTTGCCGGTGATTAATCGAACTAACTCCCAGCCCGCCCAGGCGTAGTAAGTCACGGTTACCCAAAGGTGCACGTAGTGGCCCAGGTAACCCAGCATTCCTGTCGCCGTCGCGGGCACGGCCGAGAATGCGAACTGCACGAGCCACAACACGAACAGCACCGCCGCTTCCCACCAGGCCAGTTCCATGTTGACCATGAACATCAGGCCCACCAGCGCCTGACCGATGGTGAGAAGCAGTTCCAGCTTCTGCTGGGTGTCGAATGGAATCGAAGACATCGTGCCACGGCTCATCGAATATACGATGGGCAGCATGGCCACCACCAGAGTCCATTGATTGATGTTGCTGGACACCATGTTCATCAGGGCCATGGGTGCGCGGGTCACGGTTCGCGCGAAGTAGAACGTCGAGAGCATCTCCGGGAATTCCGAAGCGAACGGCGCCACCCACTGGATGAACAGGAAGCCGGGAATGGCGAGGAACGCGGAGAGCGCGAGCAGGCTGCCGAGAAAAGGTTCGGCCGCGAAGTAGAGGAGCGCTCCGCCTGCGCCGAAACACAAGGCGATAAGCAGAATGCGACGCCATCGCGGAGCGAGCACGATGGCACGGGGAATCGCGCCAAGATCTTCGATGTCTTCCTCGCTCTCCGGCGGGATGCGGCGGAGAATGGCCAGATAGGCGGAATAGATCACGATCAGAATCACCGAATCGATCAGCGTCAGCGAGCCCTTGGCAAGCACAACCGACATATAGACGAGCGCTACCAGCAGGCCCACGACGTTCACGCTGTGCTCCCGATCAAGACGGATACCGCGCAATGGCCGGTGTGTTCGGCGGCGGTAGTAGAAGGAAGTCGCGAAGTAGATCATGGGCCAGCCGAGTCCGGTGAGCATGCGCAGTGCGCCGGTGAGGTTGGCCAGAAGGTAGGCGGTTTGCTGTTTCCAGGCCAGCACAGCTTCCACCGCCAGCTCGGGCAGGGTCTGCATCCACGCGAGGATGGCGAGGGCGAAACCCTGGGCGATGAAGAACTGTGCGGATTCGGCACCCCAGGCAATGGTCATGGAGGCGAACAGGATGCTGGGAGCGGCCCACAGGATGGCCTCCGGTCCAACGATGCGGATGGGTTCAGCGCCAATCAGCAACAGCGCGAGGAAGCAGGCAGCGGAGCTATGCAGCGAAAACGGGCGGGATTTCACGGGCGGGCGTGCGTCACATCACATGGTACAACAGAGGTTTGATCCACGCCGTTCGAACTTCGCAACGCACCTATAACGCGATCATTGAGCGCGGCTGCATCGGGCGAATTGCGGAGTTTCTGCCGCCGAATGCGAGCACGGTTTTCTTAGTGACCGAGAAGCACGTGTGGGAATTGTACGGTGCGCAGATCGCCGCTGCGTTACCCGCCCATGAGCTTCTGTTTTTCCCGGGAGGTGAGGTGAACAAGCGCCTTTCCGCTCTGGAAGAGCTTGCGGAACAGATGGTGGCGCGAGGGGCGGACAGGGCCAGCGTTGTGATTGCCGTGGGCGGCGGCATCGTGAATGACGTGGGCGGATTCCTGGCGGCCGTGTTCATGCGCGGCATACCGGTGATTCAGGTGCCGACTACATTATTGGCGCAGGTGGACGCTTCGGTGGGCGGAAAGACCGGTGTGAATCTCTGTAGCGGGAAGAATCTGATAGGCAGTTTTCATCAGCCGCTGGCGGTACTGATCGACCCTCTGGTATTGGCCAGCTTGCCCGATCGCGAGTATCGAGCCGGCCTGTTTGAGATCGTCAAGTGCGGCATTATCGCCGACGCCGAGTTGTTCGAGGTTTTGCGAACGGAGAAGGACCGCATCCTCGCCCGCGACGGCGCTGTGCTGGAACGAATCATCTCCGGCTCGGTGCGCATCAAGGCGGAGGTGGTTTCGGCTGACGAGAAGGAAGGCGGGCTGCGCAGAATCCTGAATTTTGGTCATACATTCGGACATGCGATCGAGGCGGAGACTGGGTACACGCGGTTTCTCCACGGCGAGGCAGTAGGCTGGGGTATGAAGGCGGCGACGATGCTTTCGCGGTTGGAGGGTGTTCTCAGCGATTCCGACGGAGATGCGATTATTGCCTGCATCGATTCATACGCGAGTATTCCACCGCTCGATGGCATCTCCGCCGAGCGAATTGCCGCGCGTCTGCGCAGCGACAAGAAGACCGTACATGGCCGAACTCACTTCGTACTGGCCGAGCGCATCGGCGCCACGCGCGTCACCGCCGGCGTGAGCGATGCAAACGTGCTCGCGTCTATTCGCGCGGCACTGGCGGGCTGAGTGCGATCGGGAACAACACCTGTCGGAGCCCAGACCGAAGAACAAGCAGCGGCATGGGTGCGCGATATGTTCGGGCGCGTCGCGCCCCGTTACGATCTGCTGAATCACCTGCTCTCCGCGAATGTGGATCGCCACTGGCGCGCGCGCACGGTCAAGCGCGTCAGCGATGTACTGAGCCGTCGCGGCGCTGTGTCTCTGGATCTATGTTGCGGCACCGGCGACCTCATGTTCGCGCTTCGAAAAGCGGCGGCGGGGCGCGTGCTGGGGAGCGACTTCTGCCATCCCATGCTGGTGGCGGCGCGAGCGAAGCATCCCTGCGACGTTTTTGAGTCGGATGCGTTGCGGCTGCCCGTCCGCGATCATTCGCTTGATCTGCTTACCGTCGCCTTCGGTTTTCGCAATCTGGCGAATTACCGGCGGGGTCTCGACGAGATGGTGCGCGTGCTGAAGCCCGGCGGAACGGCGGCGATACTCGAATTCTCGCAGCCGCCCAATCGCGCGTTCGCCGCGCTTTACAATTTCTATTCGCGGCACGTGCTGCCGGTTATTGGTGGGCTGCTCTCCGGATCGCGCGATGCTTACACCTATCTGCCCGAATCGGTCCGCAAGTTCCCTGGTGCTCCCGACCTGGCCGAGCAGATGCGCGGGGCGGGCTTTCGCGAGGTCGAGTATGAACTCATGACCGGCGGGATCGTGGCTTTGCACATCGGACGGACTTAGCGTTCACCGCACTCGCGCAGTGCGGCCTCAAGCTGCTCCCGCGTGTACGAAGTGCTGATGAAAAGCTCCTGTCTTGCGCCGGCGCTCAGTGCGATTGCTTTCCAGCCGTTCGATGTGGGCACGGTGATACGCACGCGTACTTCGCCTTTCGCGTCCCGAACCGGCCGAATCACGCCCGGAATCACCGACCGCACCTCCGCATGCCGCGCCAGCAGGCGCTCCAGCAGATCGCGCACGCCATCTATGATGCTGTGCTCAACTTTCAACCTTCCCCTGGCCGCGCGCAGTCTCACTTGAACCGCTTCCGCAATTGAAAATCGATGCCAAAAAATCCGATCGACAGGTGCGCCTGAGGGAGAGTGGTGACGTCGGAAACCTGCGGGTCAATCCGGATGTGGCTAACTCCGAAAAACTTCTCCAGCCTTCCGCCGGCCGGTGCGGTGAGCGCTTGCTGGAGCAGTTGGTTGGAGCCGCCGGTAATGGAGCCTTGTTGCGCATTGGCTTCCGAATTAGCCAGGCCGCCCGGCCCGTTCGGTGTGCGGCCAACGGTGAGCAGCGCCACAATCTGGTCGCTCTTGAGCGGTGGGTCGGAACGGTAGGAAAGGTTTAGCCTGGTGAGCGGCCCGGAAATCATGATGTCCACGGTGACGCCGCGCTCGCGTGTTTCAAGATCGAGGTCGACCACCGGTTCCAGCTTGAGCGGATTATTGAAGTGCACTTCACCGCGGTTGATGGTGTAGCGATTCCCGAAGAATTCGATGAGCCCCTGGTTGATGCTGATGCGGCCGAGCAGCACGGGACGTTGCGGGGTGCCCGTAACGTGGAGATCGGCCTGGCCCTGAAGTCCGTGCGCCAGCGATGTCTGGATTTCCAGATTCAACGCACTCTGCACGCGAACATCGAACTGCAAACCGGCGAAGTATTCGCTGGACTGGGGCGGCGTGACGGAAGGCCTGGCGGCTTGCGACAAAAGGCTGCCGATGTCGGTGCTCGGGTTGAAGCTGGCCTTATTCACCGTCAGGGTTCCTGACACGATGCTGCTTTTCGAGGTGCCGGTCAAATC
>JBEKFB010000078.1:0-37945 GCA_050013535.1 Bryobacteraceae bacterium | reverse complement strand
ACCGATGTGCAGTGCCCGCAGCGCGTCGCCGTCAAGGGAATATCCATCGCGCAGAAGGGGCATTGGCGTGCCACGGGAACGGGTGCAGGCGGCCCTTCCGCCCTCCGGACAAGCCGGTTCACCGGCTTCACCACAAAAAAGAAAATCGCGAGCGCCACCACGAGGAAATTGAGCAGGGCGTTCAGGAACTGGCCGTAATTCAGTGTCGCCGCGCTGTGCGCCTTCGCCTCGGCGATGGTCGCGTAGTGGGCATCACTGAGATTGATAAACAGTTTGCTGAAATCGATGCCGTGTGTCAGCAGCCCGACCGGCGGCATCAGGATGTCATTCACCAGCGAAGTGACCACCGCTCCAAATGCGACGCCGATCACCACGCCCACCGCAAGGTCCACCACGTTGCCGCGGAGGATGAAATTCTTAAAGTCGTTGGCCATGTCGGATGATTCTACCTTGAAAAGAGCGCGGCGGCTACCGCGCGTACATGTCGATCACACGCTCGATGGCCCGGCGGCACACCGCGCAGAAGCCCCGGGCCGTGTTTCGCGAGAACATCATGCAATCCGTCTCGGGCCGGTAGTAGCCGTGCGATTCGTAGTCGGCGCCCTCGAACGCGCCCACCTTGTTTCCGTAGGGCGGGCGTGCGAGCAACGGAGCGGTTACGGCCAGCTCAGACGCGAAGAGCGCCTCCATCTCCGCTTCGGGCCGGTGATCCGCCCGGATCTGTCTCCGGTGCGCCTGAATGGTTTTTTCGTCGGCCTCGAACTCTTCCTTTGCCCAGGGCGTTGGCAGCGGAGTTCCCGTTTCGATAAGGTCCTTCCATTTCGCGGCGTGAGGATCGGCCGTGGCGTTCGGTTCCCACGGCTCGGGGCGCACTTCGTCTTTGCTGTAGGAGACGTCGGACGTGTAATATTCGTCGGCGAGGCCGGCGAAATGATGGCCGAATTCATGGACGAACACGTACGGCGTGTAGGCGTTGTCGGACGAGACGGTGGCATAGAGATTGAAGATGCCTCCCCCGCCATACTTGCGGCCGTTGACGATGATCTCAACAAATTCGTATGGCGCGGCTGCCGCGATCTCCCGCATGTGCTCGTCGTCGAACGTGAGCACATAGCGCTCCGATCCGAATGCGTCGTATGAAGCGCCCAGCGCCGACTTACGCCAGATTCCATCCGACGGCCGGCTCACCCCGCTCTCATCCGACGGAGTGTCGATGGCCCACACATTGAACGCGTTACGATGTTCGCGGAAGGGGGGCTGCGAGAACAGGATTTCGGCCAGCCGGCGTGCATCGCTGTGCCATTTCTCCATTTCCGCCGCGGTGTAGCCGTCGCCCATCAGCAACAGGTCCACTTTGTCTGCCGATGGGCCGTTCTGCATCACCGCCCAGACGCGCGCGGCGGCGGGTGGAGCGCTGCGGTCCACGGTCTGGCTGGCCGGATCGATCACCACCGACCAGACCTCGCGAAAAGAGTTCCCGGCGTCGCGCTTTTTCAGGATCAGTTGGACCGGGGCATCGGGGGCGGGGAAGCGCACAGACTCGTGAAAGGTCCGCTGGCTCTGCTTCGCCTCCTCCGTCGTTTGCCACTCACCGAAGATGCTGGCGAATCCGCGGGAGTACAGCAGCCGGTTGGTCCCGCGGTCGATTACTTCGAACAGATATGGCCCGAGATTTGTCTCATCCACCAGCCGGTCCCGCCTGCCCGGCCACTCGCCCTCGAGCGAGACTTTGTCAAGCGCGAAACGCTCGCCGGTGGCGCTGCCGGTGTGATAGTAGCCGACGCGCAGCGTGCGGGGTGCGGGGGCAGCGGAGGAAGTGAACCAGGTTGCCATGAGCAGAATGAAAGGGATCAAGGGTTTCTCCGGGGACCATAGTACCGGAATCGAGGGTGATCGGCGTGCAGGCTGTGGACCGTGAACCGCCTTCCCGGGTGCGACGCGATGTTCACGCCCGCCGGCGCGCCGGAATTGCCTTTGGCGCGATTTCCCGCGTTGGCCGCGCGCATGCACTTGACGCCGGTTTGGTGAGGTGCGGAGTTTTCCGGGATTGGCGTGTTGTACACCATTTCTCCGGGGGCGCGTCTCAGAGCCTTGTATACTGGTAGATTCGTAAATTCCCGTCTATGAAGTACATTGCAGCAATAGTTCTCTCGGCCGGCGCTTTGTGTGCGCAGAACTTTATAACCGGCCAGTCCGCCCGCGCGGTGATCGGTCAGCCGAATTTCACCGCGCAGGTAGACCCCACGATAGCCGATCCGTCCGCCGCGGGGTTCGCTCTTGGTGGCGTTTCGGGTCTGGCCTTTGCCAACGGTACGTTGTTTGTCGTCGATTCGAATCGTGTTGGGGCACTGCCGGACAACGACCGCGTGGTGGCCTATTCGGGCATCAACTCGCCCGTATTCGTGGCTGGCCTTACGGTGCCCCCGCCTACGCAGGAGATCATTGAAGAGAACTTTCTCAGCTATATTCGCTGCCCCGTGTGCGTGGTGAACGCCAGCTTTGTTCTCGGCCAGCCCAACACCTACACTTTCGGGCCGAATCTAACGCAAAGCGGTTTCAATGAGCCCTCGGGAGTCGCCACCAACGGGCAGATCCTGGCCGTCGCGGACACCAACAACAACCGCGTGCTCATCTGGACTTCGATGCCTGCCACGTTCAACGCTCCGGCGAACATCGTGCTCGGTCAGACCGGCTTTACTTCCATCGGTCCTCCGGCGGTGACGCAATCGGCCATGCGTGGGCCGGAGTCTGTATGGATTCAGGGCGCCCGATTGTTTGTTGCGGACACGCTGAACAACCGCGTTTTGATCTGGAACACCATCCCGACGCAAAACAACCAGCCGGCGGATCTGGTTCTGGGCCAGCCCGATTTCACCACCACTCAGAGCGGAAGCGTAACGGTTACGCCGATCACCACCGCCAGCTCGATGGTTTCGCCGACCGGGGTAAGCTCCGACGGAACGCATTTATTTGTGGCCGATCTGGGCGAGAGCCGGATCATGATCTGGAACAGCATCCCAACGCAGAACAACCAGGCCGCCGATGTGGAAATCGGCCAGCCGGATATGACCACCGCGATTCCCAACGATGCCTTTAGCGGAACCCCGGCGATCACCGCCGGATCGAGCGACGTCGAAACTCCGGTGATGTGCAATGACATCGTCCCCGAGCAACTGGACGCCAATGGCAAGCCAACGTATCAGACGCGGTGTGCGTATACGATCGATTTCCCCCGGTATGTGTTGTCCGATGGCACGCGTTTGTTTGTCGCCGACAGCGGCAACGATCGCGTCATGGTGTATAACACGATTCCGGCGCAGAATGCGGTGGCCGCCGATGTGATTCTCGGCGAGCCCGATCAGTTTACCGATCAGGTGAGCGATTCCGGCAGCGCGGCCGATAACGTGGAGATCTCGGGCGCCGACGAAGTGCGGACGCCCATGGCTCTCGCCTGGGATGGATCCAACTTGTACGTGAGCGATCCGTTCGACCGCCGCGTGGTGGTTTACACTGCGAGCTCGACACCCCTGGCCCCCGCTGCGGCCTATAACGCCGCCAGCCTGGAGACATTTGCCAGCGCCTTGTTCAGCTTTGCCGGAACCATCACCACGGGCGATGTGGTGAACCTCACGATTACCGATCCCAACAATACGTCGCTTGACTACACTGCGCCTGTTTACACCTACACAGTTGCCAAGAACGACACGTTCGACAACATCACCAAAGGGCTGGCGTTTGTCGTAAATAACAGCAACAGCGGCGCGGGCGATCCGGTTGCCGTCGTTCGGGCTGAGTTGGGCGCGGCAACGGTGCTGTTGTCAGCCAAGGTTCCCGGTGCCGCCGGAGATGGCATCCAGTACGCGGTGAACCTCACAGGCACCAGTGGTAACGCGGCCACCGAGTCGGTCTCGCCCGGCAGCGGTTACACGGCCGGGGGCACCACTGCCGCTACGCTGGCCCCAGGCATGCTGATTGCGGTTTTCGGATCGGGCTTCACCGATCAGGCTGCGGTCACCGCTCCGGGAGCCGGATCCACAGCGCTGCCGGAGACGATGGCAGGGACCGAACTCTACATCGACGGCGTGCGTGCGCCCCTTTTGTACGTTTCGCCCACTCAGATCAACGCACAGATTCCTTTCGAGTTTTCCGATGCCAACGGGAGCACTGCCTGGGTGCGTACGCAACACTCCGATGGGACGGTGACGGCCACCAATTCAATCGCCATGCCTCTGGCGCCGCAGGATCCGGGTCTCTTCACTCTCAATGAAGGCGCCGGAACCGATCCGCGTCCGGGTCTCGCCTTCCAGGCCAGCAGCTACGCGCTGGGCGCCATCGATATCGAAGGGCTCCCCACGGCCACATCCGTAGCGTCAGTGACTATCGGTAGTACGACTTACTCATATACCGTGCAAACCGCTGATGTCACCGCCTTCAATGTGACCGTAACTAACTGCATCCCCGCGGGTCCGAATTGCGTATCCACTCCCACCACCACTTCGGTGACTCCCGACGTTCTGGAGATCATCCGCGAGCATCTTGTGCAGCAGATCAATGCCGATCCGAACGCTCAGGTGACCGCCTATGAAGGGAGTCAATTCTGGTATCTGATGCTGGTCGCGAAAAACCCCGGTACGGCCGGCGACGGGATTTCCGTAACTACTACGGCCACTGCGGCCGGAAGCAGCAGTCTCACGCTGACGGTGCTGACAACATACAACAGCAGCACCGCAACCTGCTGCGCGAGCGACGGCGGTACTCTCATCACCACAAACAATCCGGCAGTTCCCGGAGGGTTCCTGGTAATGTACGCCTCGGGCATGGGGACGCTTGAGACCAGCTTCGTTGACAACGTTTATTGTCCGACCACTAACCCGACCTTTCCGGACCAGAACATCAGCGCGACGGGCATCGTTTGCACTCCACCTCCGGCTCCCGCCACTGGTGTTCCGTTCACCGGATCGGCACAGAACGGCCTGATCAACTACGTGTCGGCCAGCGCGGGGGGCGTGGCGGTGAACACTTTTGACGCCTCCCTGGTGCCGGGGACCATTGGCCTCTACCGGCTGCTGTTGCAGCTCGACAGCACCCTGACCACGAATGCCTTCACGCCCCTCACGATTTATCAGGATGTCTATAACAGCAACACGGTGACAATACCGGTGCAGTCCCAGTAGACGAAGCCAATGGTGGCAGGCGAGCCTGTGATAAACTGAGACCACCTGCCGTAGTGACGCTGGTTCCGGCGCACGTTGCGGTTCTTCCCGGAGGAAGAAGAACTGCCCAGCCACGCGTTTTTCGTTATAACGCTATCGTATGCAGAAGCAGGACAAGAAAGTTCTGGTTGTCGTGAACGATCTTCTGTTCACGGTCAAGATCAGCGACGCGGCCAAACGGGCGGGGCTGACGCCCGAGTTCGTGCAGTCCGAGGCGGACGTCCTCGATCGCGCGAAACAGAACCCGCGGCTCATTATCTTCGACCTGAACGCGAACACCGTGGAGCCGCTGAAGCTGATTTCAGCTCTTAAGAGCAGTGCGGAGACCAGGGGCATCAGCCTGATCGGATATCTTTCGCATATCCAGGGCGAACTAAAGCAGCAGGCGCACGACGCGGGAGCCGACATGGTGATGGCCCGGTCGGCGTTTTCGCAGAATCTTCAGCAAATCCTCAAGCGGCACGCCGGCTAGCCAGGTAGCCAGATCAGCTTGATTGTGAGCCACGCGGCAACCGCGAGAAAACCCAGCAGGGCCTGATACTCCTCGTTACGCATGTAGAAGCGCATGCGAAAGGACGCGCTCCGCGGTTGACCCGGCGGTCGCGGCCAGAACGGCCGGACTGACTCCGCATATGCCGCGAAATCGGGGAAAATCTCTCGCAGATATTCTTCCTCCAGCCGCACCGCAGGCAGGTAGACCAGCGCGAAAACCAGCGCAAAGAGCAACGCCAGGGCGGGGCGGCGCGAGGCCAGGACAAATCCGCCGGCCGTAAGCAACGTTCCGAGGTAAAGGGGATTGCGCACCCAGGCATAAGGTCCCGTAGTCGCGAGGCGCATGTTCTTCTCCAGATGCCCCGCGGCCCATGCCCGCAGGAGCAACCCGGCGATGGCCACGGGAAGGCCGAGCGACATCGAAAGAACTGATGGGCGTGCCAGCCAGCCAAAGGCGATCGCCAGCAGGAAGCCGCCGGGAACGCGAAAGCGGGCCATCAGGCGTGCGTAGCGTCTCGGAAAGCGAAGCCGCAGGCTCATGCCTGGCCGCTCGCCTGGGCACTGGCTCCGGCCAATACTGACTGCAGCACTTTCAGGACGGCCTCGGGGCGAATGTCGCGCATCGCCTCGGCTGAATGGGTTCTCTTGTAGGTGGTCAAGGCCAGAGGGCTGCGCAACACCGTGATCGCACCCCCGCGCGGGCCGTTGCGCGCCGGGTCGGTGGGGCCAAAGATGGCCACGCCCGGTTTGCCCAGTGCTGCCGCCAGATGCAACGGTCCACTATCGACGCCGACCACGGCAATGGCGCGTCGAGTGGCATCGATCAGCCCGGGCAGGCCGGAAACGTGGGCGTTGGTGTGCCGCGCTTCAATGGGTGAGGGAGCGTTCAGCACCAGCGTGCAACCAGTTTCGCTTAAAAGCAGTCTCCCAAGTTCTGAATAGTATTCCAGTGGCCATTGTTTGGACGCCCATCCGGCCATCGGGCTGGCCAGCACAAACGGACCAGTGGGAAGCAAACCCTCCGGGGTGCCCGCAGGAAGCGGAAAACTCCGAATCAGGCTGGATGCACCGGCGGCGGACGCCAGATCCAAATACCTATCCACCACGTGCTCCGCCTTGCTCGCCACGTTCAACGAGTAGAACCAGGCGGCGATCCGCTCCCGCACCAGGGTCTGATGCAGACCCACCAGCTTCTCGGGCCGGGCTGCGGACGCTACCAGAGCCGATTTCACAAGGCCCTGAAAATCCACGGCGATGTCGTATCGTTGGGCTCGCAGATCATGCCAGGCCTTACGAAGTCCGGACAACGAGCGGCGATCCATGAGCACCACCCGGTCGAGGTACGGGTTTTCCGCCAGCAGCGGCGCCCAGCGAGGCTCAACCACCCAGGTCACATGCGATCTAGGGATGCCGTGCTTCAGGCTCGCCACCGCGGGCAGACACTGAATGATGTCGCCCATCGCTCCCAGACGCACGGCGAGGATGCGCGGGCCCCCACTCATGCCTTCCGGGGTGACGGCCGTGTACGGTGTTGTATTCAAAATCTCATTTCAGCAGTTCGAGGGCTGTTCGCGCTACCTGGTCTGAGGATACGCCGGTCATGCAGCGATGATCGATGGGGCATTCGCGAAGCAGGCAGGGGCTGCATTCGACAGTATGCCTGACTACGCGCGCGAGGGGTCCTGTTGGGCCGGTGGTGGTGTCATCGGTGGCGCCAAATACGGCCACGGTGGGAACGCCGAGCGCCGACGCGATGTGCATGGCGCCGGAATCGTTGGTGAGGAAGAGATTGCAGGCAGCGGCCAGCGAGATGAACCGGGCCAGCGTGGTTTCGCCGGCGAAGTTGTGCGCAAGGATCCCGCGCGCCGATATTGCAGAGCGCACGTCTCCGCAGATTTGGCGCTCGGCTGTCGAGCCAAAAACGGCCACATGACTGCCGGTTGAGCGGGCTATCGATACAGCCGCCTCGGCGAATCGTTCGGGCAGCCACCGTTTCGCCCCGCCGTACGCCGCTCCCGGACTGACCCCGACTACCGGGCTCTGCAGGCCAGACTCGGATAACAGCGCCCTGCCTTCTTCCCGAGCGTTTTCAGCGCCCTCGAGGCGAATTGGTTCGCCGGCCGCAGGCAAATAATCGATAATCCCGGCGCGCCGGAGCAATTCAAGATAGTAGAAGCGCTGCTGCCGAGGAATCTCGCCGGCTTTGGGAACAGGTACGGCGCGGGTGAGCAGCACGGACCGGCCATCCCGCGCATAGCCGATGCGTTCCGGAATCCCCGCCACGAAGGCGAGAGCGGCAGCCTCGAAAGCGTTCTGGAGCAGGATGGCGCGATCGAACCTTCCACGCAGCGAAATGGCCAACTTGAACTTCTCCCGGAGATTTCGGCAGGAATATGGCACTATCTCGTCGGCAAAGCGTTCGCGGGCATAGAGATCGAGAACCCAGGGCCGCGCCAGCACGGAAACGCGCGCTTCCGGGTAGCGTGTACGGATCGCCCGCAGTGCAGGCAGGCTCATGACCGCATCGCCGATCCAGTTTGTGGCGCGGATAAGGATGTTCACAGGTTGCTGGCAACGCCGGGCCGGAGGCCCCCGGATTCATTGTAGCGGCGAGCTGGTGAATCTACCTGGGGGCTATCCCTGGGCTTCTTCCACAAGGTAAGTTACACTAGCACTTGCATGGCAGGTACTGGATGGTTATTATAGTTGCTTAATACATTGTCTATAGCCGGAGAGTAATGAAGCCGATACTCTGGCTGAGGTGATCCATGGGAAGACCCACTTCGCTTCCACCCCGCCCGGCCCGCTTCTCTGTAGCGGGGCACCTGAACTTGTCTGTCTGGCGCGAGAAGCGTGGCGTGACCCTCGAGCAGATTGCCGAGCGAACCAAGATCAGCATGCGCTTTCTGCGAGCGATTGAAGAAGGCGAATACGCGAAGCTGCCAGGCGGGATCTTCGCGACCAGCTATCTTCGCCAGTACGCCGCCGTCATCGGATTCGAGGAAGCGGAACTGCTGGATCATTACAACGCGATGGTGAATCCTTCCGCGTTTCCGAATACGGGCGAGCCGGAAGCGAGTCCACGCGGGATTCTCGAACGGTGGTTGCGCGTGCCCGCGCCACTACAGCGTCCCTAGGCCACTCTCCAATCGCAGGCTACCTCCCAGGCCGCTGCATCTATTCCCTATTGTTGCGTCCGCATTGGCCGATGAGCCTCTCAGGAGGCGAGGTCCGGACCCATGAAGATCACCAGCAGCGATACGGAGGCACTGAGCGGCGCCGCGCCGGCGTCCCGTGCAGCTTCAGGTTCCGCGACCGCGCGCGCCAGAGCGGCGGCGGAAAGCAGGAACGCCGATTACACACAACTCTCGAGCCTCAGTGCGCAACTGCGAGGTCAAACAACGGTGGGCACGCAGGCGCGCGTGGAAAGTATTGAGGCGGCGGTGGCCTCGGGCCGGTACCAGCCCGACTCCAACGCGATCAGCGGGCAAATCATCGAGCAGAGCATGCGCAGCAGCAGCGCAACAGCGTAAGACGATGGCGCGCAGTTTCGCAGCCCGGAAGAGTTCGTGCAACGGGATCGCGGCGGCGGAAGCACATGTCCGGGCGGCCTGCATGCTTCTGGAACGAGCCGATCCAGGATCGGTCAAACAAGCCGGGAACCGTCTCAGCCGAGCTGCCGAGATTATGTCCCGGTGGCAGGCTTCGGGGAAACCCTCATTGAGCCGAATGGAACTGCACCGTGTCGTGTGCCGCGCGGGCAGGCTCATTGAGGCTCTGGGGACATGGTGCAACCAACGGCAACGCGCGTTGGTTCCCGATGAGAAAACCGCTTTCTCCTACGGCGTCAATGGCAGGATCATTCCCGCTTATTCGTCCGGGTCGATGACGCTTCAGGGGTGATTCATGGCAACCATCAGCACTGCCCTCTACAGCTCGGCAGAGGCGCTCCAGGCAATGGAGCAGGCGATGGCGGTGACACAGAACAACGTCGCCAACGCCAACACGCCCGGCTACGCCACGCAGGTTCAGACGTTTACGGCTCAACCGTTCAACGTCGAACAAGGCTTTGGGGGAGGTGTTTCCGCCGGCATTGTGCAGTCGACGCGCGACGTTTACGCGGAAGAGCAGGTCCGGACGCAGCAATCGGCCGTGAATTTCGCTGGTCAGAGCGTCTCGGATCTGAGCGCGCTCGAGCCGCAATTCGATGTTACCGGCGCGTCCGGAATTTCGGCTGCTCTCAATAATCTGTTTAACAGTTTCTCGGCATTGAGCGTAAGCCCCAACGACACCGTCGCCCGGCAAACCGTTCTCACCCAGGCGCAGAATACGGCCAACGCGTTTCAACAGACCGCTAACGCGATCTTCAGCACGGGTAATTCCGTGCAATCGGAAACTCAGGCCACCGTGAACGATATCAACCGCCTGAGCAGCACCATCGCGCAGATTAACTCGCAGGTGCGCGTGAACCCCGACGGATCGGTGGACGCCGGAGTGGACGCGCAGATGTACAGCACCCTCGAGGAACTATCGCAGGACGTGAATGTCACCACGGTCCAACAATCGAACGGTCAAATCGCCGTTCTTCTGGATGGCCAGACTCCGCTGGTGATGGGCGACACGTCTTTCGCGATCCAGGGGAACTTCTCGCTGCCGCAGGCGGAGATTGAAGATCAGAACGGGAACGACATTACCAGTCAGATCACCGGCGGCCAACTCGGTTCCGAAGTTCAGACTACAAACACGCTTCTCCCGTCCTATCTGACCAGCCTGAACACGCTGGCGCAGACACTGGCAGATCAGGTGAACACGACACTGGCCGGAGGGCTGGACGAAAACGGGCAGGCGCCCACCACTGGCCTGTTCAGCTATGACACCGGGGCCGACGCCGCATCCACGCTTACGGTAAACCCACTCACCACCGATCAGCTGGCCGCCGCGTTGCCTGGCGCTCCCGGCGGCAACGGCAACGCCCTCGCGTTGGCCGCCCTGCAAACCGCGAACGTAGTGAACGGCGAAACCTTCACCGGAGCGTTCGGCGCGCTGGGAGGGCAGGTGGGCCAGGATGTCTCCGGCGCACAAACCGCCCAGCAGACCTCGCAAAGCCTGCTGACCCAGGCACAGAATCTCAGACAGCAGGTCTCGGGCGTATCTCTCGACCAGGAAGCGGCCAATCTGATGGTTTACCAGGAGGCCTACCAAGCCACCTCGAAGATGTTCAGCATTCTCGAAAACATCGAAAATGTCACGCTCGGCCTGATCCCGGCCGCTGCCTCCTGACACCGGAGCGAAACATGATTACGTTTTATAACGAACAAACCCAGGCCTTCCTGAACGGAATGAATAACATTCAGCAGAAGGAGACGCAGGCGCAATTAGAGCTGACCAGCGGCCTTAAAGTCAACAGTGTTTCGGACGCGCCGGATGAGATCTCCGATATTCTCTCACTGCAAAGCTCCATCTCAAACAACACACAGATCGGGCAGAATCTGGCAATCGTCACGAATGAGACCAATACCGCGGAATCGGCGGTCAGCAGCGCCGTTTCGCTGGTGGAACAGGCAGAATCGCTGGGAACGCAGGGGGCCACCGATATCGCTTCCGCCGACACCCGAACGCAGATTGCCCAGCAGCTTGGGGACGTTCTCACCGAACTGGTCAACATCGCCAATACAACCGTGAGCGGCCGCTACATCTTCGCTGGCGACAGCGATCAAACCCAGCCCTACACCATCGATCTGACGCAGACGAACCCAATCAGCGCGTACGCGGGCTCGCCTTCGACACGGCAAATCGAAGCGCCGGACGGTTCTACGTTCGCCGTCGCTCAAACCGCGCAGGATCTGTTCGATTCATCGGACACTAACAGCAACGTTTTCGAGTCGGTCAACAGCCTGCGGAATGCCCTGCTGAACAACGATTCCGCCGGAGTCGGCTCGGCGCTCGCGCAGGTGAGCAGCTCCGACACCTATCTCAACAGCCAGTTGGCTTTCTATGGGAACGTGCAGGATAACGTCGCCAACGCAACCAGTGAACAGAGTAACGACGACACTCAGTTGCGCACGCAGTTGGCCACGCTTCAGGACGCCGACGAAAGCCAGTCCATCATCGATCTCAACGAGGCGCAAACACAGCAGCAGGCGGCGCTCCAATCCGAGGCGGAAATCCCCCGCACTACGCTGTTCAACTTCCTCGGCTAGAAGAGTTGTTCCTGTTTTGCGGGATGAACCGGAAAGTCGCGCCAGCGGCGCGGTTGTTCGCGTCCACCACCGTCTCCACGGCAAAACCGAAGCGCATATCGCGCACCTCGACGCGAACGCTCCCTTGCGGCTGGGGAACCGGCACAACGCTCCAGAGCGGGAATTTCGAGAATCCCAGGAGCACCTTGAATTCCGTCAAACGCGCCGCCGCGGCAATGGCGGGCGACATTTCGGGCTTCTGGAACGTTGCGCCGGAATCGGGGTCAAAGCTCCGCAGCAAATCGATCTGATACCGCCGCACCGTGATTGGCGTGTCCACCAGTCCTTCCCAAGCGAGCAGATTCCCCGCACCCGGGAACGCGCCGGCGCGAACCGCGGGGACGCCATCATACACTCGCGATTCGAGGATCGCCGTGGCGCGCTGATGGATTACGCCGCGCCCCGCGTCGTAGAGCGCGAGGAAGAGCAACGCAAAAATCGCCAGCCCGCGCCCGGTTCCTTTCGATCGAGCGCCCACTTCGGAGCTCACCAGCCGGCCCACATAAGGCGCCACTGCCGCCAGGATCAGAATCGCCCAGATCCAGACATCGAAGACATTCGTCCAGTCGAGACTGTACCAGTTGCCGGAGAAGGGAAGCAGGAAGCGCACGCCGTAGGCGTTGGTCCAGTCGAGAAGCAGATGGCTGGCCACGCCGGCCAGCGCGAGAAGGAACCCCGGCGCCAGACTGCGCCAGGAGCGTTCGAGCGCGCAAAACAAGAGAGCGATGACCAACGCCCACACGGGCGCGGCGACGAGCGAATGCGTAATGGCGCGGTGATACCGGAAATATTCGAAAGGACCGCGCACCAGCGTGACAATGTCGGCGTCCGGCGCGTTGGCCGCCACGATCAACAGCGCGGTGGCGTGTTTTTGATACCGGTTCAGCCCGGCTCTGCCCATGGCGAGACCGGTGAGCGTGTGCGTGATGTTGTCCATCGGCAGCTATGTAGGCGGCAGCTATGTCGTAGGCGACGGCGTCCACACACGCTCAGCGGCAAAAACCTTCTGATGCTGACGGTATTTGGGCGGCACCAGCAGCGTCAACGAGCGAGGCGCGATCGACACGCTGGCCGGCAATGAGGCAACCAGTTCGCCGTCCACCTGCACCAGAACGTTATCCTCTTCCGCGCCACTGAAGCGGACCGATTTCGCGTTCAAAACGGTCACGCCTCGCGCGCCGTGCAGCCGATTCAGCAACACCGCGAGAAAGTAGCGCACGTACGGAACCGTGGACGTGCCTTCGAACAACACCACCTCGAAATGATTGTCGAAAAGAGACACGTCGCGAGCGATTTCGAGATCGCCGCCATAGTTGCGCACGCGGCTGACCAGCGCGAAGCTGCAGCGGTATCGCTTGTCGTCCACGTCGACATTGAATTCGGGCAGGCGTGCGCCCAATTGTGAGAAGCCGGCAACCCAATAAGCCAGCTTGCCGACGCTGGTCTTCATTTTGCAATCGACTTTGTCTACTATGCGGGCATCGAAACCCGCGCCCGCCATTAGCAGAAAGTGGCGCTGGCGCCGATCCGCTTCATCAATGAGTACACCCGTCGAAATGCGCGCGGGCACCAGACCGGAAAGCTGCGCAGCCGCCTTGTCCGGCCGCCTTCCAAGCCCCAATTCCGAAGCCAGAACGTTCGCCGTCCCACACGGCAACACGCCCAAGGGTGCACCGGAGCCGGCCATGCCGTTAACTACTTCGTTAATAGTGCCGTCGCCGCCAGCCACAAGGATAAGATCCGCGCCATTGTGAATGCACTCGCGAGCGATGCCGGATGCGCTGCCTGGGCCGTCGGTGGCCACCAGGCACACATCCACGCCATCACGGCGCAGTATGTCTCTCACGCGGGGAATGAGACGTTCGTGAGTACGGATGAGCTGGCCCGCAAACGGGTTGTAGATTAGAAACGGCCGTCGGTAAATGGCTATGTTTCCCGTTCCTCTCGGGTACTCTTACTATAGTAGACGCTCATGCCCGCACGCCCAGGCCAGGCCGCCGCGCGAATCGAAGAACTTCGGGAGGAACTTCGCCGGCACGAACACCTGTATTACGTTCTTGACCGGCCGGAGATCACCGACGCCGAATATGACGCGCTCATGCGCGAGCTGCAACGCCTGGAGACGGAGCATCCCGAGCTCATCACCCCCGATTCGCCAACCCAGCGCGTAGGAGGTAAGCCGCGCGAAGGCTTCGTGAAAGTTGCACACAGCTCGGCCATGCTGAGCCTCGATAACGCGCTGAACGAAGACGAACCGTTTCGCTATGTGACCGAGCTTAAGCTGGATGGTCTTTCCATGGCGGTGCGATATCGCAACGGATTATTTCAGCAGGCCATTACGCGCGGCGACGGCATTACCGGGGAAGATGTCACCGAAAACGCGAGGACCATTCGGTCGTTGCCGCTGCGTGTGAAGTCTTCGCTGCCGCTGTTTGAGGCGCGCGGGGAGGCGCTGATCGGTCGACGGGCATTCGAGAGGATGAACGCCGAGCGAACCGCGGCCGGCCTGCCATTGTTCGCCAATCCTCGCAATGCCGCAGCCGGAGCGTTGCGCGCGCTGGAACCGCAATTGACCGCAAAGCGCCAGCTCGATTACTTCACCTACTTTCTGTTGGTGGATGGCGCACCGGCGATGGACAGCCATTGGGAATGAAGCCCTGGCGGCGATGGGCTTCAACGTCAACAAACATCGCCGATTGTGCAAGGATCTCGATGAAGTGCTCGAATACTTCCAGCACTGGAGCGGCGAGCGCGACAATCTGCCGTACGAGATTGACGGGCTGGTGATCAAAGTTGATTCCATCGCGGAGCAACGCGCGCTTGGCTGGACTGCGAAGGCTCCCCGCTGGGCCATTGCCTTCAAATTCCCGGCGCGCCAGGAGCGCACTGTCATCGAGAACATCGACGTGCAGGTGGGCCGAACAGGTATTCTCACCCCCGTTGCACATCTTCGGCCGGTGAACGTCAGCGGCGTTACGGTGACGCGCGCCACGCTGCACAACGAGGATGAGATCGAGCGGCTTGGCGTGGAAATTGGCGATACGGTGCTTATTGAGCGCAGCGGCGACGTGATTCCGAAGGTCGTTCGAGTGCTTGAACAGGCGGCGCATCGCAAGCCATTTCGCGTGCCCAAACATTGCCCGGTGTGCGGCGGCGACGTAGTGCGCGAGCCGGGCGAGGTAGCCAGCCGCTGCATCAACACGAATTGTCCGGCGAAGCTGAAGCAGTCCATCCTGCACTTTGCGGCGCGCGGCGTGATGGATATTGATGGAATGGGCGACGCCCTGGTGGATCAGCTTGTGGATGGCGGTCTTGTGCGCAGCGTGGGCGATATCTACAGCCTCACGCTCGATCGACTGCTTGCTCTGGAGCGAATGGGGCAGAAATCCGCGCAGAAGATTCTCGATAACATCGAGCGCTCGAAGGCGCGGCCGCTGCCACGAGTTCTCAACGGCCTCGGAATTCCGTTCGTGGGAGAACGCACGGCGCAGATCCTGGCAGATACCTTCGGGAACATCGACGACATCGCCGATGCGAGCGAAGAGAAGCTGCAGGAAGCCGAGGAGGTGGGCCCAAAGGTTGCGCGCGCGATTCGGGAATTCTTCGCGGAAGAGCGCAATCGCGGTTTGGTGAAACAGCTCCGCGCCGCCGGGTTGCAGTTCGAGCAGGAAGTGCGGCGCAAGATGAGCGGGCCTCTCGATGGCAAAGTCTTCGTGCTCACCGGCACTTTCCCGAATCTGACTCGCGAAGAAGCGAAGAGCCGCATCGAAGCGGCCGGAGGAAAGGTGACCGCATCGGTCAGCAAGAAAACGGATTACGTGGTGGCCGGTGAAGAAGCCGGTTCGAAGCTGGACAAGGCGCGCGCGCTGGAAATTGCGGTGATCGGCGAGCGCGAACTGCTGCAGATGATCGGCTGACCGGAGCCTCGCCTGAAACACTTCATTGCAACACTCATCGCGTGGGGTCCGGCGGGCGTGTTCCTGCTGGCCATTCTCGATTCCACCGGCTTTCCGCTGGTGGGCGGCGTAGATGCGCTGGTGGTGCTGCTGGCGGCGGCCAATCACGGCGCGGTGTGGATGGTAGCGAGCATGGCGACGCTGGGATCGCTGCTGGGCAGCTTGCTGCTGTTTGCCATTGCGCGTAAAGGCGGAACCGCATATCTCGCACGCTTCACATCGTCGGGGCGAGGCGCGCGATTCAAGAAATGGTTTGAACACTATGGTCT
The DNA here is from genome assembly GCA_050013535.1 of Bryobacteraceae bacterium. Taxonomy (GTDB): domain Bacteria; phylum Acidobacteriota; class Terriglobia; order Bryobacterales; family Bryobacteraceae; genus CAWACP01. Next base: position 21,776 of record JBEKFB010000078.1, on the reverse strand, counting down.
GGTGACGGTGTTCGTTCCCGCTGCCGTGCCCATCCCGCTGCCGATGAAGGTCTTCGTTCTGTCGGCCGGCGCGATGGAGGTGAGCCCGGCTTCGTTTTGCATGGTGCTGCTGGCCGCGCGTATTCCGCGCTACTTTATCCTGGCCTGGATGGGAACGCAGCTCGGACCGCAGACGCTGCCGTTCCTGAAATCGCACATCGGCTGGCTGGCGCTGATCGCGGTGGCGCTGTGTCTGCTGCTGGTGGGGGTCATTCGGCTTATCGACCGAAGACGAGCCGCGGCCGTCCAAAGCTAAGGCTTCAGCTTTTTGATCTTCGCTTCGGCGCTGCCGCGGATGTTCCGGGCCAGCACCTCGTCCGCGGGCGGGTTCGCTTTCAGGACCTCGAGGCATTTCTCCGAGTACTGCAAGGCGAGCTTGTTGCGATGATCGGCCAGGTACGCGTCTGCAAGGCTGTCGTAAACGTTGGCGGAACCAGGGTACGCGATTTCGTTCAGTTTGAGAATCTCGATCGCTTCTTTCGTGTCCCCCTTCTGCAGGTGATCGTAGCCCAGCAGGTTTACGACCGACTCCGGGAACAACGACACGTTCGGATCCTTCTTCCGTGCCTGCACCAGCATTTTCATGGCGCGTGCAGGACCTTTCGGCCCGACGAGGACATCCCAGAACTGAACGGCAGGTGAGATGGCGCTGGCCTTCCGTGGTCCAGTCGGAACTGGCCCTATCAGTGTCGTATCGAAGAAATCCACGATCTTCGCCGGCAGGCTCTTCTCCACTTTGAACATGTCCGCCCCGTGCCCTGCACCCTTGCAGGCGATCAGCTCACTTCGCTCATCGTGAAGGAACGAGGCCAGCCAGGTCATATAGGGAAGCAGATCATGATCGTCGTCGCTTGCCGAGATGAACACTGGCAGGGTATCGGACGCCTCCAGAAACGCGCGGCCATCTTCATCCGTAGTTCCCGACAACAACATCAGCGCCTTCACCTCGGGATGACGGCGCGCCGTTTGCACCGCGTTATCGACGCCGCAACTCGCCCCGCCGACGCCGATCCGCGTCTTGTCCACGCCAGGCTGAGTCGCAAGGTACTGAAAGGCAACATCAATGTCGCCCGGCCAGTGTTTCGCATTCTCGGCGCGCTTCTCAGGTGGCAGGGACTCGTGCCGCTCGCCCTGGCTTTCACCGTAGCCGCGATAGTCGAACGTCAGAACGTGGAGGCCCGAAGCCGCCAGTTGCATGGCGAGGTCGTTCCAGACCGACCGGTCGCGGTTGCACTGGTGCAGCAGCAACACTCCCGGCCCCGGCCTCCCCGGCGAATAGTAGGACGCTTTAAGCCTGAGGCCGTCCGGGGCGGAGAGGTCCGCATAGCGCATCTCCACCTGGGCCCCGAGCGTGGCCATTGACAACACGAGAGAAAGCCAGAGTTTCACCATCGCGCGACAGTATAACAAGCCTGGCCTAACCACCGCCCTCGGAACCCTGGTACCAATTCGGCCTGGTACCAGCAGCGTGTCTATGGTACTTCGCGGCCAGCGATCCAGTACGACCGCGGTACCAGTTGAATTGTTACCTTGCTGCTATTCGTCCCCTCAGGTCCCGCCGCTACTATTCAACCAGAGGCGAGAAAGAACAAAAAATGACATTGAAATCCATCCGATTGTTGACGTTACCGCTGATGCTGGCTTTGCCTATGGCGGCCGACGTTCTTCAGATTATCGGGACTGGCAGCCAAACGTACGGCAGTGATTACGTCTTCCCCTACTACATCACGGTGAACGGCGGAACAGCGCTCGACATGATGTGCGACGACGACAGGACCAATGTCACGAACGACGAAACGTGGGATGCCGACGCTTATTCATTGACCGCGGCGAACATCCCGGACCTGAAGTTCGCCTCAATCGGTTCCGCCAGTGCCGTGCTGAACGATTACGAGATGGCCGCCTGGATTGAGAGCGGCGTGGCCACGGGTTCAATCGGCGCCCCCGACGGGAACGCGGCCGTGTGGTTTATCTTCGATCCCACGTTCAACACATCCGTGGATCAGAGCAACATTACAACGATTTTGAGCGACGCCCAAACCGCCGTGGACGCTAACAACCTGAACTACTCCGGCATCACGATCTACACTCCGACGCCGCTGGATTCATCGCAGGAATACATCACCGGCATCGTGACCTCTTCCGTTCCCGAGCCAGGAAGCTTCATGTTGCTGGGAACCGTGCTTTTGGCCCTCGGGTTTTTCGGGCGCCGCCGGTTCGCAACCGCGAGGAATGCCGCGGCCGTTCGCGATTAAAGTCTTCTCCCTATTGAGTCCCAAGTTCTCCCTGTAAGACCATCGGGCTGGCCGTTGACCGCGGCCAGCCCAATCTGTATGTGCGGGATCAGTTGGCGGGTTCCAGCTTCTTCCAGCCTGCGTCGGGATCGAAGGAAACGATCGACGGGGCCAGCGTTGGCGTCTGAGGCCCCAGATCCTTCGCATACACTACGCCGAGCTGGTTCACCACAAACGTCTGTACGCCGGTGACGCCATAGTCCCTTGGCCACGCGATCAGGCCGAAACCTCCCACCAGATGGCCGTCCATGAGGAAGTTGTGCGCGCCACCGATGGCATTGCCGCCCTGAGCGGTGAGAACGCGGAAATGGTACCCGAAGTGATAGCGCGGCTGCGGAGTGCTCCCTTCGACGGCCGATGCCGGCGATACCAGACGGTCCGAGGTGGAAATGGCCGGGCCGAACGGGCTTTCGCCTTCGGCATCCGGTGGCCAGTACAATCCGTCGTGCTTGCCCGGCGAGCTGATCAACCGTTGTGCAAACGCCAGAATGCCGCTGCCATCGTGGTCGGTCTTCGCGTATTCGATCTGCGCTTCCACGTAGCCGAGGCAGGTTTCCACCGCGTGCATTTCGTTGTGGCCGATGCGGCGATCCATGATTTCCTCGCGTCCGGCTTGGCCGTCGAAGCGCCAGCCGTTTGCGTCTCTTACCAGCGGGGCGGGAAACGGCCATTCATTGGCGCCGACGTAGACGATCATGCGGCCGGGAACGGCGGGATCGGCCTCAATTTTCGTGCCTGCCTGGACGGCCGCAAGGAACTCGGCCCGGTCGCCTTCGCTCAGCCGGCGGTCTCCGGGCTGAAACTGATCCTTCATCTCTTCGCCGAGGACCGAGGCCATCTCATCAATGCTGCCCGATTTCGCGGCGGCCACCAATGCGCTGACCGCCGCCTCAGGAGTGTCGAATGTCCGCTGTGCAACCTGCGCAACCACGGTTACCGAAGCGATGGCCGCCGCTAACAGCGTCAGACCCGCGACCTTGTGAAGATTTGCTTTCACCGGCGTCCTCCTTTGTCCTCGGCGCGCCCGCCACCAGCGGGATGACTGCCGCCACTGGCGGGATGACCGCCACCGCTGTTGCCGCTCCGGCTGGCATGGCCCCAGGAAGCCGCTGCGTGGTCATTGCGGCCGTTCTCGGTTCCATGGAACGCTCCCGTATGTTCGGGTTCATGCTGGCCGTACCCACGGCTGGGCGTAACGGCGTAGTGCTGGCCCCCGTTGTACACACCACGGGCACCGGCGAAGCCGCGGTTGTACGCCGGACCACCGTAAGCCGCGCCGCGCCAATGGCCGCCAGCCCAGTTGCCATAGTTATGAACATAAACGCCGCGGTTAAACCACGTACGTCCCCACACGGCATGATTGAACAGGAAGGCATGTGCATGCCAGTCGAAGATGCCGCCCCATCCCCAGGCGCCGAAGCTGGTGCCGATGAAGAAGCCAGGGCCGAATCCAATGGCGCCGCCGATAAAGAATCCCGGACGAGGCGCCGCGAACACGATGTACGGGTTATACGTGGGCACGTAAATCACGCCGGGGTCCACCGGCAGCACTTCCACATATCCGCCGTCATCCACCACCCGGACCTGCGGACCGCTGCGCAGATAGCCGTAGTGATAAGCGCTCTGCCGCATTCGCTGAACCGCGTCCATCACGTCGGGGCGTTGCGCCAGAACGGCGTTACCAAGCTGGCTGGTCCAGTTCATATCGCGAGCCATCATATCCAGAACAGCTGGAAAGGGTAGGAGCGATTGAACGCTGGGATCCCATGGCAGGTTCGCCTGCTGAATGGCGTTCGCGAGCTGGTCACCATGAAGGTAAGCGTATTGCTGGGCCCATCCGGCCGCGGGCTGAATCTGATCGGGGAACGTCGATGCCGCCAATATCTGCGCCAGCAACGGATCGGGATACAGGGCGATGCGGCTCACCAGATTGTCCAACTGCGCCGGCGCGAACGTGGGCGGTGGAGGCTGCTGAGGGTAACCTTGCGGCGGGTAGCCTTGCTGCGCAGAACCCTGCTGAGGGTAACCCTGTTGCGGATAGCCTTGCTGGGGATAACCCTGTTGCTGCTGCGGATAACCCTGCTGCTGCGGATAATTCTGCGGAGGGTAATTCTGGGGCGGATAATTCTGAGCGGGCGGGTAGCCTTGCCCGTTCTGCGGCGGTGGCGGGTAATCCTGCGCGAACGCCGCCGTGGTCATCAGCAATAACAGAGCGGACGCGAACACCGCCGCGCTCCGAAGCAGTGTCTGTCGTATTACGAGGTTCATGGTCGTCTCCTCTTCCTCGGCGAGAGCGAGTGCAACTTGATCACCGAAACGCGAACCAGCTTTATCTTATAGGGAAATCGCTTGATCGGATGAATTATTGAAGCCACTGAGCCGGTCGCGCTGGCTGAAAAGGAGCAATGCCACCACCATTCGGTATGGCAGCCAACGCTTGCGCTTTGCATCGGATCTGTCGTGAGACGCTGGCGCGCGCGGCAATGTTACACACCTTTACTTCGGGAAGCCCGCGGCTGTTCAGTGAGCTTCGAAGATTCGAGCGGTGGCGGCACTTGCCGGCGCGACCTAGCAGGTGCGGCCGTCAAAGTTGAAGTCGATGCGATACTGTCGGGTGGCCGGGAAGAACCTCGACACGTCTCCATTTTGCTTTGACTCGATGCAAGCCTTGACGTCCTCGGGCTTCATCTGTCTCCTGCCTGCACGAGCAACAACCGACATTGCTCCGGGAGCGAACTCAACCCGCTCGATAATGGCCGGCGTTACAGGACGTGGCTCGGGAGGCGCGAAACCGCCCGGCTTCTCGCCGCAGGTCAGGGTGTCATCGACAACGTAGAAGATCGGTGCCCTTTCTCCCTCCGCCATCATGACAAGAGTGGGTCTGAGAAGGTCTTCAATATAGAGTTCCGTGGTGTTGGCGCCTTGTGCGCCGTAGGTGCCTATGCAAACGAGTACCTCTCGACCGCTCACGAGCGGCACCTTGTGGCATCGTTCCGTGACAACGCCCGCCTTGTACCAGAGCATGATCCACCGGCCCGAGCGGCGCGTCATCAAAATGGTGCCGCCGAAGTTTTCGGAGTGCGGTTCGCAGCCTTCCATCCAGAGCGCTGCGTCCTCGCTCGTAGGCGAACGAAAGTGGCCGTGAGTCAACCTCGACAGGGACCAACCGAGGTTATCTCCGGCAAAGCTGGTGAATTTCGGGCACGCGCCTCGGCATTTGGTTTCCGTGCCGCTTGCGACCCGCCCCGGGCAGACCGTTTCGAGCAACTCCGCACCGCCCGCTTGCATGGGATCCTCGGCGTCAGAAGGGAAAACCGGTTCAGCTCCGGTGGCGGCACAGAACGGAGTGACCAGTAATACCCACGCGAAAACCGTGCGCGCAGGCGAACATCCGGCTCCGGAGAAACCCATTCTGAAATCAGTCTAATCCCAGGCGTGCTCGGCGATGTCACGCGCGAAAGGCGAGCCCGCGTGTGACACGGTTTGCGGATAGAATCAAAGCGCCGCCATGAATCGGATCTGGATCTCGCGTAATGGCTCCATTCCAGTCCGTGAGCAACTGAGCGCACAACTCCTGTTCGGAATTCTCAGCCGGCGTTTCGCACCGGCCGAGCGCTTGCCCAGCGTCCGCGACCTTGCCCGGCGGCTCAGCGTCCATCCCAACACCGTCAGCGCCGCATACCGCGACCTTGCCGCGCGCGGTTGGGTCAAGCACAAAGCGGGTTCCGGAGTTTTTGTCTGCGACCTCGAACACAGCGGCGCCGGCGGCGAGATCGATGTTTTCGTACAGACCTGGATCGAGGAGGGTCTCAGCCGCGGCTTCTCCATCGAGGCGCTCGGCGATGCATTCGAGAACGCGCGCGCCGACTTCCGTGCACAAGGCGAGACGCGTGGGTTGTTGGTTGTTCACCCGGATCGCAATCTGGCTCGCATTCTCGCCACTGAGATTGAGGAAGCCGTCGGATGCACGGTGCCTTTCGCCGTCCCGGAGGAAGCGCCGCACGTTCCGGGATTCGAGACCTCTTTGCTTCTGACCACCACCTCGGGTGCCGCGGAAGTTTCTCAACTCCGGCCGGGGGGCCACCAGGTAATCCCGTTAAAGTCTTTGGAAGAGGTACTCAGCGGAGTGAGCCCGCCACGGTCGCCGGTACTGATTGGGATCGTCTCCCGTTCCGAGGCTATTCTGAACTGGGCTTCTCTGCTGACCCCAGCCTTCGGGCTCCCCGGCGCAGACCTGATTCGACGCAACCCGGAACAGCCAAAGTGGCGGGAGGGCCTCGCCGCCTGCGATCTGATTGCCGCCGATATATTGTCCGCGCGGGAATTGCCAAAGAACATTCAGCCGATTGTGCTCCGGCTGGTCCCCGAAAGCTTTCTTCAGGAAGCGCGCCGGCTTGTGACAGCCAAGAAAGTGTAACATCGGGCAAGGCTGCGCTGGCTTTCACGCCTGCTGACGCCATAGCTCCAGCCACGTTGTCAATCCGCGCCTACTTTGGACTTCCACGACGGCCCGCCGCGAAATCGTCCCACTGATCGAACAGCTTCATCTGCTCGTCGATCTTCGTCTCGTGCAGCGTCTTCTCGATCTCGCCGCGTGATTGGCGGGTGGCGAGGCGATCCGCCGATTCGGCAAGACCCCACATCATGACCGCGGCGATGGCATCGTTCCGTTGCGCTTCTTTCCAGTTGACCTTATCGAACGTGTCCGACTCGGCGTGATAATCGGGCAAGTACGGCGCGGCATCCTGGAGCGCCACGAGGTTGGGAACGCCGGAAATGAGGAAGTCGAAATTATCCGTGCCATCGATTGCCTCATCGGTGTGATCGTTCGCGCCTGAGATGCCAGCCGCTTCGAGAATCGCATTGACGGGCTGTCGCAGCTCTTCGCGGCCGTTCAGATAAAACCCGCTGGTGTGGCCCGATCCGACGTCGAACGTCATGAATGCGACATGGTTGTCGAGTTCGGCCTTGTGTTGTGCGACGTAGGCTTCCGACCCGAGCATGCCTTGTTCTTCGCCCGTAAACAGGATGAACCGGACTGTGCGCCTCGGCTGCAGCCCGAGTTGCACGAATGCGCGCGCGACGTCGATTACCGTGGCCGCGTTCACGCCGTTATCCTGCGCGCCGGTTCCCAGATCCCAGGAATCGAGGTGCGCGCCAATCACGACGAGCTCGTTGCGCTTGTCCGTTCCGGGAATCTCCGCCACCACGTTAGCGGCGCGGTATGGACCGCTGATCCGGTCGGCTATCGACAAACGCACCCGAACTTCGCCGCGTTCGGCCAGGCGTGCCAGGCGCTCGGCATGTTCGCGCGAAACGATGGCCATCGGAACCGGGGCCAAATCGAGCCCAAGCGAGACGGGATGGCGATAGAGAAGACCTCGCGGCCGGGAGGATTCCAGCAGCACCGCTGCGACGCCATATCGTTTCGCCGCAGTGTTGATACCCGGGTTGCGCAGGTACTCGGCGAACAGGTCGTCAAGGCTCTTCATTTCGCTGGAATGAACCAGGACGATCGCGCCTTTCAAACCACCCGCAGCTTTCGCGAATGCCTCGGGCGAGCCGTTGCCAACGTCGATTACAGGAGCTTCGATAGCGCCTGCTGTGGACGGGCTCACCGGTGCAGCGGCGGCGCGGATTGGGAACTGTGCCGGAGCAACTGCTTCCACGGAGATGGTTCCAGGCAGCCAGATATGCGGGATCGTATAAGGCTCGAGCTTGACGTGCGTAACACCGGCTGCTTTGAACTTCGCGGCTCCCCACGCGACAGCGCGTTCGCACTCCCGTGAGCCGGTGGCGCGTCCGCCGATAGTGTCGCAGAGCTCGCGGAGATCATTGAGCATTGCCGATCCCGACTCCGCGCGTGCGACAAGCTTTGCGGGGACATCGGACTGGCCGAATAACGACCAGCAGACGAAAAGCGCCGGAAAGAATCCGAACATGTCGGTTGATTATACGCGGTCAGAGAATTGCTATAGCGCCGCTTCCCCGTCCAGACTGCGCCAGAGCGCATGGCGGTGCGGATGCCCAGATCTCCCACCGGCAAAATATCAGGCCGTTGCAGGGCGAAGATCAGGAACATGTGCGCGGTCCAGACGCCCACTCCCTTCACCTGCGTGAGCGCCGCGATCACCTCGTCATCACGCATTCCCGGCAGCCGAGTAAAATCCAATTCACCGGCGAATGTTCTGGCCGCGAGGTCCTGTATGTACCTCGTTTTCTGGCCGGACAGACCGCAGGTCCGCATTTGCTCCACGGTGAGCGGAAGAACTGCTTCGGGTGTGAGCTGACGTTCGGGAAGCAGATCGAGCAGCCTCTCAAAAATCCGCAACGCCACGCGCCCGCTGAGCTGCTGATACACAATGGATCGCACCAGCGTGCTGAACGCCGGGTCGCGGAATTGCATGCGATACGGCCCAACGCGCTCAATGATTTCCGCGAGGACCGGATCGGCCTTCTTCAGATGTACAATCGCATGACGCATGGAACGGACGGGCGCGGCTGCGCATCTACCAATCTAACCGTATGAACCCCGCTTTTGTCGGCCTTCTTGTGCCGCTCTTTCTCTTGATTGCGGCGCCAGCTCAACAGCCCCCGCCAACGCAGCAGCCCGCATCAGCCCAGCAAGAGGACAAGCCCGAGCAGGCGGAAGCGCCTATTCACGTTGAGGTAAACGTCGTCAACGTGTTTTTCACCGTTCGGGATAAGCAGGGCGGCCTGGTGGGCAACCTGACGAAAGACGACTTTACCATCTTCGAAGATGGGAAGCAGCAGACCGTTCGCTATTTCACGCGCGAGACGGATCTGCCTTTCACCATGGGCCTGCTGATTGACGTCAGCCCCAGCCAGGAGAATCTGGTGGACATCGAGAAGGACGCAGCCTCGCAGTTTTTTGGCAGTGTTCTACGCCCTAAGGACATGGCGTTTCTGATCAGCTTTGGTGGCGACGCGGACCTGCTGCAGGATTACACGAACTCGCCGAAACTGTTGCGCGCCGGGCTGAACGGGCTTCACGTGAACGCCAGCATGAGCGGTCTGGAGCCCGGTCCCGTGCCAACCATCTACCATCCGAAGGGCACCATTCTCTACGATGCGGTGTATCTGGCGTCGCACGATGAGTTGCACGGTCAGGTGGGACGCAAGGCGCTCATCCTGATCACCGATGGCGAGGACGAAGGCAGCACCTACAAGATCCAGGACGCCATTGAACAGGCACAGAAGGCCGACGCGATTATCTACAGCATCGCGTATGTCGACTACAACTTCTATCGCCAGCACGGGGCGTTTTACGGAGGAAGCTCCGCGCTAAGCCGCATGTCGAGCGAAACTGGCGGCCGCGTGTTCACCGTCGACCGAAAACATCCACTCACCGAGGCGTTTGCGGAGATCCAGAACGAAATGCGGACGCAGTACGCCATCGGCTACACGCCCGCCAACACGGCGCGCGACGGCTCATACCGCAAGATCGAGATCCGCTGCGGCAATAAAGACCAAAAGGTACAGGCCCGCAAAGGCTACTACGCGACACCGAACAGCGAAGCGGAATAGGCTGGCCAACGGTAGCGGATTGACGATCGCGGGGCGAAGTCGGTCGCGACATCGTCCTTCAGATGAACCGGATCCGACGCATGGCCACCAGCACCATGCGCAGCAGAATCATTCCGTGACGCCAGCGGTGGATATTGGTATCGCCGTATGTGCGCTCGCCGTAGCGGATGGGCATATCCACAATCTTCAGGTTGAAGCGGGCCGCGCCGAAGATCAGATCGAAATCGCCGAATGGGTCGAATTCGCCGAACCAGGCGCGGTTGGCGGCGATGGTTTCATAATGGCGGCGGCTGAGCACCTTGGTTCCGCACAGCGTGTCTTTGATGCTCTGGCCCAGCAGCCAACTGAACGCCAGGCTGAAGAATTTGTTTCCCAAAAGATTGAAGAAGCGCATGGCGCGTTCTTCCATCGGGTACACCAGACGCACGCCGTTGATGAAGTCTCCGCGGCCAGTACGCCAGGCTTCATAAAACCGCGGCAGATCCTCGGGCGCTACGGTGAGATCCGCGTCGAGGATCATCAGCAAATCGCCGTGCGCCTCGGCGAATCCCTTGCGAACAGCATCGCCTTTGCCTTTGCCGGGCTGGTGGAACAAACGCGCTGGATAGCCTGGACGGTGGGCCAGTTCCCGTTCCGCTGCTTCCCACGTCTTGTCCGTTGAGTTTCCTTCGACAAAGATGAGCTCCGTGCCCGAGCCCATTTGAGGCAGCCGGTCGAAAATCTGTGGAACGTTGCCTTCTTCATTTCGAGCGGCGACGATCACGCTTACGCTGGCATGGCGGCCCGGTTCCGGCACCGGCCGAGGACGGGCGATCAGCAAATGCGTGATTGCCAAGTGGCTGAACGGCCACAGCCGGACCAGGTATCGATTGAGCAGCGGGCCTAACAGCGGGACGTGCACCGGGCACATGATCTCGCGGGAATTGCGAATGCTCTCGAAACCTGCCAAATACAGAAGATCGCTCACGTCCTCCACCGTCAGCCAGTTTTGCAGGAGCAGGCGCTTCACCAAACTCATTCCTTCGGCCAGCGTTCTTGGCCCCTGCCAGAGCTCGCTATAGAAATTCAGCAGAATGCGGGTACCACCGTGGCAATGGATGGCGATACGTTCGAGCGTGGTCTGCACGTCCCACAGGTCGTTGATCAGATCTGAGCACACCACGAAATCGAACTTCTCGCCGAGGTCGAACTCGTACGCGTCGGCCTGTACGAAGGCCAGCTCCGGATGCCGATCCCGTGCCAGCTTCACCATCTCCGCCGAAAAGTCGATGCCGACGCCGTAAGCAGGCCGAAGGGCGGCCAGCAGGTCACCCGTTCCCGAGCCCACTTCGAGCACGCGCATGCCGGGTGGAACCGAAAACGCGAACAACCGCGCGAGCTGCTCGCGGTAGTAACGCCGGCCGGGTTGCCAGCGCCGAATCTCCCGCGCGAATTTATCCCAGAAGTCGACACGCTCCGCGGTGAACGCGGCACGTTTCGACCGAACATCTCTTACGACTGGTGGGGCTGATGCTGTCTGCACGTCTTGGACGATCATAGAATCTTGGGGCGTCCGAGCACAAACATTGCGGGATCTTAATGTTGCCCGACTGGGAAAAGCCGGCAGCGGACTGCCATAACAGAAATTCTACACTATTGCCGTATTCGTGCCTCACCGAGTTGGGTGGCTGACTGACCGGTCACGATTAGGTGATTTTAATGATTCCAAACGGGATAGAGAGCCCAATTCCCGCGTTATGATTGTCTTGCAGTTCGCAAGATTCCTCAAAGGAGAACCTGGATGAAGAAACTGATGACCCTCATGCTGGGCCTGGGCATAGTGTTGGGCAGCACCGCGCTGTTCGCGGATGACGCCGCCACGGCCACCACCAAGACCAAGAAGACCAAGAAGACCAAGGCGAAGAAGACCACCACCGCCGCCACCACGAGCTAATAGCATCTACAACCGGGATGGCGTTCCAGTCGCCTTGCGATAGAGCGCTGTCCCGGAAACTTCGAGTTCTGACTGCCGGTATACCTTCCTCCTCCGATGAATGATTTGACGCTCGAAGCGGAGCGGCCTTCCACCGAACAACAATCTGCGGTCAAGAGAAGCCAGCGTGCGTACCTGCTGGTCTGCGGCGTTATGACGGCGGTGGCTGCGATGATCGCGGCCTATTCGCAGACTAACGCCTGCGCCTACGATGAAGGCTTCCATATGCTGGCCGCCCAGTTGATTAAAGCGGGCAAGCGGCCATATATCGACTTCTTCTTCGCACAAGCGCCGCTCAATGCGTACTGGAACGCCGCGTGGATGTGGGTGTTCGGCGAGGGATGGCGCGCCTTGCATGCAGTGGCCACGGCGGCGACGGTGGGCGGGGTCTTTCTCGCCGTGGATTTCGTGTTCGCCCGGGTCCCCTGGCCGCGGTGGCGGCTTCCGGTCACGCTGGCCGCAGTCCTGCTGATTGGATGCAACTGGCTGGTGGTGGAGTTCGCGCCCATCGCGCAGGCCTATGCGCTGTGCCTGTTGCTGACCGTGCTGGCATTTCGATTTGCGATTGCGGCGGTGGGGCGCAGAGGCATCCTGTTTGCCGCGCTGGCGGGATTCGCGGCCAGCGCCAGTGCCGCAGCCAGTTTACTCACGGTGCCCGCGGCCCCCGTGGTTCTCCTCTGGATTCTTGTCTACAACCGCGTGGGAAGCCGTATCGCGCGGGCGGCGGCCTTTATTGCGGGTGCGATTGTGCCGTGGCTGCCGGTCCTCTGGTTGTACGTACAGGGGCCGTTCCAGGTACGTTTCGGCATGATCAACTTCCATCTCTTCTACCGCCAGGTGGATTGGGACGGCTCTGTGCGGCACAATCTGGAACTAATGGCCGTCTGGATCAACTCCGGTCATGCGCTGCTGCTGGGACTGCTGGCGATTGCAGGTTTTCTTTACATCGCGCGCGGGAGCGGATGGAGCCGCGAGCTGCGTGCCGAATTCTACCTGGCTGCGTGGATGGCTTTAGCGCAGATCGCCTATCTCTGCTATGTTCGGCCCACTTTCGAGCAATATTTCTCGGTGGCCGTTCCGTTCCTCGGCATCCTCGCCTCGGTGGGCTTCTACGCCGTTGGATCGCGGCTGCGATCTCCCGACCAGCCCTGGGTGCCGTTCGTTGTTCTCGCTTTCCTGCTCTGTTTCTGTCTGGGCAAGGACGCTTACGATGACCGCGATTCGCGCAAATGGGTCGACTATGCCGCGGCGGCGCACAAAGTGGATCAGGTGACACCGCGAAATGGCATGCTGTTGGCGGACGAGTTCGCGTACTTCCTTACGAAGCGAAGGCCGCCTTCCGGTCTCGAATATGACGACTCGCACAAGCTGCGGTTGTCGCCAAAGGACTCTGCCCGGCTGCACATCTTTCCCCGGCCTGAGCTGGTGAAGCGGGTGAAGGCGGGAGTTTACGACACGGTGGAGACCTGCGACGACGACGACGATGTCGAGCTGGACGAACTCGGTCTCGACGACATTTACGTGAAGAAGGTGGACGTCGCGGGTTGCAAAGTCTACTGGCAGCGCAAGAAGCCGCCCGCAGCCGCGGCTAAGAAATAGCTTTGAGCGACGCACTCTGCCGCTGTGCGTGTTCCCCGCGGCGCGCAAAATAATCCGCCACGGCCTCTTCGATGGAAGGCATTGGCGCGACACCCAGAGACTCCATCTTCGCGTTCGACAATGCCGAGAACTTCGGGCGCTTGGCGTCTGTGCGATATTCACGATCGCTGGTGGGCCTGAGTTCGGGAGCGACACCAGCCAACCGGAAAATCATGCGGGCAAAGTCGAACCAGGAGATTGGCGTCCCTCCGGCCACATGAAAAACGCCCGTGGCGCCGCGTGCCAGGAGTTGTGCGGTACGTTCCGCAAGAGCGGGCGCGTATGTTGGCGTGGCAACGTGGTCCTCCACCACACGGATCGGCTGAGAGCCGCGCGCCAGGCGCAGCATCAGCTCGATGAAGTTTCCACGCGCCGTGTGCAGGCCGCCGGGTCCGTACAGTCCGGAGGTGCGAATGATGAGCGGGTTTTCCAGATAGGCTTCCGCGTAGAGCTCGCCTGCATACTTCGAGACAGCGTATGCGCCCAGCGGATGCGGTTTATCGCTCTCAGTGTATGGCCGGCCCGCGAAGCCGTCGAAGACGTAATCCGTGGAGTAATGCACAAGCTGGGCATCGAGTTGCCGGCAGGCCATGGCGCAGTTGCGTACTGCAAGCGCGTTGGTCTGAAACGCGGCAAGCGGCTCCCGTTCGGCGACATCCACCATGTTGTATGCGGCGGCGTTGAAAACGATTGCCGGGTCGGCTTGCATCAGGGCGTTTTCTACGGCCGCTGCATCGCAGATATCCACGTCGCTGCGGTCGAAGCCCTGAACCTCGTATCCCCGGTCGCGGAGTACACAAGTCAGCTCGACGCCTAATTGTCCGCCCGCTCCAAAGATCGCCGCCTTCTTCGAACCGCGATAACTCATTCCTCTACAGGGTAGCGCGAGCCTCACGCCGCGCGATTGAGTAGCCGTCTCATTCGCGGTACGTTCTGCGAGAATGGATTTTGACCTTCCGGGCTTCGCAGTACGGCGAAACAATTGAGCAGATTTTCGCGATGGACGGCGGCGGTTGCCGCCCCATGCCGCTGGTTTGCTCGGGGTGTTCTTCAGCGGAGGCCAGGGCGGCCTTATCCGGGAAACGGCCATCGGATCTTTTCGCGAGTGCGGCTTCGCCTGAGGGCGCGATAAGCGGAGCTTGGCTCTATTTCGGATGCTTCGATGAGTGCCACGAGGTTTGCCAGGACCTTGCTACCTCGGAAGGCAGCTATTGGCATGCTATTCTTCACCGCCAGGAACCCGACGCGGGGAATGCGGGCTACTGGTTCCGGCGCGTGGGCCGTCATCCGGTGTATTCGGAGTTGGCGGAAAGCGCCCGCGCGATACTCAAATGCGAACCGGAGGCCGGTTTCGAGGTGTCGAGTTCGTGGGACCCGTTCGTCTTCGTCGACTTCTGCGAAATCGCCCGGTGCGAGGATGTTCACACGCCCGTGCATCGTGCCGCTCGTGAGATCCAACTCGCCGAGTGGCAGTTGCTCTTCGATTACTGCGCGAGGCCTCGGCTATGAAGCTTCGCGGCAGCACCATCGTGCTGTTGGTTGGTGTGCTCGTCCTTGCGGCAGTTATCGCGTGGGGCGTTTCGCGCAAGGCGGCGCCGCCCGAGGCGCCTTTCGCAAGAACCTCGCGGGAAAGCATAGTTAGCAGCATTTCGACGAACGGCAAAGTGGAACCTATCGAATGGGCCTCCGCGCGCGCTGAACGGCCGGGGGCCGTGCAGAGGATCTTTGTGAATCGCGGGCAGGTGGTGAGCGCGGGCGAAGCGCTGGTGGCTCTGGATGCAAGCCAGGCCGCCGCCGACCTCTCTGCCGCTGACGCTCGGGTGAAGGGAGCGCGGGCGCAGCAGACGATCATCAACGAGGGAGGACGCGCGGCGGACATTGCCGAAATCGAGGCCAGCCTTGCCCGTGCACGGCTCGATCTTGAAAACGCTGAGCGCGATTATGACGCTCTGCAGCGGCTGGAATCTCACCAGGCGGCTACGCACAAAGAAGTGCAGGATGCGCAGGAGCGCGTGAAACAGGCGCAGCTTCAAATCCAATCGCTCGAGCAGCGTCGCGCGGCGCTGGTGACCCAGCCGGATAAAGCGGCTGCCGAAGCCCGCGTGCACGAAGCCGAGGCGTCCGTGGACGCTGCTCGCAACAACGTGAACCTGTCGGTTGTCCGCGCTCCGATCGCGGGAACGGTGTATCAGTTCGATCTAACACTGGGCGCGTTTCTTCAGGTGGGCGATCTCGTGGCGAACATTGGACGGCTGGATCGCGTGCGCGTGAAGGTCTACGTCGATGAGCCCGACCTCGGCCGCATGGGAATCGGAATGCCCGTCACCATTACGTGGGATGCGATGCCCGGCCACCAATGGAAGGGCGAAGTGGATCGCCTGCCTACTGAGATCACGCCGCTGGGCACGCGGCAGGTGGGCGAAGTGGGATGCGTCATCGATAATCCCGGCGGCGAACTGGTGCCCGGCACGAATGTGGACGCGACGATTCAATCCAGGGTGGTGGAGAACGCCGTGACTGCGCCGCGTGAAGCGCTGCGCCGCGAGAACGGAGTTGACGGCGTGCTGGCGCTCGGCAACGAGAATGTCCTCCAATGGAAGCCCGTTCAGATCGGCGTCACCAGCGCGGGACGTGTGCAGGTGATCAGCGGCCTGAATGCGGGCGATTCGGTCGCGCTGCCGACCGAGCGAGTCCTCAAGGCCGGCATGAAAGTGACGCCGGTTTATCCCTGAGCCGAGCTCGCTCAGAGCGTGGTCAGTCCAATCAGAACCAGACCCGCAGCATAACCGATGAACATGAGCACGATGAGTGGGGTGACGCCGCGTGGTGCGTTGCTGAATTCTTTCCAGATGAAGACGCCCCAGATCGCCGCAATCAGTGTGGCGCCCTGGCCGAGCGCGTAGGATACCGCCGGGCCCGCGATGCCCGAGGCGATGACGTTCAGGCACAGCGCGAGCATCCAGATTGCTCCACCCAGAATGCCGATGGAATGCAGACGGGCGCTGCCGGCAAAGTAATCCGAATACTTCAGGTGATTCACCTTCAAAAAAACTCCGTTCACGACGAAGTTACTGATCAACACACCCGCGCCGAAAATGAGCAAAGCCGAGTAAGGCGTGAGCAGTCCGGGTTGAATTGGTTGCGATTGAAATGCCGGTGAGATAGAACCCATTAGCTGGGGATAGAAGTAACCCATCAGACACCCCGCGATCACCGAGTAGATCAATCCGCGAGCTGGATGAACGCCCTCCTTGCGCGGCAGCTTCGAATGAGCGAGCGCCGAAAGCACCATCGCCAGAACCACCAGCGCGACGCCCGAGAACAACATCGATGGGCTTCCTTTGGGTGTTTGCAAATAGCTGACCACGGTGCCTATAACCAGCGCGAGCCCGACGCCAACCGGAAACGCCAGCGACATACCGGCGGAGTCGATAGCGACAACCAGCAGAATGTTCGAAACGTTGAACAGCGCGCCGCTCAGGAAAGCCCGCACGATTCCGGTAGGCGAGGCGTGGGCGAGGTTCGTCAGCGCGGGTTCGCCAGCCGAGCCGAAGCTGCCCGCCGTCAGTGCGAAAACGATGCCGAAGAGGAGCACGCCAATCGCGTAATCCCAGTAGAAGAGCGGGAACGGCCAACGATCTTTGCCGGCGAGTTTCTGGGTGTTCGCCCAGGAACCCCAGCCGAGCATGGTGATCACGCAAAAGAGAATCGCCAGAGGAACACTGCCAACGATGAACATGGTTGTGAAGGCCTGCGCCGGCCAACATCGTTTATAACAGAAGAGACCATCGTATGACTCGCATACTTGTCGTGGGCAGCCTGAACATGGACCTTGTAGTCCCGGTGCCGCGTCTGGCGCGCGAGGGCGAGACACTGGCCGGTGGCGATCTGGCATTGATTCCCGGAGGTAAGGGTGCTAACCAGGCATGCGCCGCGGCGAAGCTGGGTGGACACGCGGCAATGATCGGCCAGGTAGGGTCGGATGTGTTCGGGACAAAGCTGATTGACGGGTTGCGAGCGGCGGGCGCGGACACCTCCGGCATCGGCATATCAGAAGGCGCCACAGGAACGGCGTTCATCGCTGTGCTTCCTTCGGGTGAAAACTCGATTCTGATTTCTCCCGGCGCGAATGCGAAGCTCACGCCAAACACCGCGGTGGACAGAATAGCGAACGCGGAACGTAGTGGGTTTCTGCTCTGCCAACTGGAAGTGCCACTGGTTACGGTGGATGCGGTGCTTGGTCAGGCGCGGCGCAATGGGATTGTTACTATCCTTGACCCGGCGCCCGCGAAGCCACTCCCTCGCGACTTACTGAGTTTGGTCGACTGGCTTACTCCGAACCAGACCGAAGCCGAGTTACTGCTCAGTGCGCCCGAAGGGTCGGTCCGGACATTCAGTGACGCGCGCGACGCGGCGCTGCGTTTGCGCGAATGGGGACCGCGCGGTGTCATCGTCAAGCTGGGTGAGCTCGGCTGCTATGTATCTTCTCCTGACGCGGATCAGCCGGTCGAGGGCTTCCGCGTGAACGCCGTGGATACGACGGCCGCTGGTGACACGTTCAATGGCGCGCTGGCGGTCGCGCTGGCTGAGGGCAAGCCGATCCTCGAAGCAGCGAAGTTCGCTAATGCCGCCGCGGCCATTTCAGTCACGCGAGCAGGCGCGCAGAGTTCGATTCCGTCGCGCAAAGAGGTTGAAGAGTTTCTCAGACGCCCTACGGGACGTCCTGATCGAGCGCGCGTTTAAGATCCTCGCGGGCGATTACGCTCAGTGTCGCGGTGGCGTTCATGTACTTCGATGGCTTTACCCATGGCAGCGATGGCACGAAGAACCGATGGATTATTCAGCAGTGGCCACGGTTGCGTGCATTCCATGGCGTACGCGGTATACTCGCCAGGCGGCGCCTGCATGGAGACCGGGCTCTGATCGGCGGAAGCCATGGTCGGATTCAGGCCCGGATACGGGCTTGTGGCGCCCTTCGGAAGCAGGAATACCCAGGTCTGTTGGTCCTGCCGCAGATTGTTCACCGAAACCTGCACCGGGACCTGCTTCATGCTGATCACGACGTGGAGCGGGCCCGTTGCGCCTGGACCGAGATCGATAGCGCTGGGCGAAACCCCACGGCCCGCGAGCGTGACGGACTTTATGCTGTTCGTCGCGCCGATCACCTGTAACTGATAGCGTCCGGGAAGTACGCCGGTGATCGAAAAGTTTCCCTTGTCGTCAGTGGGCTGCGTTTGCGGAATCCCGCCATTGAACGAAGTCTTCAGCGGAATCAGCGAAACAGTAGCCTGGGGACGGGACGGTGGGTCGTCGCCGCCGCTTGTGTTGGTATTTGTTCCGGTTGTGGCGATGTCTTCCGTTTCGAGATCGCCGCTCACGGTCATCGCTGAGGTGAGCGACAGCTTCACCGGCTGAGGAGGAACATCGCGCACCTCAACAGGCTCTTCGCCATGCCAGTGTTTGTTGGGCAGTTGAATATCGGCAATGGCTATATAGGAGCCTGGAACGACAGGCGTTGCGTGGAATTCAGCGCTGTTATTCTGCCTGCCCATGCCGTATTGCAGCACGCGAGCCATCGCGGGGTCGCGTGCCTCGAGCCGCACCCACATGTTCTGCAGATTAACGTTTGGGTCGTCGGGCACAACGGTAACCGACACGTGGAAAGCGTTCGTGATCTTCAGGTGGAAATCGATTCCGCGAATCTCCTCACCGGAGTGAACTCTCAGCGCCGAAGCACCGGCGCCCTCGTCGGCTCCCCCATAAACACCGGGCACCCAGGCCCACACCGGCGTCTGTGGATCGCCGCGTTCCATGAATCCATGCGGCGCGGCAATTCCCCGTTGGCAATGCTGGTACACGATGTAGCGTCCTGCCGGCAGATTCGAAATCCGATATTCGCCGCGATCGTCCGTCTGCGCCTGTCGGCCGCCTTGTTGTTGCCATGGGAAAGAGTCGAGAGTACTTGCGTCGAGCGCGCCGACGCTGCAGTTCGGCGCCGGGTCTCCATTCTCATCGGTAATGCGGCCGCTGATTGCGCCGGTGGGCGGCAAGCGAAGCTCCACGCCGTTCCTGGCTTGGTCGTCCGTGAGAGTCACCTGCTTCTGGGCATCGCCGAGGAGCAGCGCGCGATTCTGATCGAAGCCATCGTGCATGGCGTTGACGACATAAGTGCCCGCCGGGAGTTTGTGGAACGCAAAGCTGCCGCTGGCATCGGTCATGGCCACTGGCTGTTTTTCCGATACTGCGCCGAGGAGGCGCACCTGAGCCTTCTTAACAGGTTCGCCGGTCGCATCGTTCACCACCGTGCCTTCGATGGACGACGTTCCCGTGACCGTGGGCGGAGGCTGCGGCGGCGAGCCCGGAGAAAGCACCTCCAACTGGGCTTGCGCGACCGCCAGCAACAACACGAAAAGAATGTGCATTATTGCTCCGTCATCGCCGGTGGCGCGGGCAGCATATCCAGATCGAACTTTATACTCTCACCTTCGTGCACTTCCACGGCTTTCCCCAACGAGTCGATGCGAGAAAGAAAATCAGGGTCATGCACGGCGTTCCGATCGAGGGCCTCGAAGGCAAACAGTTTGTACGAACCCGGCGTGATGCCGCGCAGCTCGTACTTGCCGTCCTGTTCGCTTGACCGGATGATGCGAAAGCTGTCCACGTGGCTGAATCTTCCGAACGGCGCAAGCAGCACGACCGCACGCGGTTCGCCAGCGCTAATATCGATACTGGACTGCTCGGGCATCTTCACGGTTCCACTCAGAACGCCGCCTCGTGTGCTGACGACAATATTCAGCGGTGCGCTGGTCGATGCGGTAATGTTCATGTCTTCGGTGAGCACGTCCTGTTGGCCCAGCTTCATCGATTTGATATAGCCGCCCTTCGGAACCGGTTCAACGTTTATGTCCCAAATCCCGGAGGTAACCGATGCGAACGCGAACGTACCATCCTTCGCGACAGCCGCTTCCATGTTCTTACGCCGGAACTGCGGAGAAATATCGCTCGGAAGAAGGGTGACCTTGAAGGTCGGCAGATCCGCGGCCGCTCCCTGCAATTCCAGATGACCGGCCAGGCGGACGCCCTTTTGCAGGTGAAACACCACGTTCTGCGGACCGGGTTGGAGATCGACGTCGTCCACGCCGCGGTATTCGTCGTTGCCCTGCAGGGTGGTGATGGCAGTGTAATGGCCAGGCGCGAGAGCCGGCAACATGAGTTGCTGGCCGCCACCCACGCCATACGTTGTCGGCATACCGGCGGTGTCGTCCTGCGGGCTGAAGCTCACCTGAAAGCCGGTGTTTGTATCCAGACCCACCGGCGCTTCAACGTGGCCCGTGATGCTGGCAGCGGCCGTGGTGGGCAATCGCAGGACAATATCCTGAATGTCGGCTCCCGGCTTCAGTTCCAGCGGCTGGGCGTTCTGAATGTTAGCTGCGTTGGGATAGTAGACTTTTCCGAACACCTGGTCTGGTTCGGATTCACCGATCATGACATAGTTCCGTCCCGTGAGGACTGGTGTTTGGCGAGCGTTGGCGCACAGAAAGTATCTGCCGGCAACGACGCCGTGGACGCGGAACTCGCCACGATCGTTCGTGGCCGCAGTGTGTCGGGGAGTCCAGGTCTTATGTCCGCGGATCCAGGTTGGGACCAGCAGTTGCACTCCTATTCCGCGCATGGGATCGCCGTCAGGATCCAGCACCACCCCGGAAACCGCGCATAGCCGCTTCATGCGCAGCTCGATTCCCTGCCGAATCTCGCCGGGCCCCAAAGTTAGCACGGAAGCATAGTGGCCTGGCGTTGGCGCTCCGAGAGAGACGCGCTGATAGCGTTCTTCTCCGGCATTCAGATAGTAATGTCCCGGAGGCACGGCATTGAACTCGAAAGCGCCATTCTGATCGGTATAGACTGAGGCGTCCAATGGTTTGGATCCAGTGGTGGATAGAGTGACATAAGCCATGTGGATCGGCTTGCCCGTGGAGTCATCCACCACGATGCCGCTGACCGATGCGTCGCTGGCCGCGAGCGTCATCGGGAGCAGAACCAGCAGGGCCGCCGAAAGCCCCAAAACGCCACTCCGGTAACGCATGGATCTATTTTGCACGGCTTTCCGCCCGTTTCGGCCAGGAAAAATCCTGGACACCGCAACTCGCTCTTTCATTATGGTTTTTACATTCAGAAACCTCGGATAATCCCGCACGTCTGTGGGCTGAGGGCTCCATTTGTGGCATCCGACGTCCGACACCCGGCCGCAGTCCATGTGAGCGGCCAGACGATCATCAACGAACTGA